>CAYZZX010000023.1:0-22843 GCA_964483085.1 uncultured Synergistaceae bacterium
GGCAGTACGTATTCGCCTTGCCCGTCACGGACGGAAAAAGGCCCCGTTTTACCGGTTGGTGGTGGCTGATTCACGAGCCCCACGAGACGGCCGTTTTATCGAACTTCTCGGAACCTACGATCCCATGACTGACCCCGCAGCTATTACGGTGAATGAAGAGCGGGCTATGCACTGGTTGAAGGTCGGCGCAGCAGCTTCCGACACCGCCAGGGGCTTGCTCAGAAAAACCGGTGTCTGGGAAAAGTTCGAGGCAGAGAAGAAGCCGGTGGAATAGTCATGGCGGATTACAGGGAACTTGTAGATTTCATCGTCCGTCGGCTCGTCACCGATCCGGACAAGGTTCAGGTCACAGCAGAAAACGACGACCGCGGCGTTATATCCGTAATGATCCGCGTCGCCCCTGAGGACGTGGGAAGGGTAATCGGAAAGCGCGGAGCGACCATCAACGCGATCCGCCTTCTCGCCAAGGCCGGTGCAGTAAAAGAAAACGATCGGGTGGACGTGGATATTCGTGAGGAAGAATAGGGTTCGTATCGGACGGATCCTCGGACCCCATGGAATACGGGGAGAGCTGAAGATTCTCGCTCTCACCGACCTGCCGGAGAGATTTCTCTCCATGGAAAAGATGCGCGTATATACCGGTGAGGGTGCATTTCGCACAGAGCTCACTCTGCTTTCGGCCCGCAGAATCGAACACAAGGGGCTGGTTTTGGCTCAAACAGAGGAGATTACGTCCCGCTCGGAGGCTGAAGGGTTTGCAGGGAGCTTCATCGAAATCGAACCCGAAGAGCGGTATGCCCTTGATGAAGGGGAGTTCTGGGTTGACGATCTTCTCGGAATGACTGCCGTGAACGCGGAGTCGGGGGAAACCCTCGGAACAGTTCAGGATGTAGCCTCGGCGGGCGAGCAGGATCTTTACGTCATTCGGGACGAAAATGGAAAGGACCACTACATTCCGGCAGTGAAGGAATTCATCAAAGAAGTGAACCTTGAAAAAAGACAGATATCTATCGCATTAATGGAAGGTCTCTGGGAAACGTGCATGTAACGATTCTCACCGCCTTTCCGGAGTTCTTCGCCGACTTTCTCTCCACGAGCATGATCGGCCGTGCGGTGAAGAGCGGAACGATACGGGTTGACGTGGTGGACCTTCGCTCTTTCGGTACCGGGAGGTACCGCCAGGTGGACGATTATTCCTTTGGCGGAGGAGGGGGCATGGTGCTTCTTCCCGAGGTGATGGAGAAAGCCCTGGCTTCCCTTGAAACAGACGGGGGACCCGGATACGTGGTCTACCCCTCTCCTCAGGGGGATCCCCTCTCCCAGGAGATCGTGGAGACCCTTGCGGCCCAGAGGCATGTGGTTATACTCTGCGGTCATTACGAGGGGCTTGACGAACGGTTCACAGCCCGCAGGGTTGACCGGGAGATCTCCCTCGGTGATTTCGTTCTTACGGGCGGAGAAATTCCCGCCATGGCCATAATCGACGCCATGGCCCGCCTGATTCCCGGCGTCATAGGAAAAGAATCGGCTGTGGTGGAGGACTCCTTCTATCGCGGAATGCTCGACCACCCTCACTTCACCCGCCCCGCCGAATGGCAGGGGGAGAAGGTTCCGGAGGTTCTTCTGAGCGGCAACGCCGCCCTCATCGAAGAGTGGCGCAGAAGCTCGGCAGCGGAACGAACCCTCTCACGGCGGAGCGATCTGATCGCCCGGGCGAACATCCGGCCCTACCTCACCCGGGGAGTCTACGCCGCCCTGATTCATTCTCCCGTTCTAGACAGGCGGGGGGAAAAAAGTACGGCGGCGGTGACCGGCCTCGACCTCTCAGATATCGCCCGGTCGTGCAGGACCTACGGAATCGACCGTTTTCTCGTGGCCACGCCTCTTTCGAGCCAGAGAGAACTTGTGAAGACCGTGGCTCGCCACTGGACGGAGGGCGGAGGAGGAAAGGCCAACCCCGCGAGAAAAGAGGCTTTCTTCCACCTTAAAACCGTCGCATCTCTTTCCCGGGCAATCGAATGGATCGCAAAACGGGAAAAAGAACCTCCCCTGATCATTGGTACCAGCGCGAAAAATCGGGAGGGGGCCTTTCACTGGCTTGAAGCGAAGAGAAAGATTCTGAGAGAAAAAAAAGCAGTTCTTTTCGTCTTCGGAACGGGATCGGGCCTTCACGACGAAGTACTTGATCAGTGCTCTGTGATATTACAGCCCCTTTCAGGAGGAGCTGAAGATTATAACCATCTCTCCGTCAGGACCGCCGCCGGAGTGATCTTCGACCGGTTTTTCGGCTGGCGCTGATTTTAGAAAAATACGATTGTAAAGAAACGGACTCGAGGAGGATACGATATAATGGACGTCATCAGTCTTGTGGAAAAAAAGTATCTAAAGGATGAAATTCCCGCCTTTCGCGCCGGAGACACAGTCAGGGTGCACGTAAAGGTACGAGAGGGTACCCGGGAGCGCATCCAGGTTTTTGAGGGAGTCGTGATCGCCCGGAAACACGGCGGGCTGAGCGAGACCTTCACAGTGCGGAAGATCTCCAGCGGCGTGGGAGTCGAACGGGTATTTCCCCTTCACTGCCCCTCAATCAACGAGATCGAGATAAAGCGTCTCGGCAAAGTACGCCGGGCGAAGCTCTATTACCTGCGCAAGAGAAGCGGCAAAGCGGCCAGAATCAAAGAAAGAAGAGAGTTTTAGTCTTTTCTTTCTCTTTCAGCCCTTGACTCTGGAGGGCTGCGATATTATAATATCCGTCGGTCATGCGGGGGTGGCGGAACTGGTAGACGCGCAAGGCTAAGGACCTTGTGGCCGCAAAGCTGTGGGAGTTCAAGTCTCCCCCTCCGCACCATCTGAAAAGCAGGCTCTCTCCAAAACGGAGGGGGCCTTTTTTTGTACACCTGCTGGATTGACCTGCCAGCTCTCTCCTCACCGGAAGCTGTGCTCTCCTCAGGGATTTTCCCGCCCCTGAAAATCTCTGTAAATACAGCGGGAACGCAATGTAAATTAAAAGGAAGAAATATCAGGTCATCTTTCCCCTCTTCCTTGTTTTTTTGGTACACTTCTAATCACTAAATCCCCCTTTCTCTTGAGTGAAGAGAGGGATCAGGAGGAAATGCGATGAAGAAGACCGCTCTTTTTCCCGGAGAGGGGACAATCAGCTTCCGGGGGTGCAGTTCCGAACTCTTCGGACTTTCTGCCATAGAGCCGGCTGTGTATTCTGCCCTGACGGCTCCTTCCGGAGAAACTCCTGATACGGTCTTTCTCGCGGCGAAGAGCAGAGCTGCCGCCTCGTCCCTTCTGGAGCAAGCTCTGGAAGAAAAAATCTCCTGGGTGATTCTCGGAAGAGGCTGGCCGAAAACACCTTCCGCCGCCCTGCTCGCCGAAGCGCAGAGAAGGGGAGTCCGTCTTATCGGACCCAGGAGCGAAGGGATTCTGACTCCGGCTCTCTCGGGAGGAAGGGGAAACACCGTTTTTCTCGCTGAGGGAGGTTCCCTTTTTCTCAGGACGATGGCCATGGCGAAAAGCAGGAATGTCTCCTTCCTCTATGCCCTGTCCTTTGGCTCTTCGTGGGACTACTCTCCCCTCGATGCGGCGGAGGCCATCCTCGCTCAGGACAGCCGTCCCTCTCTTTTTGTCTTCCTCCTTGCAAAGCTGGAAAAAGGACGGGAGCTGCTGGATTTCGCCGCCCGTGCCGCCCGGGAGGAGAAACGGGTCGCTTTGCTGCTTCTGACCCGCGACGCAGAGGCCGAGAGGCTGGAGGACGCGGCCTTCCGGCAGTACGGCATTACCCTTCTCTCAGAACCGGGAGAGATAGTCGACAGTGCCGTCGCTTTTTCTCTTTCTCTGCGGCTCCGGGAGAAGAAAATCTTTTATTTATCCTCCGACAGAGAGCGGTGCGCCCTTCTCCGGCAGAGAATCCTGGATGCCGGGCTTGAAGAGGCGGAGGAAAAAGAGGGCCAGATAGCCCTGGCCTTTCTCGAAGACCACCCCCTCTCTCCCCGGCACAACGGTGCAAAGAGTTCTGAAGAAAAACGGGGGGACGTACTTTTCACCTCCTTTGAGGACTCTCCCGCTCTGGAAAAGCGGGCCGCCGACCTTTCTCTTCCCTTCATCCCGGGCGTTGGCCGGACCCTTGCCGCCCTGAAACTGGCGGCCCTTCCCCGGGAGGATCTGTTGAAATGGGAGCGAGGGAGGACTGTCGTCTCGAAATGTCCCCTTCCGATAGACCCTACAGAGTACGACGCTAAAATATTTCTCGCAAGGTACGGAATCCCCATAGCGAGAGAGCGCCTCTGCCGGTCCCTTCACGAAGCAGAAGCTGCCGCTGAAGAGATAGGATATCCAGTAGCAATGAAGGTCATGTCCCCCTCCATCCTTCATAAAAGCGAGGCCCGGGTGATCGCGCTGAACCTGCAGAACGAAGAGGAAGTGAGAAACGCCTACGGCAGAACCCTTGAGAAAGCCCGCCTGGCCGATTCGAAGGCAAGGATCCAGGGAGTGCTTATCCAGGAGATGATCCGGGGCGGAACGGAGTGGCGGATAGAATTACGACGGGACAGACGGTTCGGTCCGGTGATGGAGATGGGGATCGCCGGAGTCTATCGAGAGATTATTTCCGACGGGGTGCTTCGGGTGGCCCCCTTCGATGAAGAAGAAGCTCTCTCAATGATCCAAAGCTCCCGGGGGTACCCTCTGCTGCTGGAAGGATGGCGGCGGGACCGTCTCGACATCGAGGCCTTTGCCTCTGCGCTCTCCGCTTTTTCCCGGCTGGCCTGGTGCGAGGAAGAGGTTCGTCGGCTCGACGTCAACCCTCTCTTTGTCAACGTCAAGGGTGTCCTCGTCGTGGACGCTTTCATGGAAAAAAGAGGAAGACGATGATCCCTCTCCTGTGGATTCTTCTCGGCTACCTCCTCGGCTCCTTTCCTGCGGGGTATCTCGCCGCCAGAGTGGTGAAGGGAGTGGACATCCGGACTGTGGGGTCGGGCAATGTCGGATCGACCAACGTGGGGCGTCTGATGGGAAAGAAATGGGCCGTGGCGGTCACCCTCGTTGATATGATCAAGGGGGCTGCGGGCCTTCTCCTCGCGAAAAGCGCGGGTGTCGTGGACCCCGGTATTCTCGCGATGACCGCTTTCGCCGGAGTGTGCGGGCACAACTTTCCTCTCTGGCTCGGTTTCCGGGGAGGCAAGGGGGTCTCCTCGTCCTATGGCGTCGCTTTCTTCCTGCACCCCCCTCTCTCCTTTCTCCTCGCCCCTGCGGGAGGCCTGATCTGGCTGCTTCTGTTCAAGACGAAAGGGTATGTCTCCCTTGCCTCCCTTCTTTCCCTCTGGAGCCTTCCTCTCCTGGCCTTTTTTTTGAAATTTCCCCTTCCCTACATCTTTCTTCTTGCCGCTCTCGCCCTTCTCTCCACCCTTCGCCACCGGGAGAATATCCGGAGGCTTCTTGAGGGAAAAGAATCCCGGGCCGCAGGAAAAAAATAGCCCCTCACTCCGTCGGGCACTTCCTTCTCAACGAAAGCTGACACCCCTTCTCCGCGGATTCACGGTAATCTTACCGTTATTGACTAATCCTGACCAATGCCGTAGAATGGGCTGTGAAATCTGTAGTATGGAGGGAACAGCATGGCTAGTCTGACCCGAGTCATTGAGAAGTATATCAACAATCTTTTTTCAGAGGTTGAGGAGGAGCAGTCCGTATCTCTTCGAAGAAAGGAACTGGCTGAGATATTCGGGTGCGTGCCCAGTCAGATCAACTACGTTCTTCGCAGCCGGTTCACCCCTGAAAGAGGATATCTTGTGGAGAGCCAGCGGGGCGGGCACGGATACATTCGGATTCTGCGCATCTGCTACGACATGCCCCAGGACAGGATCAACCATATCGACGAACTCATCGGTGACACTATTACCGACCAGGAAGCCCGGCGCCTTCTCGTCTCCCTTCAGGAACGGGAGATGATTGATTCCCGGGAGCGTATTCTCATAGAAGTGGCGCTGAGGCACGCGGAGGAACTCGGGAGCTCTGAGTTCGATGTTTCACCCTACCGGCGGAGTGCCATTTCAGCCGAGTTGCTGAAAAGACTGATGCGCAGCCTGGCCCTGGCGTAAAGCCTCCATTTACTTTTTATCGATGCCAAACAAAGGATGATGAATAATGTGGCAGTTTTTCACTGAAAGAGGAAAAAAAGTGGTGCAGCTTGCCCATAGAGAGGCCCTCCGACTCGGTCATGACGTGATCGGAACGGAGCATATCCTCCTTGGAATTCTCTCGGAGGGGGAGGGGGCGGCAGTTCAGGCCCTCGAATCCCTCGGTTTGAATCTTGACGAGGTTCGA
This sequence comes from uncultured Synergistaceae bacterium, assembly GCA_964483085.1. Classification (GTDB taxonomy): domain Bacteria; phylum Synergistota; class Synergistia; order Synergistales; family Aminobacteriaceae; genus JALHFZ01. The sequence goes on from CAYZZX010000023.1 coordinate 6,331, forward strand.
AATCGTATCGAGTCCGCCACGGGAAAAAGCCACCCCATATTGAAGCCTGTCGATCTTCCTCTGAGCCCGAGGGCGAAGCGGGTTCTCGATCTCTCAATCCGTGAGGCGAGAAATATGGGTGTCAACTACGTAGGAACAGAACATATCCTCCTCGGCATTCTCTCTGAGGGCGAAGGGGTAGCCGCTTCCATCCTTCTCAGCCTCGGACTGGATCACGCTCTCGTGGTCAGCGAAATGGCGAAGTTTTTCCCCGGCGCTGAAGGCACTGTCGAAAGGGCGGGGGACGTTCAGGATCTCCGGTCGAAGAAGGGGCGGACAAAGACGCCGACTCTCGATCAGCTGGCCATCGACCTCTCGGAGAAGAGCCGCAAAGGAGAGCTCGACCCCGTAATCGGACGGGCCAAGGAGATCAAAAGGATCATCCAGATCCTCTCCCGGCGGACGAAGAATAACCCAGTGCTCATCGGGGACCCGGGCGTGGGAAAGACCGCCATAGTTGAGGGGCTTGCCCAGATGATCGCCGAAGGGGACATTCCCGATATTCTCAAGGACAAAAAGGTCATGCAGCTCAACATCGGCAATCTCGTCGCGGGCACGAAATACCGGGGCGAGTTCGAGGAGCGGATGCGGAAGCTGGTGAAAGAACTTACCGACACCAGGGATGTCATTCTCTTCATCGACGAGATCCACACCATCGTCGGAGCGGGCGGAGCCGAAGGAGCTGTCGACGCGGCGAATATCCTGAAGCCGAGCCTCTCGAGGGGGGAGTTCCAGGTCGTGGGAGCCACGACCCTCGAAGAGTATCGGAAGCATATCGAAAAAGATGCCGCCCTTGAGCGACGCTTTCAGCCGGTGCATGTGCAGGAGCCCACGGTGGACGACTCGATCCTCATCCTTGAGGGCCTGCGGGACAGATATGAAACCCATCACCGGGCAAAAATTACCGACGACGCCCTCGAGGCGGCGGCCCGGCTCTCCGCCCGGTATATTGCGGACCGCCATCTTCCCGATAAGGGAATAGATCTTATCGATGAGGCGGCTGCTCGGGCCCGAATCCGCGCCATGGAGGTTCCCGATGTGCTGAAGGAACTGGAGGAGACCCTCGAGGTTGTCCGGAAGAAAAAGGAAAATGCCGTGGGGGAGCAGGAGTTTGAAAAGGCCGCAGAGCTTCGGGATGAGGAGCGGTGTCTCTCGGAAAAGCTTGAGGACGAGAGATCCCAGTGGCATACCCGCAAGAACACCTACGAGCCGGAGGTCACCGGAGAAGACATCGCCGATGTTGTCTCTGAATGGACGGGGATTCCCGTCTTCCAGCTCACCGGCGAGGAGTCTGAGCGGTTGATAAACATGGAAGAAGAGATAGAAAAACGTCTTATCGGCCAGAGCGAGGCCGTCAGCTCCATCGCCCGGGCAATCCGCCGGGCCCGGAGCGGGCTGAAGGACCCGAAGCGCCCCATAGGCAGCTTTCTGCTGCTTGGCCCGACGGGGGTTGGAAAGACCGAACTTGCCCGGTGCCTGGCGCGCTTCCTCTTCGGAGCGGACGAATCCATGATCCGCCTCGACATGAGCGAGTTCATGGAGAAGCACGAGGTCTCAAAGCTCATCGGCGCCCCTCCGGGGTACGTGGGATATGAAGAGGGAGGCAAGCTGACGGAAGCTGTCCGCCGCCGCCCCTATTCGGTGATTCTCTTCGACGAGATTGAGAAGGCCCATCCTGATATCTTCAACATCCTCCTTCAGATTCTTGAGGACGGACGGCTCACTGATGGCCAGGGACGGACCGTGGACTTCCGGAATACAATCATCCTCATGACGAGCAACGTCGGTGCCCGCGATTCAATCAAGGGCGGGTTTCTCGGCTTCTCCGGAGGAGACGAATCCAATGCCTTCGACTGGACCCGCCTTCGCGGGACCATCCTTGACGAGGTGAACAAAACCTTCCGGCCGGAGTTCATCAACCGCCTTGACGAGCTCATCGTCTTCAGTCCGCTGAATCGTGAGCACATGGACCATATCGTGAAGATTATGCTCGAGGAAGTGCAGGACCGGCTGAAAGGTCAGGGCATCGGCCTCGTGGTTGACAAGGAGGTCCGGGATCTCATCCTCGAGGAGGGGTACCAGCCGAAGTTCGGTGCCCGCCCTCTGCGCAGGGCCATCCAGAAATTGATAGAGGACCGGCTCGCCGATTACCTTCTCGAAAGAACGGGGACGCGGTGCGGAACCATAGAGGCCTACATCTCCGACGGCACCTCGGCCTTCCGCGCTCTGCCGGAGAACGGAAAGGCCAGAACAGAAGCGCTTCAAAAATAAGATGTACCCAATCCAAGGAGGAACTTCATGAACAGCTCGTCTCTCTGGTTCTATTTCCTGCTGCTCTTCTTCATCTTTCCACAGATTCAGCAGCAGATACTCCGCCTTCGCAGGGTTGCGTCCCTCAAGAAATGCGAAAAACACAGAGGGACGCGGATCATCACCCTCATACACAGACAGGAGAGCAAGGGGATTTTGGGGATGTTCTCCCGAAACTACATTAACATCGAAGATTCCGAGGAGGTGCTGCGGGCCATCCGCCTCACCTCCGAGTCCACCCCAATCGACCTCATCATCCACACCCCCGGCGGGCTGCTTCTCGCGGCGGAACAGATCGCCCGGGCGCTGAAGCGGCACCAGGCAAAGGTCACCGTGGTGGTGCCTCACTACGCCATGTCAGGAGGGACTCTTATCGCCCTGGCAGCGGACGAGATCCTGATGGACAGGCACGCCGTTCTCGGCCCGGTGGACCCCCAGATCGGCCAGTATCCGGCGGCCTCCATCCTCAGAGCCATCGAACAGAAATCGAAGGACGAAGTGGATGACGAGACGCTCATCCTCGCCGATATGGGAAGCAAGGCCATCCGGCAGACGAGGGAAGTTGTTTTTGAACTCATCAAGGACCGCATGGGAGAAGAAAAAGGAAAGATCCTTGCCGAGACCCTTACTGACGGACGATGGACCCACGATTACCCCATCACCGAGGGCGAGGCTATTGAACTGGGATTCCCCGTAGTGGAGAACGACCAGGATGAATTCTGTAATCTCATGAGCCTCTACCCCCAGTCGGGGACGACTCGCCCCTCGGTTCAGTACATTCCTCTTCCCTATCCGAATCGTCCCACAACGAAGAGCCTGTACGAGAAGTTCCGAAGCTGAAAATTTAGATTTCCTGTCTACCAAAAAGGTGCGGCCCGCTCTTTCGGCTGCACCTTTTTTCCTTTCTTTCCGGGAGAGGAAATTTCTGGACAGATGGAGGGCAACTCTCTATAATTACCGAAAGCGTTCTGGAATTCGAGGGCGTTATTTCATCTTTGGAAAGGACTGATATTCATGGAAAAGGAACGGGGAAGGAACCCTCGGTTCGGCGAAGCATTACTCGTCCTCATTATTGACGCGCTTATCATCAGCTACGGAGTTCTCGACATTCATTTCGCTTCGGGCGCCACCTTTGGGCTCGCCCTCTCGGCACACGTTCCGCTGTTTCTCGCCGCAGTCTTCACGGCGCTTATGGGAGTCTTTTTCCTCGGCAAACCATGGAGAGAGGTGGAGGAGGGGATGATCGGCGGAATCACCATAGCCCTTCAGGCGGTCCTCATCCTTCTGGCCATCGGCGGCCTCATCGGTGCATGGATCCTCAGCGGAGTGGTCCCCACCCTGATCTACTACGGGCTCAACCTTCTCTCCCCCCGCTACTTCCTCGTGGCCTCCCTCTTCATCTGCGCCATCGTCTCCCTCTCCACGGGCAGCTCCTGGAGCACGAGCGGCACAGTGGGCATCGCCCTCATGGGTATCGGCGCAGGGCTCGGTGTTCCCGCTCCCGTGACGGCGGGCTTTGTCATCTCCGGGGCGTATTTCGGCGATAAGATGTCCCCCCTTTCAGATACGACCAATCTCGCTCCCGCAGTGGCCGGAAGCGATCTCTTCAGCCATATCAAGGCCATGCTCTGGACGACAGGGCCGACCCTCGTGATAGTTACGGCCATCGCCCTCTTCATGGGGTCGGGGTACGGCAGCGCCGCCCTCGACACGACCCGGATATCCATCATTCAGCAGATGATGTCCGCCGAGTTCACCATCTCCCTCTTCGGCTTTGTGCCTCCTCTTCTCGTGCTTACCCTGGCTGCACTGAAGGTGCCTGCCATTCCGGGCATCGTGGCGGGGATGCTCCTCGCTGCCCTTATGGCCCTTCTCCAGGGAGCGGGACTCGGAGACGTTCTCGGAGCTCTTCATTCGGGATATTCACCCTCGGTCATCGCTAACGTCTCTGAAGCTGCCGACATAGCCGCCGTCAACGGAGCCCTTGCGGGAACTGCGGTTTTCGCCGCTGAAAGCCTCGATTCAGTCAAGGAGATCGCCGCTATGCTCAACGATCTTCTTGCCCGGGGAGGTCTCTCGGGAATGCTCGAAACAATCGCCCTCATCCTCGTCGCCCTCGTCCTCGGAGGGATCATGGAGACCTGCGGCTTCCTCGAGGTTCTTCTCGCCCGCCTCATGCAGAGCGTCCGCTCCATCTTCGGCCTCGTCGCCTCCGTCGTAGTCTCGTGCGTTTTCACGAACCTCTTTCTGGGAGATCAGTATCTCGCCCTCGTGATGCCGGGCCGGATGTTCCGCACCGCCTTTGCTGATTTCGAACAGAACGGCAGAGGGGTCGATCCCCGGCTTCTCTCCCGCACCCTCGAGGACTCCGGTACACTCACGTCAGTGCTCGTACCGTGGAATACCTGCGGAGCATACAATGCCAGCGTTCTCGGCGTGCCGACCCTTTCGTACCTCCCCTATGCTTTTTTGAACTATCTCAATCCGCTCGTTGCCCTTGCCATGACGAAGATGGGAATCGGCATTCCCTGGGTTGATAAGAAGCCAGGAGGAACGGTGTGACCAAGACTCCCCGAATCACCACCCGGGGACTTCCCTTTCCCCGGTGGGTGAAATGGGCAGGGCTCTTCACCGGTTTTTTTCTGCTGGCGGATGGCCTGCGCCGGATCGTCTCCTTTCAAGGGGGGCTCTCCGCCTTTGTCCCCTACCTGCTTATCGGATCGGCCTGTGTCTATATCGCGGGGTACGATAAACAGTTTATCCTTTCCGAAAAGGGTTTTTCCAAGGAGACTCTCTTCTGGGGGAAGGGGAGAACGGAAACTCTTCCCTGGGTGGATATGGAGGAAATGGTCCTTCTTCCCTCGCCGAAGGGAACCACGGTCCTTTTTCCCCTGAAGGAAAGGGGATGGCGGGTTTTTTTTTCCGGAGTGGGTGAAGAGGAACTGCGATCTCTGGCCGCCCTCTACCGGGAAGATCTTCCCGTAACCTCCGGTCTTGGACTGGAGAGCGAGAAAAAATTGACTGAAAATGAAAGGAGATCCACATGACCACACCTCATCCGATTCAACTTGCCCGGAGGCTCGGCCAGAGCATCTGGTGCGATTTTCTCAGCAGGGATCTACTGACCTCCGGCGGACTGGACGCAATGATCCGTTCAGGTGTCCGGGGAGTGACCACGAACCCCTCAATCTTTGATAACGCCATCGGGAAAACCTCCGACTATGATGATGACATTCTGGCCCTTCGAAAAAAGGGAAAGACTGCGGAAGAAATTTACACTTCCCTCACTGTGGCGGACGTACAGGAGGCCGCGGACCGTTTTCTTCCCGTCTATAAGGAAAGTGGCGGAAAAGACGGCTTTGTCAGCCTTGAAGTGAGCCCTCTGCTCGCCCACGATGAAGAGGAGACTGTTGCGGAGGCGATGCGTCTTGCGGCCCTCGTGGATCGCAAAAACGTCATGATCAAGATACCCGCCACCGAGGAGGGGATGGGCGCCATCCGAAAGACCATCGCTTCGGGAATCAGCATCAACGCCACCCTCATGTTCTCCCGGGATCAGTACGGCGACGTGGCCGAAGCCTATATCTCGGGGCTCGAGGACCGCCTTTCCCGGGGGCTTCCCGTCGACGGAATCGCCTCAGTGGCATCCTTCTTCGTCAGCAGGGTAGACACTTCGGTGGACAAACTTCTTGCTGCCCGGGGAGACAGAGAGCTTCAGGGAAAGATCGCCATCGACAACGCCCGGGCCGTCTACAGGGACTTCGAAACCCTTTTTTCCTCTCCCCGGTGGCATGCCCTCGAGGAGAAGGGGGCCCAGATACAGCGCCCCCTCTGGGCGAGCACGGGAACAAAAAACCCCGCTTATTCGCCGACTCTCTATATCGATTCCCTCATGGGTCCCTTTACAGTGAACACAGTTCCTCCCGCAACTCTGGAGGCTTTCGAAAAGGTCGAAAAAATTGAGACCACCGTAACGGCCGATCGGGATGGAATGGATCACCGTCTCGGTCTTCTCGTCACCCTCGGCATCTCTCTCCGGGAGGTCACCGACGCCCTCCTGAAGGAAGGGGTCGCCGCCTTCGAGAAGTCCTATCTCTCTCTTCTCGAATCCATCGAGAGGAAGGGAAGGGCGCTTTCGGCGTCACACTCGGCGAAATAGTGGTTGACAGAACCCCTCCGGGTCCTTATAATACTTTCGTTTGCGTCTGAGGGGCTATAGCTCAGCTGGGAGAGCGCTTGAATGGCATTCAAGAGGTCAGGGGTTCGAGCCCCCTTAGCTCCACCACTTTAAAATGATCAGGCCGTCCGGTGTGCTCGATCGGACGGTTGTTTTTTCTTTTCGAAGGCAAGGCACAGCGTGAAGGAGGAGCGGAAAAATGTCGCCAAAGGGATTTCATTTCATCGTTGAGGCATCTGGGTGCGGTCCGGTTATTTCGCAGGTAGACAAGCTGCAGGAGATTCTTGTTGAAGCCGCGAGGAGGGCGAACACCCAGGTCTGGTCGGTCTCCTTCCATCGCTTTCCCCCTGACGGAGTCAGCGGAGTGATCGTGATCAGCGAATCTCATCTGTCGATCCACACATGGCCGGAGGCAAAGTATATGGCCCTCGACATCTACACCTGCGGAGAAGACAGCATGCCCCAGGTCGCAGTGGATTACGTTCTTGAACAGATCGGCGCGGAACACACCCACATCACAGAGATCACCCGGGGCCTTGACGACGGAGACATGCAGTATTACCACTCCTTCATCACCTGGGAAGAAGTTCTTCGAAGAAAAGGTTAAAAAATAAAACCATTAGAAGTGCCGGAAGCATGACTTCCGGCACTTCCTGTATTATGCCCCTCTTACGAGGGGGAGGGGAGAAAGAAAATGATGACTCACAATGCTGAAATGAGGCAGAAGATCATCGATCTCAGGCGTACTTTTCACCGCCACGCAGAGACTGGCTGGACAGAATTCTGGACGACCGCGAAGGTCGCGGGGATTTTAACGGACCTTGGATACGCGGTCTCTGTGGGCCGGGACGTTATACAGACCGAGGCAGTGATGGGGCGCCCCTCAGAAGAGATGATGGCAGAGTCCGTTCAGCGGGCCCTCAATCAGGGGGCCGACCCCGAATGGATAAAGAGGATGGACGGCTTCACCGGTGCTATGGGCGTGCTCGATACAGGTAGAAAGGGACCGGTGGTTGCCTTCAGGTTCGATATGGATGCAGTAGACGTCTCTGAGGCAAAGGATGGCAGCCACAGGCCCAGAAGTGAGGGTTTCGCGTCCCTCAACGACGGCAGCATGCATTCCTGCGGTCATGACGCCCACACTGCCATGGGGCTGGGGCTGGCGGAAATACTTATGGAAAACAAGGAGAAACTGAAGGGCGTGATCAAGCTGCTCTTTCAGCCCGCCGAGGAAGGGGTCCGGGGCGGCAAGGCCATGACAGAGAAGGGCCTTCTCGATGATGTGGAGTACTTCGTAAGCGCTCATATCGGAAACGGACTGCCATCGGGTACAGTTGCACCGGGAATGGACGGATTTCTCTGCACTACGAAGTTTGACCTGATCTACAGGGGAAAGGCTGCCCACGCCGGTGCGGCTCCCCAGGAGGGCAAAAACGCCCTTCTGGCTGCGGCGTCCGCCGTTCTCGCCATGGCGGGAATCGCCCCTCACAGCGACGGTCCGACCCGTTTGAACGTCGGAGTTCTTGAGGCTGGCACCGGACGGAACGTCATCCCTTCTCACGCGGTCGTGAAGGTGGAAAGCAGAGGAGCCACCGAAAAGCTGAACTCCTACGTCTTCGACCGAGCCATGGAAGCGGCAAGAGGAGCGGCAGCTATGTACGGTGTGGAGATCTCCTCGGCTAAAATGGGGGAGGCCGTCGATGCGGCGAGCGATGCGGAGCTCGTGGACCTCGTGGCAGAAAAGGCGGTGAAGATTTCCGGAATTTCGAAGATCGCGCCTCTGATGAGCCTCGGAGGAAGCGAAGATGCCTCCTGGATGATGAAAGCCGTTCAGAAACGAGGCGGGAAAGCGGTCTATTTCGGCCTCGGAAGCAATATCGCCGCAGGGCACCACAACGAATATTTTGATCTGGATGAGGAGATGCTTCTTCCAGGTACCCTTCTTTTCGCCGAAATTGCCTTCGCTCTTGCACGACAGAAAAGGGACGTCAGATGAGAAGGAAGGCAGATGTTCGTCCTGAAATCAGCATCTGAAGCGCAGAAAAAAAGGCCTCCCGTTCGGGAGGCCTTTTTAACGTGAGAGACCGGTAGTTCAGTTTCTGAAGATCTGGGTTCCCGCCGTTCCCTCGAGAGCTTCGAGAGCCTCGTCGAGGCTCGCGATGACTCCCCGCTCTCCGCCGCTGCGGACGAAGCGGAGAATGGCCTTCACCTTCGGCCCCATGGATCCGGCCTTGAAGTGCCCCTCCTTTTCGAGGGGCTCCATCTCCGCGAGGGTGAGCCGCTCCAGCCACTGCTGCTGAGGAGTTCCGTAATGGACGGCGACCCGGGGGACGTCCGTGAGGATCATCAGGAGGTCCGCCTTGACGGATGCGGCGAGAAGTTCTCCGGCAAGGTCCTTGTCTATGACCGCCTCCACCCCTTCGTATTGTCCGTCCGGGCGCTTGATGACGGGAATTCCCCCTCCTCCCGAGGCGATGAGAGTGAACCCCTTCTCGAGGAGGTCATTGATCACGTCCTTCTCGACAATGGCTATGGGGTCAGGGGAGGGGACGACCCGCCGCCACCCTCTGCCAGCGTCGCTGATCCACGTCTCACCCGTCTCTTCAATGCGCTTTTGTGCCGCATCTTCGGTGGAGAAGGGGCCTACGGGCTTCGTGGGGTGGGCGAAGGCCGGGTCTTCCGGGTCCACCTCCACCCGGGTGACGAGGCAGACCGGGTCCCGGCCGGTGACGCCCTCCCGGGCGAGGGTATTGGAAAAGCTCTCGCAGAACATGTACCCTATCAGCCCCTGGCTCTCCGCTCCGCAGACGTCCATGGGCATGGCCGGAACAGCCGCCCTTCCCATCTCGTTTTGTATCAGGATGGCCCCCACCTGGGGACCGTTTCCGTGGGTGACTACGACCTCATGGCCCGCCTTTATCATCCGGACGATCTGCTCCACCGTCTTCTGAACGTTGGCGCGCTGCTCGGACGCAAGCCCCTGCTGTCCCCGCTGCAATATGGCGTTGCCTCCGAGGGCGACTAAAACTCTCATCTTCGGCTCTTCTCCTCCTCGACGTCTATAGTCGGCTCCGTAATTCTAACGGTCTTTCGGATTGGAAAGCAGGTCGGTCAGAAAAGGCGGCAGGGAGAAGGCTCCCTTATGGACTTCGGAAGAGTAGTACCGCGTCCCCGCAGGAGCCTCCCGTACAGGCAGGGAGGGGTCGGGGGACTTGGAGCCGACGGTATATGTCCACATCCCGCTCGGATAGGTGGGCATGGCTCCCCAGTAGAGGCGAGTGATGGGGAAGACCGACTTCATGGCAGAAAAGGCCCCCTGCATCACCGCTGTATCGGTGAAGGGGGATTCTGTCTGGGCGATCATCATTCCGTTTTCCCCCAGGGCTGCGAAGATATCCCGGTAGAAGGGGGATGTGAAAAGGCCTGCGGCGAAGTCCACGGGGTCGGTGCTGTCAACGATGGCGACGTCAAATTCTCCCCGGCAGTTTTTCACATATTCCATGGCGTCAAGGCACTGCACATCCGCCCGGGGATCGTCGAGGCTGACGCTGATAGTCGGAAGAAAGCGTTTGGATGCCTCAATAACAGAACGGTCGATATCGATGAGGGTCGCTTTTTCAACGCTGGCGTGGCGGAGGACTTCCCGAAGGACCGCTCCGTCCCCTCCGCCCACGATGAGGACTCTTTTCGGATCGGGGTGGGAGCAGAGGGCTACATGGGCCATCATCTCCGAATAGCAGAACTCGTCCCGCTCGGTGATTTGAATGGCTCCGTCGAGGAGCATCATACGGCCGTACTCTTCTGTCTCCACCAGGAGGATATCCTGATAGGCGCTTTTTTCATTGAGAAGTACAGCGGATGTCCGGAGGCTGAGGGTCATGTCATCGCTCTGCTGCTCGCTGATCCAGAGTTCGTTGGTCCTTTTTTCTCGTTTTTCCACGGGTATTTCTCCTTTCAGGGAAATAGAAAGGGAGGACAGTCTCACTTCCTGTCCTCCCGGTGACTGTTCTGATCAGAGTATAGTGCTTTTACTTCTCTTCATCAAGCACGTAGGCCCGGAGAGGGGGGAAGCCGTTGAAGCAGATTGAGGAGTAGCTCTGAGTATAGGCTCCGGTGGTGAAGAAATAGAGCCGGTCGCCGTCGACGAGGGAATCGGGAAGTTTGTACTTTTCGTCCTCGTAGAGAATATCCATGCTGTCGCAGGTAGGCCCGGCGAGGATGGTCTCCTGTACAGGCCCGGTCTTTTCCGAGTAGATGGGGTATTTAATGGATTCGTCGAGGGTCTCGATAAGGCCGCCGAACTTTCCAACGTCGAGATATATCCAGCTGTACTGATTCGCATCAGATTTTCTCGAGATGAGCACGATCTCCGTGACGAGAATTCCCGCGTCTCCCGCCAGAGAGCGCCCTGGCTCGACGATCACCTCAGGCATATTGTCGCCGAAATCCTCCCTGAGGAAGCGAGTGATTTCAGAGCCGTACAGGGAGGTTTTCTGGGTGGGAGAGATATAGTCCGCCGGAAATCCTCCGCCGAGGTTGATCATCTGAAGCTGAATGCCTTCCTTCGCGGCCGAGTCGAAAAGATACTTGCAGGTGGAGATGGCGTGGTCCCACTGGCCGATGTCCCGCTGCTGGGAGCCCACGTGGAAGGAGATTCCGTAGGGCTTGAGTCCCAGTTCGGGAGCCTTCAGAATGAGGTAGAAAATCGTATCGGGGTGAGCGCCGAACTTCCGTGAGAGAGGCCAGTCAGCTCCGCTCCCGTCAGTGAGAATGCGGAAGAATACCTTTGACCCGGGGGCGTTCTTCCCGATCTTTTCGAGGTCTCCCTCGGAATCCGTGGCGAAGAGCCTTACGCCTTTCGAATAAGCGTAGGCGATGTCCTTTGCTTTCTTTATGGTATTTCCATAGCTGATCCTGTCCGGTGAGGCGCCGAGGGAAAGTATAAAGTCCAGCTCATAGACTGAGGCTATGTCGAAAGAACTCCCTTTTTCAATGAGCAGGCGAATGACCGCCTCGTTGGGGTTGGCCTTGACCGCATAGTAAATTTTTGCGAAGGGCAGGGTGCCGAGAAGTTCATCGTATTTCTGTCCGATCTTTTCGAGGTCAATGACAAGAAAGGGTGTCTCTTTGTCTGCCGCGAACTCTTTGATTCGCGCGAACCGCTCGGGAGCGATATACCTCTCAAGGTCGAACTGGTACTCGTTTTCCATATCTTTACCTCCAGATGATAAGAGTGTGAAACCTGATGCAGTGTAAGGCCTCAGAGGGGGAAATGCAAGAAGAAAACCATGAAAAATTGTAACAAGTTCTTTTCTTCTCCCGTGGGAGAAAAATAGTTTTTCCTTTGTATCTCTGCCTGGCTGGAGCAAGCCCGGCGGTGTCTCCGCCAGAAAATATCGGGGAAATTACGGAGAGGATTTTTCGGTACCCGGGGGTTTTTCCATGTTAAAATCAATGCTGTTTTTGAATTAAGGGTCTTTTTTAAGGAGGAACTGCATGTTTTCAAAACTAAGAGAGTTACCGCTCTGGATGAAGGGTGCTGCGGCAGCCCTCGTTCTCTTTCTGCTCCTTTTCTCGGGATACAAGGGGTACCAGATGTATCAGGACCGCAGGGTTCCGGTGCCTGAGCCCGTACCGGCTCCGCAGCCTCCTGTTCCCAAACCTCTTCCTGAACCTGTTCCGCCGAGACCTTCGGAGCCCCTGCCTCCTCCCGTGCCGGAGGATGTACGGGCAAAGGATCTCTGGCTCCGTGTGGTGAAGAGTTCCTACCGCATGTATCTGTACCGGGGGAAAAATCTTGAGGCAACGTTTCCTGTAGCTATCGGCTTAAACGGCGGGCAGAAGCAGCGGGTGGGGGACAGTCGTACTCCAACGGGCAGCTTCACCGTGCAGCAGATACAGAATGCCCGATCGTGGACCTATGACTTCGGAGACGGAAAAGGACCGACCCCGGGGGCCTACGGACCGTGGTTCATCCGGCTGAAGACGCCTGGCTGGTCTGGAATAGGCATTCACGGCACCCACGCGCCCGACTCCATAGGAACGATGATAACCCAGGGGTGTGTGCGGATGCACAATACTGATCTCGAAAAATTAAAACGCCTGGTCTATCCGGGCATGAAAGTGATTATCTCGGAATAGGGGGAGCACCCATGCGCTACGATATTCTGGACCTCAAGGTGAAAAAGGCAGGTTTTCGCAGATTTCTTTCCTCATGGATTCTTCGGGACGAGGAGAAGAACAGAACCTTTCTCGTGGATATAGGACCTTCTGTGAGCTGGCCTGTCGTGCGGGAGGCGGTGGAGACCCGGGGCGGAGGACGGATCGATGCCCTCCTTCTCACTCATGTGCATCTTGACCACGCCGGTGCCACGGCCCTTGCGGTGAAGGAGTACGGCTGTTCCGTTTCCGTGTCACCGAAGGGCAGACGACACCTTATCGACCCGGAGGATCTGTGGAAGGGGAGCGTAGATACTCTGGGAGAGACAGCCCTGCTGTACGGAAAGCCCGAGCCCGTTCCGGAAGAGGCGATTCTTCCCGAAGGAACTCTGCCGGAGGGGTTTCTCTCCGTCGAGACTCCCGGCCACGCCTCCCATCATCGCTCGTTTCTCTGCTGCGACGGCACGCTCTTCGCCGGAGAGGCTGCGGGCATCTTCCTCGAGGGGGAAGAGCCCTTTCCCTACCTTCGCCCCGCCACGCCCCCTCGTTTCTTTCCGGAGGTGACCCTGGCCTCCATCGACCGAATGCTCGATCTCGGGGCGAAACGTATCTGTTATGCTCACTTCGGCGCTGCTGAAGGGGCCATGGAGATGCTCACCTTCGCGAAAGAACAGATTCTCTTCTGGAAAACGATCATCCTTGAACTGCTCCGCCGGGGAGTGCCTCCGTCTGATGAAGACCGTTTTTTTCAGGAGCTCCTCGAGAGGGACCCCTTTCTCGCGGCATGGCGCCGTATGGAGCCTGATATGCAGGATCGGGAGCGGGAGTTCATCGGAAACAGCATCCAGGGGTTTCTCGGGGCCTTCGGACCCGGGAAACCGGGAAAGTAAGACTATTTTTTTGCCTGTTCTCCGGGAATCCCCCAGCTGTAGACTATTCCCGGGAAGGGTTCCGGAAGGATCCTGCTTGTGATAGTGATCGCTTCTTCGTCATAGTCTATGGAATGCAGTTTGAGGGGAAAGACAAACTTGCCAAGGTCGAGAAGAGGCTGAATCTCCGCCACTGCCCTGTCGGTGATGAACTTGGGGATATCCAGCCTGTTGACCCTGACGGAGTAGTCGTCCAGCCACACCTGCTGCATTTCGACGATCTTGAATTTACTGAAAATCTCTATCAGGATGTCCAGACGAAAGATGAACTGAGCGATGTAGTTTCCCCTCGCGTATATCCCCTCGGGATGGATGTCCACCTGGAGATTTCGCCAGCTGTCGTCATCTCCGAACTGCTTCTGAAGGAGATTCTCATTTAAATCGTGCTCAGTCAGCCGGGCGAAGGCATGGGCGTTCAGTACTTCCAGGGGTTCGATTTCTTTTTTACTCCACTCTTCCGGAGGGTTGAATTTCACCCCCACGGCGTCCATCCTGAGGGTGTCGATACGCACACCGCCGATGACACACCCTTTGAGATCGAGATAGATCTCCCGGACGTTGCCCTCGTCGTCGGGCTGATCCGACAGGATCATGGTGATTTTTTCGGGCGTCAGCTCTCGAAGAAAATACTGTAGCAGCTGGGTACCCCTGTCTTCTACAGCTTTCTCTGCTCCGCTGCCGGAGCAGATCCCCTCCGTCGCGGGAAGAAGTACAAGGCAGAGCAGGGAAAATATCCAAAAACCTCGCAGGAATCTCCGTTTTTTTCTCATTGATGAACTCCTCCTTTATCCACGGTTTCAGCCTGTTTTTTCAATATGGTTCATCTCGGATACCAAATCCTCCCAGAGCTGAAGCAGGTCCTCAAGCTCCCGGGAGGTTTCATTTCTTTCAATGAGAAGAGCGGAGGTCTTCGCCGAATCGGAGAGGAAAAGAGGGTCGGCGAGTTGGGTATCCCGCTGCTGCTGGAGGCTTTCGAGACTTTCGATCCGCTCCTCCAGGGGTTCCAGGCGATCGAGTACGATCTTTTTTCTACGGTACAGATCGTTCCGCCGTTCCGCCTCGATTCTTTTTTGTTCTCTCTGGTTCTCCTGGTCGTTTTTCTCGGATGGTCCCGTTTCCTGCGGAGGGAGAAAACTCTTCCGTTTTTCGATGAACTCCGAATAGTTCCCCGGATATTCACGAAGGGATCCCCGGGCGATTTCAACAACTTTCGTCGCAAGATTATCGAGAAAATACCGGTCATGGGAGACGATGACGAGAGTTCCATCGTATTCCAGAAGGGCACGCTGGAAGAGATCTCTGGTCTGCATGTCGAGATGGTTGGTGGGCTCGTCAAGGATGAGAAAGTTTGCCTCCTCGAGGAGCAGCTTCAGAAGGGCCAGGCGAGATTTCTCCCCTCCCGAGAGGATCGAGACAGGCTTATGAATGTCCTCTCCCGAGAAGAGAAACGCTCCGAGGAGGTTCCGTTTATCCTGTTCGGTCCAGGCGGGGTTCCGGCTCGACAGGGTCTGCCAGACCGTACGGTCATAGTCGAGATTTTCGGATGACTCCTGGGAGTAGAACCCCAGGGTCACCTGGTGCCCGAGCCTGAGGGTGCCGGAGGAAAGGGGTTCTCTTCCCGCGAGAATCCGGGAGAGGGTCGACTTGCCCGCACCGTTTACACCGACGAGGGCGATCTTTTCACCCCTCTGTATGGTGAGGGAGGCGTTCTGAAAGACCGAATGATTGCCGTAGCGCTTCTCACCCTCCTCGAGAGTGAGCACCTCGAGGCCTGCCCGGGTGCAGGGAGGAAAACGGAAGGAGACTCGCTTGGATTCCTCCTCGATTTCCACGAGATTCATCTTCTCAAGACGTTTCACACGGCTCTGAACGGAGGATGCCTTCGAAGCCTTGTAGCGGAAGCGCCGGATAAAATCCTCCATCCGGGATATCTCCCCCTGTTGGAGCCGCCGGGTTTTTCGAAGTTCCTCGAGCCGACGTTCCCGCTCCTCGAGGTAGGCTGAGAAGTTTCCGCTGTAGAGGGTGATCTTTCCGTTGTAGAGCTCGGCTACGGAGGTGCAGAGCCTGTCAAGAAACCTTCTGTCGTGAGAGACGGCTACCATGATCCCCCGGAAGGCGGAGAGCCACCCCTCGAGCCACTCCATGCTCTCAGAATCGAGATGATTCGTGGGTTCGTCGAGAAGGAGAATATCCGGTGAGGAAAGCAACAGCCCCGCGAGGTGAATGCGCATCTTCCATCCGCCGGAAAAGGCCCCCGTAGACTTCGTCAGGTCATCGTCGGAGAAGCCAAGCCCTTTTAGAACTTTTCCAGCCATGGCGTCGAAGATATAGCCGTCGAGGGCCTCGTACCGTTTCATAAGGGTATCGTGCAGGGCAACGGCACGGCCATGATCGGCTGAATCGGGAGGAAGGGATGCCATGCTGTCGGTGCAGAGGGACAGTTCGTCCTCAACGGCGGCAAGACCCGTCTTTTGGCGGAGAAAATCGAGAAGCTCCATATCCGGAAGCTCCATAAGATCCTGGGGAAGATAACCGATTTTTTCCTTTCTGCCAGTTTCGACGGTCCCCGAGTCGAGAGCGAAGCTGCTGGTGAGTGCCCTCAGTAGAGTGGTCTTTCCGGCACCGTTGCTGCCAACCAGACCGACCTTGCTCCCGGAGGGAACTGACCAGTTAAGGCCTGAAAAAAGAACTCGTTCACCGAATCGGTGAGAAACATTGGAAATACGGATCACCGGCGGGTATTCCTCCTCAAAAAATAAAAAACATATTCGTTACAAATGGAAATCGTCTTATGAATAAGAAAAAATTCCTGATCAATGATATCATTATTTACTCTTTCTCGTGAAATATTGATGATCAAAAGAGGTTTCTCGAGTGGAATCTTCAATCAAGCGGATGA
>CAYZZX010000024.1:0-21563 GCA_964483085.1 uncultured Synergistaceae bacterium
ACTGAAGAGCATTTCTCCTTCCGACGTCACGGCAGCGAACAAACTCTATCAGGACGGCAAAGTTGCCGTCGCAGTGGATAGAAAGATCAGCGGCGTCTACGTGAAGGCCGTCGTGCGCGGCGGCGGTCATGAAGCAACCTGCGTCATCGAAAAAAACCATTCCAACATTACAGAGGTGACTCAGGACGGAAAAGTGACCTTCAGCTCAGGCAACGGAGGAAACAATCAAAACGGGTGCCTCTCTGCCGCTGATTCCATAGCCTCCATGAAGTGGGATCAGGTCATGGAATACCTCGCCGAGGCCGATGCAGAAGATCAGGATTTCCTGATGAAGGGTGCAGCGATGAACCTCGCCATTGCGGAGAAGGGGTTCGAGCACAACGTGGGGCTGGGCGTGGGGCGCGCAATCAGAGACACCTTCCCCGGCGGGAAAATATCAGACCTGGGATCCAAAATCAAGGCGTGGAGCGCTGCGGCCTCTGATGCCAGAATGAGCGGCATTCCCATGCCGGTCATGAGCAGCGCGGGAAGCGGAAACCACGGCATCACAGCCGTCATCCCCGTGGCGCTCTACGGCAGGGAAAAGAAAATGAGCGAGGAAAAAATAGCCATGGGAATCCTCGTAAGCCACCTCGCCACGGCATACGTCAAGAGCCGGACGGGCCGCCTCGGTTCCACCTGCGGATGTGCCTTCGCCGCGGGAGCGGGCGCTGCAGCCGGTCTTACCTGGCTTATGACGGAGGATACCGGCAAAGCCAGAACAGCCGTAGAGTATGTGGTGGCAAATCTCCTTGGAATGCTCTGCGACGGCGCCAAGGAGTCCTGCGCCTTCAAGGTGGGGACCGGAGCCATAGAGGCCTATCACGGGGCTCTTGTAGCCTCCAGTGGAAAGGTTCTTGAAGCTCAGGGCGTTGTGGGACGGGATATCGAGCAGACCATAGACAACGCCGCAAGGGTTGCCGCAAGCATGGGCGCCATCGAGGAGACCCTTCTGGACATCCTCGACGAAAGAAAAGAAAGCTGAGCTGAAATTTTGAAGGAAGCCTGACGGACCCCCCTTTGACACACCCGCGGGATCAAGGCATACAAACACCCCTCCCTCCTCAGGAGAACAATGAAACTATTGCATTGATTTTCTCAAAAGGATATTGAAGGGTTAGGGTTACGATGCACACTTTAACAAAACAGTTTCACAACATCACTGAGGAGGTCTGAAGTATGAAAAAGGGAATTCTTGCATTAAGCATAACACTGTTCATTCTGTGTTGCGGAACCATGGGCTTTGCCGCGGACAAAAAGGTATATAATCTGCGCATGGCAACAGTGGTGAACCCTCCCCACCCGTGGCATGAAGCTGCAGATTACCTGGCGAAAGAGATGGACGCGCGAACAAACGGAGCGGTCAAAATCAAGATGTTCGGCGGATCTCAGCTTGGGTCCGATCAGAGCACCTTTGAAGAAATGCGCCTGGGAACTATTGACCTTGTGATCGGAGGACCGGCGACTCTCGTGAACTTCATCCCCGAACTGGGAATCGTCCAAACGCCGTACTTCTACACCGACATTGAACAGTTCAAAAAAGTCATGGATCCAAGAGGCCCCGTTGTCGACCGCTTCAAAGAAATATTCAAAGAGAGGGACTTCGGCGTGCGTCTGCTCACCCTGGGCGGCGGCGGAACACGGGTTATGGCCAATAACCTGAAGACCATCACCCACCCTGACCATGTCGAAGGCTTGAAGATGCGGGTACCCAACAATCCAGAAGATGCCAAGCTCTGGAGCTCTGTCGGAGCCATTGTGACGGCCATGCCCTGGAACGAAATTTACTCGGCCTTGCAGACCGGGGTCATCAACGTCTTCGAGAGCAGCCTGAGCGGTTATTACGGGAGCAAATTTTATGAAGTGGCCAAAAACATGAGCAATACGCAGCATATCATCATGGTGAGCCACCTTCTGGTGAGTGAAAGTACATGGAATAAACTCCCCGTGGAATATCGGGAAATGCTTGACGAGTTATCCGATGAAGTCGCCAGGATATTTACTGACAGAGGAGCGGAATTCGACACTGCAGTCATTCAAGAGCTGCAGGAAAAACACGGAGTTATTGTCTCCGAAGTGGATAAAAAAGCGTTCATGGAACTGATTCAACCCATGCAGGACGAGCTTGCCGCAAAGGGAAACAATGAGGAGCTTCTGAAGCTCCTTCGGGAAACCAGGGCGGCCGTCTCCAAATAAGAAGAATCTTTTGCTTATTTCTTCTCTGAAGAGGATAATTGTACGGTAAGATGATTTTTCAAACTGAGAGCAATTTTTTCAAAAGGAGAGTATGACTCTCTCTTGAACAAAACAGCTTCAAAAATATCATTGAGGAGGTCCAAGTCATGAAAAAGGGAATTCTTGCTTTAGGAATAGCGCTGTTTATCCTGTGTTGCGGAACCATGGGCTTTGCCGCAGATAAAAAGGTGTATAATCTGCGCATGGCTACCGTGGTCAACCCTCCCCACCCGTGGCATGAAGCCGCAGACTATCTGGCAAAAGAGATGGATGCGCGAACGAACGGAGCGGTCAAAATTAAGATGTTCGGCGGTTCCCAGCTCGGGTCCGATCAGAGCACCTTTGAAGAGATGCGCCTTGGAACGGTCGACCTTGTGGTCGGCGGAGCCACAACTCTCGTGAACTTCGTTCCGGAGCTGGGGATCCTCAATATGCCCTATTTTTACGCCAACCTCGATCAGTTCAGAAAAGTTATGGATCCAAGAGGCCCCGTGGTCAACCGTTACAGAGAGATTTACAAGGAGAGGGACTTCGGCGTGCTTCTGCTCACCCTGGGCGGCGGCGGTGCGCGGGTTATGTCCAATAACCTGAAGGCCATCACCCACCCCGATCAGATCGACGGTGTGAAGATGCGCGTACCAAACAACCCCGAAGATGCCAAGCTTTGGGGCTCCGTCGGGGCCATCGTGACGGCCATGCCGTGGAACGAGATTTATTCCGCCCTGCAGACCGGAGTTATCAACGCCTTCGAGAGCACCCTGAGCGCGTACTACGGAAGCAAATTTTATGAAGTGGCCAAGAACATGAGCGATACACAGCACATCATCATGACGAGCCACCTTCTCATGAGCGAAAGCACATGGAAGAAACTCCCCGAGGAATATCGGAAGATCTTAGACGAGCTGTCCGATGAGGTCGCCAGGATATTCACCGATAAGGGAGAGGAATTCGACAAGGCTATCGTGAAAGAGCTGCAGGAAAAACACGGAGTTACCGTTTCCGAAGTGGATAAAGAGGCGTTTATGGAGAAATTCCAGCCCATGCAGGATGAGCTCGCTGCAAAAGGAAACAACGAAGGGCTTTTGAAACTCCTTCGGGACACCCGGGCAGCGGTCTCGAAGTAACAGAGATACCCTGAGGTTCAATATGCTGCCGGCTCCGGGTGAAGAGTATTTTCACCCGGAGCCGGCATACTAAAAGGAGTGAAAACAATTTTGCAGCCTCTGAAAAAACTCAATGACTTCTTAATCCGCATATTGCAGGCTTGCTGTCTTTTCCTCGTGGTTGTCTTCACATTCGTTGTTTTCTTCCAGGTGCTTGCCCGCAATTATCTTGAGATATCCGTGCCATGGACGGATGAAATCGCCCTCATTTTCTTCGTGTGGTCGGTCTTTCTCGGAGCCGCCATCGGCCTGCGCAAGAGAACTCACTACATGGTGGATCTCTTTCCAAAATCATGGGTCAGAGTGAACGCTTTTTTCGACCTTTTCTCAAGCGTTCTGGTCATCGGAATAGTGCTCGTTCTTTTCTGGGGAGGGAGTATCTTCGCTCATATGGGGCTCAAAAGGAACTTCAGCTCCATCATCGTCACCCAGGCCTGGCTTTTTATCTCCATGCCCCTCGCAGCCGGCTGCATGATTTTGTTCTCCATTGAGAATATTGCGGGAGACTTTACCCGTTTCAGAAATTCACTTCGGGGAGGTACCGTCGAATGAACCCCCTTGCACTCCTTTTGGGAAGCTTCTTTCTCTTCATCGCCATCCGCGTTCCCGTCGCCTTCGCGCTGGCCATGTCGTCCCTTGCGGTGATCCTCCAGCTCGAGCTTCCCTTCATGAGCATGATAAATCAGATGTTCACCGGAATAAATTCCTTCCCCCTCCTCGCCGTCCCCTTCTTTCTCATTCTGGGCAGGCTGATGAATGACGGAGGAATTACAGACCGGCTGCTCCGGGTATCCAATGCGTGGGTGGGGCACATAAAGGGCGGACTGGGGCATGTCAACGTCCTTGTGAGCATGCTCTTCGCCGGCCTGTCAGGCTCGTCAGCGGCAGACACCGCCGGTGTGGGAGGCATGCTCATCCCCGCGATGATCAAAAGCGGCTTCGACAGAGATTTTACCGTCGCGATTACCGCTTCATCCTCTGTTTTGGGGGTCATCATCCCTCCCAGCATCATGATGGTTCTCTACGGTGCCATGGGTCAGGTCTCCGTGGGGGCGCTCTTCCTTTCAGGAGTTGTTCCGGGAGTCCTGATCGGCTTCACCCAGATGCTCTATACATACTACATCTCAAAGAAACGGAACTACCCCGCTCTCCCCCGGGTGAACTACAAGGAGAGGGTGGTCACGACCTTCAAAGCCATCCCCCCTCTCACCGTACCCCTGATCATTCTCGGAGGCATTACGGCGGGGATCTTCACCGCCACTGAGGCCGCCGCAGTCGCCCTGCTCCTTGGAATCGTCCTCGTCTACGGAGTATATCGGGACGCTCCCTGGAGAGAACTTCCCGCCATTTTCAGCGAAGGAGTCGTCATGTACTCCCTCGCGCTCTTCGCCGTAGCCTGCGCCTGCGTCATGGGGTGGCTCATCGCCTATCTTGACGCACCAGCCATGATCGCAAATTTCATGCTGGGAATCACCACGTCCTATTTGGGAATCTACACCCTGCTGGTGATCTTCCTGCTCATTATCGGCACGTTTTTAAGCCCCGTGGCCAGCATCATCATCTTCCTCCCGATCATTCAGGGGATGGGCAATGCCGCAGGAATTCATCCCATTCATCTGGGGATTATCGTCTGTCTGACCCTTGCTCTTGGCCAGGTTACGCCTCCCTACGGAATATGCCTGCTCATCGCGTGCCAGCTTGGAGAGATCAGCATGCCGAGGGCCTTTTTCGCGACACTTCCCATTCTCCTGCTCGCTATCGTGGTGATATTCCTCGGAATCATCTTTCCGAATCTCTTCCTCTTCCTGCCGAAACTCCTTATGCCTGCGGCATTTGTCTGAGGATACGAAAAAAGCCGTAATAACGCGGAGAGCACTCGCTCTTTGATGGGTTTTCGTCCCCCCGGAAAGTTTTCCGGGGGGCGTTTTCTTTGAAGGGGACTCGGACCTTATTTCTTCTTTCCGAAGGGAAGGATCATGGAGAGAATATAGACCATGGAGGCCACAAGGATGATGACGGCCCCGGCGGTGAGGTTCCAGCGCACTGCGAGGGCGAGGCCCGATACTGTGAAGACCGCGCTCAGGGCGCAGGAGATGGTCATCATCCCCCAGAGGGAGGAGGAGTATTTTTCCGCCACCGAGGGAGGGATGGTCAGCAGGGCGATGACGAGAATCAGCCCCACGATGCGTATGATCACTACCACAGCGAGGGAGATGAGGAGAACGACCAGGAAGTGAAGGAATGTGACGGGAACGCCCCGGGTGCGGGCGAACTCCTCGTCGTAGGAGAAGGCGGTGATCTGGCGGTGCCAGATTGCCCCGGCGAGAAGGGTCGTTCCGAGGAGACCGGCCATGAGGAGCAGATCCTCTCCCGTGACGGTGAGGATACTGCCGAAGAGGTAGCTCATGAGGTCCGAGCCGTATCCGGGGGTGAGATCGGCGAAGATGATCCCCACGGCCATTCCCACCGCCCAGAGCACCCCGATGATCGCGTCCGCCCGGGCCGCCTTCTTCAGCATGACCCATGCCATGGGAAAAGCCAGCAGCAGGGAGAAGGCGATGGCCCCCAGCCGGGGGGAGACCCCTGCGTAGAGGGCGAGCCCCACGCCGCCGTAGGCCGCATGGGCCACCCCTCCGGCGAGGATGACGTATTTCCTGACCACCACAAGGGTGCCGAGGATGCCGCAGAGGGCGCTGCAGAGGAGGGCCGCATAGAGGGCGTTCTTCATGAATTCGAACTGAAGCAGGTCAATCATGGAGAGGGGCTTCCTCTCCGTGGCCGTGATCATGAACGGCCAGAACCCGGTGGGGAATGCCGTGGGCTATCAGCTCAACAGGGCAGCTTCCGTAAGCAGTCTCCACCATCTCCGGAACGATCTCCGCCGAGCCGTGGTAGAAGACCTGTCGGTTCACACAGGCCACCGCCGTGGCGTGCCCCGAGATGACCGACATGTCGTGGCTCACCATGACGACCGTCATCTTCCCCTTCAGCTCCGCGAGCCAGCCCATGAGGCTGTCCCGGCTTTCAGCGTCGATGCTCGCGAGGGGCTCGTCGAGCATCAGCAGGCGGGGAGCGGAGGCGATGCTCCGGGCGATGAGCACCCGCTGACGCTGCCCCTGGGAGAGCAACCCCATGGTCCGGTTCGCTGCGTGCCCCATCCCCATGGACTCGAGGGCGTCATAGGCCGCCTCCCGATCTTTTTTTCCGTAGCGCCATCCCCATACAGCCCCCCCGATTCGTCCCTGCAGAACGACCTCAAGGGCCGTAATGGGAAAGTCCCGGCTGAGTCCGGCGTCCTGGGGGACATACCCCGCCGCCGTCGGGTCCTCGCCGGGGTTTTTTCCGAAGATAGAAATTTTCCCCTCTCCGGGGGCAAGGAGCCCGAGGGCCAGCTTGAGCAGGGTCGTCTTTCCTCCGCCGTTGGGTCCGATGATGACGAGAAACTCCCCTTCCGGTACGGAAAAGCTCACGTCGGAAAGCACCGGGGAGTTTCCGTAGGAAAATGTAACGTTCTCAAAAGAAAGTGCCGATTTATTGAAGCTCATTGCGTCATTTCTCCTTTAGTTCTGCTGTCCGCACACCTTGCAATGCAGCGGCGATCATTCTGCGATGGCGGAGAGATTCTCTGCCCGGGCGAAGCTTCCGCCGGAGTTCTCTGAAGCTGAAGCGAGCCGCCGGCTTCGCCTCATCCGGCAGAGAGTTTTCAGCGTCCCATGCATTTCTGCAGGGGCATCTTCTATTTTTTTTCCGGAACTATTCTACACTCCTGATACAGGATCTTCCATTCACCGTCCTCCTGGCGCTTTTCGACGAAGGCCGTATCTCCCTTGGTCCACCATACAAGCTCGAAGTCGTCGGTGTAGCGGACGCCCGAGGCGGACATCACTGCCGGAAGAGTGTAGACTTTGCCGTCGGGAAGGGTGACCTTGACGAAGTTGAGGCTGTCGTCGGAGAGGGAGTAGTACCGGGCCGTGATCGTCTCGCCTGTTCCGCAGCTGTAGACGACCGGCTCTCCCCCCGTCACGGTCAGGCAGGCGGCGGCATCTCCCTTGCAGTCATCGCCGCATGTAGCTCCGGCCGGAGCGGCCACCAGGAAAAGGAGCAGTAAAAGCACCGGAAGAAACTGAAAACCTCTTATTTTTTCCTTCATAAAAACCATCCTCCTTAGAGCGTTTGGGTTCTCCATGGAACTTTTGATTTTTCGCAACTCTGGTATACCCTCACAAGAGGCCTAGAGCTTTTTTTTTCCCCCTGAATCCGACCGCATACACGACTGGAGGTCGTTGGAGGTGTAGTTGAGATGAAAGGAGAGGGCCTTGAGGGCCTCCTCGAGGCTTCCCGAAGCGACGGCGTTCAGGATCTCCCGGTGCTGCCGCTGGGATTCCTCCCGCATGGAGGCGAGGTGGATGCGGATGTTTCTGTCCGTCTTCTGACGGAGCCGGGCGAGCATGTCGAGGGTGAGGGGCCGGTCGGCGGGCTCGTAGAAGAGGGTGTGGAACATCTGGTTGCGGTCCCGCCACTTGATGCAGTCCTCCTCCGACTCCATGACGGCGAGTACCTCGGATGCCTCCTCCACGACCCGCCGGGTGATCCGGGGAAAGGCGATTTTGAGCAGGTTCGTCTCGAGAGCAGCCACCATTTCGTAGAGCTCCCGGGCCTCCTCCAGTGAAAGAGCTGTGACCACGGCCCCCCGATATCCGTGGAAGGTGACGAGGGCCTCGGTCTCGAGAAGGCGCAGAGCTTCCCTTAGAGGAATTGGACTCACTCCGAGCCGAAGGGCGAGGGACGCCTGGTGCAGGGGTTTTCCCTCTGGAAGAATGCCCCGGTAGATGGCCTCCCGGAGAATTCCCGCGATATAATAGGGAGCAGAGCTGTCTCCTGTCATTCGTTCCGCAAGAGCTTCAAGGGCACGGTCGCCTTCCAGCAAAAACCCCTCCTTTCCGCAGAAAATAATATATTCTTTCCATCGATAGTATATGAACTCTGACTAAATTATACTCCATTGACAGGGCATGCTGAATGTCAGCATACTTTTAATGAAGAGAAGCAAATTCGAAAAAGGAGTGATTTTCATGGCTGTTCCCATGAAGTTTCTTTCAGAAGAACTCAACGCGATGAAAGAGGCGGGGCTTTACGGCACAATCCGCACTCTCGAAAGCCCCCAGGGGGCGTGGGTCGTCATCGACGGAAAAAAATATCTCAACCTCTGCTCGAACAACTACCTGGGGCTGTGCAACGACCCCCGGCTCGTGAAGAAAGTAAAGGAGTACATGGACATGTACGGCGTGGGGCCGGGGGCCGTCCGGACCATCGCGGGGACCATGAGCCCCCATATCGAGCTCGAGAAAAACCTTGCGGCCTTTAAGGGCGCTGAAGCTGCCATCGTGGTGCAGTCGGGGTTCTGTGCGAACCTGACGGTCATTCCCACCCTCGTTCCGAGCGCCGACGACGTGATCTTCAGCGACTCTCTGAACCACGCCTCCATCATCGACGCCTGCAGGCTCACCAAGGCCCGGGTGGTGCGGTACAACCACTCCGACATGGAGGACCTGGAGAAAAAGCTCGAAGAAAATACGGGTGCCACAGGCCGGAAGCTGCTCATCACCGACGGCGTCTTCTCCATGGACGGAGACGTAGCCAAGCTGCCTCGAATCGTTGAGCTGTGCGAGCAGCACAACGTCATCGTCGCGGTGGATGACGCCCACGGCGAAGGGGTCCTCGGCCGGGGCGGCAGAGGGATCGTCGACCATTTCGGCCTTCACGGCCGGGTGGACGTGGAGATCGGCACCATGTCGAAGGCCTTCGGCGTCATGGGAGGCATGGTTGCAGGGAGCGCCCTTCTCGTGGACTTCCTCCGCCAGAAGGCCCGCCCCAACCTTTTCAGCAGCGCCCTCACCGTCCCCGACGTGGCGGCGAACCTCGCCTCCGTTGAGATTCTTCAGGAGAGCGAGACTCTCGTGAAAAAGCTCTGGAGCAACGGCGACTTCCTGAAGAAAGAGCTCAAGGCTCTCGGATTCGATACTGGCTCGAGCGAGACGCCCATCACCCCCGTGATCATCGGTGAAGCCTCGGACGCCAAGGCCTTCAGCGCGAAGCTCTTCGCGGCCGGCGTCTTCGCCACGGCCATCGTCTTTCCCACCGTGCCGAGGGGAACGGCCCGGGTCCGGGCCATGGTCTCGGCCGCCCATTCCGAGGACGACCTCCGCTTCGCCGTGGAGAAGTTTGCCGCAGTGGGCAAAGAGATGGGTATTCTTTCATGAAGCGAATTCTCGTCACCGGCTCGAGCGGCCAGATCGGCATCGAACTGACCCCCTACCTCCGGGAGATCTATGGCGCGGAAAACGTCCTCGCCTCCGCCCGGCGGCCCGTTCCCGGCCCCGTCTCCGAGGGAGGCCCCTTTGAGCTTCTCGACGTACGGGACGGCAAGGCCTTCTCGGAGATGCTCGGCAAGTTCAAGGCTGACACGGTCATCCACCTGGCGGGGGTGCTCTCCGCCAAGGGAGAGAGCGACCCGCTGAACTCCTGGGATATCAACGTCTGCGGATCGTGCACCGCCCTCGAAGCGGCCCGGGAGCATGGGTGTGCCTTCTTCTTTCCCAGCTCCATCGCCGCCTTCGGCCCGTCCACTCCGGCGAAGAACACCCCCCAGGACACCATCCAGCGCCCCACTATCATCTACGGCGTGGCCAAGGTGACCATGGAGCTTCTCTGCGACTACTACCACAAGAAGTTCGGTATGGATACCCGGGGGCTTCGCTTCCCCGGTCTCATCAGCTACGAGGCCCTTCCCGGCGGAGGGACCACGGACTACGCGGTGCATATCTATTATGACGCCGTGAAGAAGGGGAGCTACACCAGCTTCATCGCCCCCGGCACCTACATGGACATGATGTACATGCCCGACGCCCTCGACGCTGTGGTGAAGCTCATGGAGGCCGATCCCGCCCGCCTCGTGCACCGCAACGCCTTCAATATCTCCGGCATGAGCTTCGAACCCGAAGAGATCGCCGCGTCCATCCGGAAGGTGATGCCCGGCTTTACCATGGATTACGATGTGGACCCCTTGCGCCAGGGGATCGCCGAGTCGTGGCCCGACTCCCTCGACTGCACCGCCGCCCGGGAGGAGTGGGGGTTCGACCCGAAGTACGACCTCGACGCCATGACCAGGGACATGCTCGCCAGAATCGGAGAGCAGGAAGAGTCGAAAAGGTAAGCCGGCGGACCCGGTAAAAAAACCTTTCTTGAAAAACGCTCCTCCGTGCTGCCGGAAATCTTCTCTCTTCGGCAGCACTCTTTTTACCGGTTAACATATTTGGGCTTCGTAAAGGTAAACTTTTGGAAAAGGTTGGAAAAATAAGTAATTTTACATTGTATTTTGAAATATACGCAGTAAGCACTAATCGTTGTTTATTGCCGTACAATTACAAATTTCCCTTGACAGCTGCTGGTTGAACGGGGTATTGTAGCTTTTACTTTCGGCAACAGAAGTTTCTCTATTTATAGCCTTCGGAGAAAAGCACACCTCAGCTGAAGGAAGTATTTCTACTTTTCTTTCCTCATTTTCCGGTCCGGAAAGATCCAAAAACGTTCGAGCACCTCTGAAAGGGGATCAAAGCGTGGAGAATATCGAAAAAGGACGCTGGGTTCAGATCGAATGGACCCTTTTGAAACCGGAGGAACGGGCTGAACACCTTCCTCCCGAGACGCGGAAAGTTCCTCTGAGAATGCGGGCGAAGGGCCTGCTCGAAGAGAAAAGCTCCCTGGGCGGGGCCGCTTCCATCGTCACCGTCAACGGGCGCAGGCTCACGGGAACTCTTGTGGCGGAAAATCCGCCCTACACCCATTCCTTCGGACCGCAGATTCCCGAATTCATCGGCCTGGGGACCTTTCTCCGGTCTCTGTGGGGGGAAGAAGAATGAACGGCATGTCCTACGCCGAGGTGATGGCCCGAAAGAACGAGATCATGAAGAAATCCCTTCTTCTCGATTATGACCGCTTCGAGGGAAAGGGGCTTTCTTTCGACTACGAGGGGATGATGAACCAGTACGGCTACTCCCTCGACGAGATCCGCCGAATTCAAAGAGAGGTCTCCGTGGGAGATACTCCTCTCATTGAGCTGCGCAATCTCACCCGGACCGCCCGGGCCCTGGCACCCAAGGGAAAGGGCGCCCGAATCCTGCTGAAGGATGAGGCCGCCAATCCGTCGGGGAGCTTCAAAGACCGCCGGGCCTCCGTCTCCTGCTTCTTCGCCGCGTCGAAGGGCTTCCAGGGAGTCGCCGCCGCCACGAGCGGAAACTACGGCGCCGCCCTCGTTTCCCAGGCCAATATCCGCAATCTGAAGACCATCATCGTCCAGGAGGTCTTCGACAGCCTCGAACGGGGGCAGCCGGAGATCGTTGAAAAGACGAGAAAGTGTGAGGCCTACGGTGCGGAGGTCATCCAGACGAGCGTCGGTCCCGAACTGTTTTATTATCTCCTCCGCGTTCTCGAGGAGACGGGATGGTTCAACGCCTCCCTGTACACCCCTCTCAGCATCGCCGGAATCGAGACCATAGGCTACGAGATCGCAGAACAGTGCCGGGAGCGCCACGGGACTCTTCCCGCGGCAGTGGTGGTGACCCATGCCGGCGGAGGCAACATCACCGGAACGGCCCGGGGGCTCCGCAAGGCCGGAGCCGAAGAAGTCAAGGTCATCGGGGCCAGCGTCAATCTTGAAGGGCTTCACATGGCCAGCGATCAGGACTTCAATCTCAAATCCTTCACCACCGGACACACGGGGTTCGGCGTTCCCTTCGCCACCTGGCCGGACCGGTCCGACGTTCCCCGCAACGCCGCCCGATCCCTCCGTTATATGGAACAGTACGTCACGGTGAACCAGGGAGAGGTCTTCTACATCACCGAGGCCCTCGCTCTTCTTGAGGGGCTCGAAAGAGGCCCCGCGGGAAATACCGCTCTCACTGCCGCCTTCGCCCTCGCCCAGGAGTACGACCGGGACGAGTTCATCGTTGTGCAGGAGACGGAGTACACCGGAGCGGGCAAGCACCACTACGCCCAACTCGCCTTCGCAAAGGAGAACGGCATCTCCATCGAGACGGGGGATCCTGATAGCGAAATCCCAGGCAAAAACATCATCTTTCCCTCTCATCCACGGCAGATCCGGGCCCGGGAGATGGACCTCGACCCCCTGCGGGTCTCCCTGGTGCGCAACGCCCTGAAGCATCGGGGACTTTCCAGTGCCGATCTCTCCGAGGACGATCTGAAATTCCTCGCCGACGATGTGGCCCGGGACCGGTCATTTATCGAAAAAACTCTGAAAGAACTGGATCAGGCCTCTGAAAAGGCACAGAAGGGTGGTAGTGGGAAATGAGCAAAGCCTTCGGTATGCTGTGGATCTTTCTCCGGAAGATCGAAAATTGCGTCATGATCATCAGCACCATTATTCTCGTGACCCTCGTGCTCACCCAGGTGGCCCTTCGCTACATCTTCAGAATGCCCCTCATGGGCGTGGAGGAGCTGGCCACCATGACGGGATTCTGGATGTACATGATCGGCGCCGCCTCCGGAGCGAGGGAGCGAAACCACATCCGGGCCGACCTCATGCATTCCATCATCAAGAACGAGAGGGTCTACGAGGCGATTCAGTCGGTTGTCACCTTCATTACTTTTCTCCTGGCCTGCCTCATGACCAACTGGTGCTGGAACTATGTCACCTGGTCTCTGAAGGCCGGAGAAGTATCCCCGGCCCTCATGATCCCCATGGTCTCCTCCCAGGCGAGCCTCCTTGTCTCCGCCGCGCTCATGGCCTTTTACTTCTTCATCGAATTCATAGATCACGTCCGGCGCGCTGCGGGGCTTCCCTTTCTCGCCCTTCCCCGGGCACCCTATGACCAGTAGCCGAGCCTAAGGAGGCCAAGAATGAATTACATCGCCATCGACCTCATCATCCTCATATCAAGCATCGTGGTGGGCATTCCCGTGCCCTTCTGCTTCATGATGGCCGCCGTCTACATGGGCGTCATCTTCTTTCCAGACTTTTCCTTTCTTATGACCATCGGCTTCCGGGGGTTGAACTCCCTGACGATCCTCTCCATCCCCTTCTTCATCATCGCCGGAGCCCTCATGAGCTCCGCTGGGATCGCCGAGCGCCTGACGAACTTCGCAAACTCAATGCTCGGCCGGGTCCGGGGCGGCATGGGAGCGGCGAGCATCGTCGCCTGCGCCATCTTCGGCTCCATCTCCGGTACAGCCTCATCCGCCGTGGCGTGCATCGGCAGCATTATGATCCCCCGCCTCACCGCCATGGGGTACCCGAGGGGCTACGCCACGGGAATGATCAGCTGCGCCTCCGTTCTCGGGCAGCTCATCCCCCCCAGCGTCCCCATGATCCTCTACGGCTGGGTCACCCAGCAGTCCGTGGCCGCCTGCTTCCTCTCCACTGTGGTCCCCGGAATTTTGACCACTACACTCTTTTGCATCATTAACTACGTCATGTGCGGCAAATTTCCCAAGGTCCGGGAGCGGGTGGAGGCACCTCTTCCCACGCGAGAGCGGAACCGCCTCATCGCCTCATCGGCTAAGAAGGGCTTCTGGAGCCTTCTCATGCCCGTGATCATCCTCGGGGGCATCTATGGCGGAGTCACCACTCCCACTGAAGCAGCTGCCGTAGCGGTGCTCTATGCGATCATCATCGGCTTCTTCGTTCACAAAGAGCTCAAACCGGGGATCTTCTTCCGGTCCCTTCGTTCCGCAGCCGTCACGAGCGGCGTCATCGTCCTCATGCTCTTCTTCGTCACCATCCTCGGACGGCTCTACACCATGCAGCAGGTGCCCATGAAGATCGCCAAGTTCCTGCTCAGCACGTCGGACAACAAGTATGTCATCCTGCTCATGGTCAACGTTTTCCTGGTCATCATCGGCATGCTCATGGATGACCTGAGCGGCACCATGCTCGCCGCGCCTCTTCTCATGCCCCTGATGCTCCAGATCGGAGTTCATCCCATCCACTTCGCGGCGATTCTCGGCACCAACCTCGGCCTCGGAAACGTCACCCCCCCCACGGCGCCCATTCTCTACCTTGGCGGCCGGGTCGGAGGCGTACAGATCGACGAATACATGAAACCGGCCCTGATCTTCATCGTCTTCGGCTTCCTGCCGATTATCATCCTCACCACCTATGTTCCGAATCTTTCGCTCTTCCTGCCCCGCCTCATCATGGGGATCAAATAAAAACCCTTCAGAAAGGGGAGATGGAAAAGAATTCACGAGAAGGATCCAGCGGAAATAATCATCGGCGGCGACTTTATTCGGAGGCAACTGAAACAAAGAGATAGAAGGAGGGAAAACATGAAGTTTACAGCGACGACGAAGAAACTGCTTGTCTGTCTCGTAGCGTTCTCCATGCTTACTGTGTTTCTTGGAACCGCCCTGGCGGCGGACCCCCAGTTCAAAATGCGCCTCGCCCAGGTACACCCTGTAGACAGCGATTACGACCTGAGGGCCTTATCCTTCGCGAAAAAGGTCTTCGAGGGCACGGACGGCCGGATTAAGATCGATGTCTTCTCCGGCGGCGTCCTCGGCGACTGGACGGAAGTCTTCGAAATGGTTCAGCGGGGCAGCATTGAAATGAGCATGGCCCAGGCCAACGCGAATTTTGATGCTCAGCTCAACCTGGCCTACTACTTCCCCTACATCGTCACGAACTCCGAAGAGGCCAAGAAGGTCTACGGCCCCGACGGCTGGGCCTACAAGGTCATCTCCGACCTCTGGGCGAAGCACAACATCAAGGCCCTCGCCGTCATCCCCCTTGGCATGTCGGGCGTCTCCCTGAACAAGGTCCCCGAGAAGATCAACGAACCCGGTGAATCCCACGGTCTGAAGGTCCGCGTCATGCCCATCAAACCCTGCGAGTGGACCTATGAAGCCCTCGGCTACATAGCGACCCCCATTCCCTACGCCGAAGCCTACAGCGCCATTCAGACGGGCATCGCCGACGGCCAGATGGGTGGCCCCCCCTTCCAGGCGTGGCAGTTCAAAGACGTCAATAAGGTCTGGGTTCAGTACAACGACTTCTTTGAGTCGTGGTGGTTCGCCATCAACATGGATCTCTGGAATAAGATCTCTCCGGAAGATCAGGCCGTCATGATGAAGGCCGCTCAGGAAGAATCGGAAATTCAGTGGGGCCGGGCTGACCAGGTTGACGAGGAGTACCGTCAGAAGCTCGTCAAGGAGTACGGATGGGAAGTTGTCATCTTTACCCAGGATCAGCTCGACGCCATTGCAACCCACGTCCGCAAGACCGTGTGGCCCAAGATGGAAGAGATCGTCGGCAAGGATCTCATGGACAGAATCTACAAGGAATCGGGAATCTCCCGCTGATTTCTGAACCCTGAAAAACAGAGTGTGCGGAAGGCGTCGAGCTTCTCGATGCCTTCCGCATCTCTTTACTTCCCCATAGCCAGGAGATGAAGCGAAGATGTTCACCGGAAAAAGGAATATCAGCCAATGCCTCCGCCTCGTGGAGGAGGATAAAGCCATCACCTCCCCCGCAGCGAAGCTTCCCTACTACCCCCTCGTGGTCAAAAGAGGGCGGGGGGCGACCGTTGAGGACGTGGACGGAAACAACTACATCGACTTTCTCGCGAGCGCCGGAGCGATCAACACGGGGCACTGCCACCCGAAGGTGGTGGAGGCGATCAAAAAACAGGCGGAAGAACTCATCCTCTACACCTCCGTCTACATGTACCACGAACCCCAGATCGACCTGACGAGGGAACTGCTGGCCATCACCCCCGGAGATTTTCGAAAACGAGCCTACTACGGCCTCTCCGGCTCGGACGCCAATGACGGCATCATCAAGCTCGCCCGGATCGCCACAGGACGGCCGAAGATCGTCGCCTATCTGCGGGCCTACCACGGCAGCACCTACGGCGCCCTCTCCATGAGCGCGGTCAGCCTCCCCATGCACCGGGGGCTCGGCCCCCTGCTTCCCGACATCTACCATATCCCCTACCCGGACACCTACCGGACGCCCTTCCCAGGAATGACCGAGGACGAGGTGACCGATTTCGCCCTTGAACAGATCAAGATCGCCTTCACGACGAATATTCCTCCCGACGAGGTGGCCGCTATCGTCATCGAGCCCATTCAGGGAGATTCCGGCCTTATCGTTCCTCCCGTCAGGTACATGAAGCTGCTGCGGAAACTCTGCGACGACCACGGCATTCTCCTCGTCTCGGAGGAGGTGCAGCAGGGGTTCGGCCGGACGGGGAAGTGGTTCGGCATCGAGAATTTCGACGTGGTCCCCGACGCCATCGTCATGGGAAAGGCCATCGCCTCGGGGTTGCCCCTCGGAGCCGTGGTCGCTCGGGCCGAGCTCATGGAAAAATGGCAGGCTCCGGCCCACCTCTTCACTGCCGCGGGAAGTCCCGTCTGCTGCGCCGCCGCCCTCGCCACCATCGAAGTCATAAGGGAGGAAAATCTCATGGAGAACGCCACCCGGATGGGGGAGTATATCAAGGGGCGGTTCCTCGAGATGCAGAAAAAATACGAAATTATCGGCGACGTCCGGGGGATCGGGCTCTCCATCGGGGTCGACCTCGTGAAGGACCGGACAACGAAGGAGCGGCACGGCGAGGCCGCCGCGAAGATCTGCTACCGCGCCTGGGAGCGGGGGCTCCTCCTCTCCTTCTTCAGCGGCAGCGTGCTCCGCATTCAGCCTCCCCTCGTCCTGACGAAAGAGCAGGCCGACTCGGCCCTCGGCATCATCGAAGCTTCCTTTTCGGATTTCTACGAAGGGGACATCCCCGACAGCATCTTTGAGACCGTCAAGGGGTGGTGAAGTGCACCCCCAGAGCCGGACATACATCCGACTGTGGGGGTGCCCATCAAAATCCACGGAGGCTTTTTTGTTCTCTTGCCTTCTCCGGTGATAAGAGGGAGAATTTCATGGAAGGGAGGTTTTTTCTGTGATGAAAAAAATCTGTTTTCTTCTGCTTCTCCTTCTTCTCTGTACACGAGGAGAGGGGGCTGAAAAGGTCTCCGTCTTCGTCTCCATCCTGCCCCAGAAGTACTTTGCCGAGCAGATCGGCGGCGATCGTGTGAATATCTCCGTTCTCGTGGAAAAGGGGAGGGATCCCCATACCTTCGAGCCCCTTCCGGGACAGATGGCGGCTCTTGCAAAGGCAAAGGGGTACTTTTCCATCGGCCTTCCCTTCGAGGAGTCCCTCCTTCCCCGGATCTCGAAGCTCAACCCGTCCATGCAAATCTTCGCAACAGATAAGGGTGTGGACAAAATTCTCCCCTCTCCCCATCATGAAGAAAATCATCAGGAAAATGATCATTCTCACGGCGCCGACCCCCATATCTGGAACAGCCCGGCGGAGGCCCAGAGAATCGCTTCAAACATGCGAGACGCCTTCATCGAGATGGACCCTGCGGGAGAGGAAGAGTACCTCCGGGCCTATGATCGCCTCTCTCTCCGCCTGAAAGCCCTGGAGGAAGAGCTGAGAACCCTCTTTTCGGAAAAAGAAGGGACCTCCTTTCTCGTCTTCCACCCCGGATGGGGCTACCTCGCCAGGACCTACGGCCTCCGGGAGGTGGCAATCGAGGTGGACGGAAAGGAGCCGAAGGCTTCTGACATGGCGAAGATCATCGAAGAAGCCCGAAAGAACAGCGTAAAAGTGATCTTCATCGCCCCCCAGTTTTCGAAGAAGAGCGCTTCCGTCATCGCCGAAGCAGTGGGTGCAGCCGTCAAGGAGGCCAATCCCCTGGCGGAGGAGTGGGAGGAAAATCTTCGCGCCGTCGCTTCCGCCATCGCGGAGAGCGTGAAGTAACGCCTCTTCTTGACGCAATCAGAAAGCACAAAAAAGAGGAGGACCAAAAACAGGTCCTCCTCATGCTTTCTGACTGCAGTTTTTATTCCACCGCCTGAACGAGCGCTTCTTTTTCATCGGAGGAGAATATTCGGTCGAGATCGAGAACGATGATCAGCCGGCCGTCCACCTTGGCCACCCCTGTGATGAAATCGGAGCCTATGCCTCCGGCGACAAGGGGAGGGGTCGGCTCCATGGACTCGTCGGGAATTCTGAGGATCTCCGAAACTCCGTCGACAAGGATGCCGATATTCTGCCCTCCGATGTTCACGACGATGATCCGCCGGGCAGATTCATCGGCAACGGCTGCGTTTGCGACGCGAAAACGCTTGCAGAGGTCCACGATGGGAACGATCTGCCCCCGGAGATTTACAATACCCTCCACAAAATCCACTGCCTGAGGAATCGACGTGATATTTTGAATGAGCACTATCTCCCGAACCCGGGAGATGTCGATACCGAATTCCTCTTTACCGAGACCAAAAACAACGAGCTGCTGTTCAGCCAATGCCGTCTCCTCCTTAGAGATAATTTGAAAGTAAAATGCTATTCTGACTTATTATAACAAGTAAAGAGCTTTTGGTACAACGATCCCGCAATTATCAGATAACATTATCTGTTCAAGGCCTTCAGTTTTTCCGCACCCAGCAGCCATACAGAGCCGCCAGCTTGAACTGATCCTCCGGTGCGGGGTCGCTGAACTCGACTCCTACGGTGAAAAAACCCTTTTCCCGGCTGTATATCCTGAGAAAATATCCGGAAAGAATGAAGAACTCTCCCCGCAGAAGAAACCTGAAGCGACTGTCAGTCCAGTTGAACTGTTCTTCTCGGAGCCGGACGTTCCGGAAGACCGAGTCGAACCGGACCTTCATTCCTGCTGAGCTCAGATCGAGCACCTCCATGGGTAGCCATGAAGAAATCTCCTCAATGAAGAACTCTCCCCGCAGTGAGCACTTCACCCGTTCACGAGCCCTTTGTTCGAAGGGGGCTTTTCGGTTTTTTCCGGACAAAAGGGAATTCGACTTGTTAAAGGCCATAGCTCCTCCGCAAAAAAGACTGATGAAGGGTTTTTCAAGACCCGTTCCACGTTTATCTTATCACACTCTCCCCCTCTCTCGACAACAGAGGAAAAAGAGGTATGGGGCATGTAGAAGATATCAAGGAGACAATGTCCCGTCACTATACCAGTCCGATGGGCCCGTAAGAGGAGCCCATCGCACACGCTTTTCTCCCGTTCTTGGTATAATTAACGGATAGAGTGGAGCTTTTATGCTGACAACTCTACAGATTGA
Source organism: uncultured Synergistaceae bacterium (assembly GCA_964483085.1). Lineage (GTDB taxonomy): Bacteria > Synergistota > Synergistia > Synergistales > Aminobacteriaceae > JALHFZ01. The sequence continues at coordinate 19,600 of CAYZZX010000024.1, forward strand.
ACTGCTGAATTTGGAATATTTGAAAGGAGCGATTCTCATGGAAAAAAGAGCTATGCGCGACGGCGTGCATTTCATTGGTGTGGCGGACTGGAACCGCAGACTTTTCGATTCCCTCATCCCTCTTCCCGAGGGGACGAGCTACAACGCCTACCTCGTCGAAGGGACGGAGAAGACGGCCCTCATCGACACGGCGGACCCGGCCCTTGAGCATGTCCTCATGAAACAGCTCGAGGGCGTAAAGAAAATCGACTATATCATCTCTCTCCATTCCGAACAGGACCACTCCGGCTCCATCCCCACGGTGCTCGCGAAATACCCGCAGGCCGAGGTGATCTGCTCGCCCAAGGCGAAGGAGCTGCTCGTGGACCATCTCCACCTCGAGGTTCCCATTCGCACCATGGAGGACGGAGAGACTCTCTCTCTGGGCGGAAAAACCCTTAAATTCATCCATACCCCCTGGGTTCACTGGCCCGAGACCATGTGCGCCTACCTGGAGGAGGACAAGATCCTCTTCTCCTGCGACTTCTTCGGCTCCCATCTCGCCACCACCTCCCTCTACGCCGGAGAAGACCCCATGATCTACGAGGGAGCGAAGCGCTACTACGCGGAGATCATGATGCCCTTCCGCTCCATCATCCGCAAGAATATGGAGAAGCTCGAGGGGTATGAATTTGATCTCATCGCCCCGAGCCACGGCCCCGTCTACGACAAACCCTCCTTCATCCTCGATGCCTACCGGGACTGGATCTCCGACCGGGTGACCAATCTCGTGGCCATCCCCTACGTCTCCATGCACGGCAGCACGGAGCTCATGGTGGACCACCTGATTAACGCCCTCGTCAAGAGGGGTGTCATGGCGCAGAAATTCGAACTCACCGTCACCGACATCGGCCGCCTGGCCATCGACCTCGTGGACGCTGCCACCATCGTGATCGGCACGCCCACGGTCCACTTCGGCCCCCATCCGGCGGTCTACTCGGCGGTCCATCTCGCCAACGCCCTCCGGCCGAAGCTGAAAAACGCGGCCATCATCGGATCCTACGGCTGGGGCACCAAGGCGGTGGAACAGATCTCCGGCCTCATCCCCAACCTGAAGGTGGAAGTCCTCGGAACAGTTCTGTGCAAGGGAATGCCGAGAAAAGAGGATTACGCCGCCCTCGACGACCTCGCAGAGAAGATCGCCGAGAAACACGCCGGTCTTGACCCTGCCCGTTAGGGACGGACAGCAAACAGGAGGGTTCTTTATGGGACTGAAGAGCGGAACGGTCCGGGTCGCCGTAGTCCAGGCGGCATCGGTTATTATGGATAAAGAAGGGACCCTTCGGAAGATAGAACAGCTCACTGAGCAGGCCGCCGGGGAGGGGGCGAAGATCGTCCTCTTCCCCGAGGCGTTTATTCCATGCTACCCCCGGGGACTCTCCTTCGGCTCCGTCGTGGGCAGCAGAACTCCGGCGGGGCGGAAGGACTGGGCACGCTACTACCGCAACTCCATCGACGTCCCCGGGACCGAGACGGGGTATCTCGGCGCCCTTGCGGCGGCCCACGAGATCTACCTCTCCATAGGCGTCATCGAACGGGAGGGGGGCACCCTCTACTGCACCCTCCTCTACTTCGGCCCCGACGGAAGCCTCCTGGCCAAACATCGAAAGCTCAAGCCCACGGGGAGCGAGCGCCTCATCTGGGGGGAGGGGGACGGCAGCACTCTCTCGACCGTGGAGACCCCCTGGGGTGTCATGGGAGGGCTCATCTGCTGGGAGAACTACATGCCTCTCGCCCGGGCGGCCATCTACAGTCAGAACCCCTCCATCTACCTCGCCCCCACGGCGGACCAGCGAGAGGGGTGGCAGTGTTCCATGCGCCATATCGCCCTCGAGGGGCGATGCTTCGTCCTCTCGTGCAACCAGTTCGTCACCAAGGACATGTACCCCGAAGACCTTGAAGGGTATTCCGAGCTGAAGGACCAG
>CAYZZX010000025.1:0-13478 GCA_964483085.1 uncultured Synergistaceae bacterium
TCCTGGCGCATGTATTGAAGCAGGGGGTTTCCGTTCTTTTCCATTCCAAGGGCGCTCATGACCGCACCTCCTCGATTACCGCAAGGATTTCCTCGGGGGTGTGGGGGGTTCCGAGGTTTTTCGTGGCTCTGGCGGTGCGGGCTTTTCCGCAGACTGCCCGCTCCACTTCTCCGGCGTACCGGCCGATGTTCATTTCCACTGTGATTACCGCTGCCGCGTTCGCTGCCAGCTCCTGTATTGCCTCTTCGGGGAAGGGCCAGGGGACGTCGATTTTGAGCAGGCCTGCTTTGATTCCCTTTTCACGGGCCAGTCTGACTGCGTCAAGGGCGGGGCGGACCTCGCTTCCGTAGGCCACGAGAGCGATCTCCGCGTCGTCGAGGTCGTAGCGAACTGTGGTGGAGATTTTTTTGCGATTTTCAAGTACCTTTCCGGTGATCCTCTTGTAGAGCCGTTCGAAGGCCTTGGGCTCCCATTCGATGTCTCCCCGTTCGTCGTGGGGGTTGATGGAGTGGATGACCCGGTACCCCGTTCCAAGCTCGGCGAAGTCGGGCACACCCCACTCGCTCGCCGCCTGGAAGGGGAGGTAGTCAGCGGGAGATTTTTCCGTCCGTTTCCGGTTCACCACCGTGAGAGCGGAAGCCTCTGGGATCTCCAGGCGCTCCCGCATGAGGGCGAGGGACATCTCCGTGATGACGATGACGGGCGTGCGGTACTCCTCCGCCAGGTTGAAGGCCCGGAAGGTGAAGTCGAAGGTCTCCTGGACCGTCGACGGAGCGAGGACGATCATTTCGTGATCTCCCGCAGCCCCCCACCGCACCTGCATGATGTCAGCCTGAGTGGCGAAGTTCTCACCCCTGCACCGCATGACGTCCACGATGACAAGAGGAGCTTCAATCGCCACTGCGTATTCGATCCCCTCCATCATGTAGTCAAATCCCGCGCTGGCCGTGGCCGTCATGGCCTTGGCCCCTGCAAGGGAAGCCGCTCCGGCTGCGTAGATGGAGCATAATTCGTCCTCTCCCTGGAAAAAGGCCCCGCCGACGGCCGGCAGACGCCGGGCCATCCCCTCGGAGACTTCGTTCGCAGGGGTTATGGGGTAGCCAGCAAAAAAGTCGCACCCCGCCGCTAATGCCCCTTCCACTGCCGCATAGTTGCCCTGCATGAAATGGACACCGGTACGTACTCGGCTCTCGAATCCCATTCATACACCTCCAATTTTTATGCCCGGGCATAGCCCGGGGAAGAATACTCCTGAGAAACGAGAGTACCACGCAGAATATTAAATGTCAAATATAGCTAGGACTTTTGCGGCGGGGCCTTTCGCTCCGGCGGCAGAAACTACAGGTCGAGGTACTGGATGATGCTTTTCCCCACGATTTTTTCCGCGGGTTCGAAGAGGGCCGGACTTCGCATGCCGCAGCCGAGGAGCAGATTGCTCCGGGGGACAGCCAGAATGGCGACATTCATGCCGGGAGCAATATTATCGCTGGAGATCACTTTACCCGTTTCGGTGTTGAAGACGGTGATGAGGTCGGGGAAGGTCGCGGCCCGCCGCTCTCCTTCGTCAATGGTCATGTAATCCTTCCAGAAGGTCAGCTCCCACTCCCGGGAGACGGCCTTTCCGGAGGTCATTCCCCCTGCGGTGAACCGGTCGACACCGTCAACTCTCCCCCGGTAGATCACCGTTCCGGAGAGCACTCCCGCGGCCGCTTCAATGACGGCTTCACCGCCGTCTGGAGCCGCATCTCTCATGGCACTCCCCAGGCGGATCGCCTGCTTTATCGCCCCGGGCGCGCCGTTCTCCCGGAGGTAGGAGGCCTTGACCGGGTTGCGTGACACGGCGAGAATTCCCCCGGCTGCACAGGCAGCGTGGCGGATCATGGAGGAGGCGGTCTCTACGGACCCCCGGAGAACTCCTTCAACGCACCGTTTATGGGCTGGGTTTCCACCGCAGAAGGCTGAGACGGATACGTACCCCTCCACGAGATGAAGGCCCATGGATCCCATTTCATAGGTGGGGTGAGCCCTTCCGTTGCAGGGGGCATCCACCACGGGAATTCCGAGGACGGCGCCTTCGAGCCATCCGTGAACTATTCCGGCTTCATTGCATTCGTTCGATATGAACCCCACCGGCCGTTCCACTCCGTTTTCGAGAAGAAGCGCCATGCTCCGGATATAGGAGCGGGCAGAGAGATAGGGGTCGTCCACCCTCGGGCAGGTCACGGAGGAACAGGTAACGACTATTCCCTCCTGGTTCACGTCATCAATGTCCACAAGGACGGGCTCCCCCATTCTAAGGGCGAGCTCTCCCAGCTCGAGGGCAGCCTCAAAGGAGTCGGCATCCCCCCCTCCGAGGACGGAGGCTCCGAGCAATGCCGTTTCGAGGATATCGCGGGTCAATTTCAACTCAGCCATGGCTTTTCCCCTTTCTGCACTGTATCAAAGGAAGAGGCGGGTTAGAACGATCTTCACCCTGCCCGCCTCTTCGTCATGCTCTACGGACACTTCATCGGTGAGAATTCCCACAAGGTAGATCTCCTGCCCCGTGCTCACATCTCCTGAGAGAGACCAGGAATACTCCTCCATCTCCCGGGCCCGGGGCATGCGGAGCATACGGGTCATCTCGCGGATCTTCCCCGTGGGACTTCCGGCGTAGTCCGATTCGAGGGTCACCTCGTAGCGGTCCTCCAGTTTTTCCACACCAGCAGAAATACTTTTCGCGCCCATGGAAAAAAAGAAATTCATCATTTCCGTGACAAGACGGGAAATGATGAGTCGTTCATCCCTCATTTTCTTCTCCCCTCTCTGAAAATCTCTATAAGTGGCACGAGCAGGGCTGCCACGATTCCGCCAGCGAAGCCGTTGTTATAGAGGTTGAATCCTCCGTGGAGAAACCCCACGTTCAGCACCACCGAGGAATGGATGTATCCGGCGAGCACTCCGTACTGCCAGCCGAAGACTCCGGCGATGGGCGCAAGGGTAGTACCGAAGAGGGCCGCAAGCTGTATGGGAGGATCGGTAATCCCCCAGGTTTTCGTCATGCTGGCGAGAACCACCCCGAGGATGATGGGTATGATGTTCCGGGGCGTCTTGCCAAGAGCGCTGAACCCGGAGATGGTGAATATTCCTCCCAGGGTCGGCCCGTTCAGATCCCCTCCGATAAGAAGAATGTATCCGAGTGCTATCAGGCCGTTGATCCCCATATTGATCAGGGTTGGAGGAAAATCCATGATGTCCACGAAGTCGGCCACCAATCTGCCCGGATGTCTCCAGATGGCTCCATACCCTTCAAAGCTCCTGCCGTTGAGCCACCACCCGGCGGCGATGAAGCTGCCAAAGCAAAGGATGCAGGGAGGAGCGAGGAGCAGGTTGTTCCCTCTTGACCAGATCACCCTGCTGGCATCGATAAAGCCGTGGGACCGGAAGAGCGAGACGGCCAGAGTTCCCACCATTCCAGAGGCAAAACCCGTGTTGTAGAGGTTGAACCCCCTGTGGACGCCCATGAAGGCCGACGCAAGGGGGGGAAGGATGAAACCGGCCCCGACTCCGATGAAGGCGCCGAAGGCGATCCTCATGGAGGGTGGGAAGTTGAAGCCGAACATAATCTGGCTCACCAGAGGAGCGAGGGCTGTGCCGAAAAAGGCGATGTAGACGTACTGCAGAAAGGGCTCATTCCTGTAGCGTGAAAAAAGCCAGACTCCGGCGACGGGAAACCAGACGTTGAAAATATTCTTTCCGAAAAAAGCAAATCCGGCGATTATGAAAATCGTAGCGAAGGATATTCCTCTGAGGCGAATCTTCATGCGGATGAGAATGGCCGTGAACGCCAGCGTAAGAAGGCCGCTGTTCATGAAGGACGCCCCCATTCCTCCCACCTCCATATAGTCGGTGATGAGGTAGTCCGGCTCGATGATGATCTTGATCAAACCCCGGTAAATATCCGGGAGGGTGTCCCGGGTGAGGGCGAAAAGGATCAGGAGCAGGCCGAAGAGGAGGAGGAAGATGCTTTTCCCCCGATCTCCCACGGCAAATCGGTCAAAGTTCAGTTTTCCGGTCTGGGCCATGCAAGAACTGCCTCCTAAGGGTTGCGGATTCGAATTTCAGAGGAACATGAAAAGGATATCAGGAAACCAGAGAAGTTTCACCCCTCGGTTGAGTCGGTTGAGGAAGATGCTCCGGAGGGCATATTTGCTGAAGCCGTCTCTTTTCCCGCAGCAGCCGGAATTCCCTTTTCAAAAACCAGGCTGCCATAATCCCTCCGCCGAGGTCAGAGAGGGGAATAGCCATCCACACTCCGTCGGTGCCGAAAAGGGGAGGAAGAAAATAGAGGGGGATGAAGATGAAGATGAAATGCCGGGAGAGGGTGAGAAAAATACCCATCTTCGCCTTGCCGATGGCCTGGAAGGTGTGAGAGGCGATGATGCTTACCGATGCGAAGATGACCCCGCTGTAGCCGATCCTCAGACCCCGGACGGCGAGGGCGAGGAGGGCCGGATCGTCGGAGTTGAAAATGCGGATCATCGGCTCCGGCATGATCATAATAAGAAGGAAGCTGCTCACGAAGAAAAGAGAGGCCATTCCCAGGGCAACCTTTACGGAGGCGATCACCCGTCCGTAGTCCTTGGCTCCGTAGTTGTAGCCTATGATGGGCTGCACTCCGCCGGCGAGTCCGAGGACGGGAAGAAAGAGCAGGCTGTCGAGGCTGAAGAATATCCCCATTGCCGAGATGGCGAGGTCGCCTCCGTAGGTACGGAGGATGCGGTTGAAAAGGATGAGAACAAAGGTGAAGCTCACCTCCGTAAGGCCGGGAGCGAGCCCCAAAGCAAGAATCCGCCCTATGATGACTTTGTCGGGCCGGAGGTTCTTCAGACGGAAGCGGAGAACTCCCTTTCTCCGGACGTAGTAGGCCCCTGCCCAGAGTGCGGAGAGTGCCTGGGAGATCACCGTGGCGATGGCGGCACCCCGGATTCCCATGTCCATCCCGATGATAAAGAGCCAGTCGAGGAGGATGTTCGCAAAGGCCCCGAGGATGAGAGTGTACATGGCATAGCGGGGGTTGCCTTCAGCCCGGATGAAAAAGTTGAACCCGAAACCGATAAGAGAGAAGAGAAGGCCCCATACGGCGATGTCCATATACTCCTTCGCAAGGGGCATCATGGTGGCACTCGCTCCGGAGAGATCGAGGATCTCCCTGGAATACAGCGCGCCGCCGATGCTCAGCAGCAGCCCTCCTCCGACCAGAAATACCAGAGCATTGCCCATGATCTTCTCCGCCCGGGCCCGACGCCTCGCTCCGAGGGAGATGGAGATCAGGGAGCCACCGCCGACGCCGATGAGCAGGCCGTAGGCGATGGCGAGGAGCATGAAGGGGAATGCCACGCTGATCGCGCCGATTCCGCTCGGCCCTATGGTCTGCCCCACGAAAATCCGGTCCACTATATTATAGAGCGCGTTTGCCAGCATCCCCACAATGGCCGGAAGGGAAAATCGTATCATCAAGCGGGGGATCGAATCCGTCCCCATGGCGTGGGACTGGTTTTTTTGTTTTTGCATTTATTCTGTTCCTCCAGAGATTCTTTTCAGGGGAATGATTATATCCCATTGAAGCTCTTCTGCCCTCATAAAAAATCATCTCCCGAAAAAAACTTTTCAGGAGATGATCCGCTGCACTGTTTTTTTCCGCCCTCGTGAAAAAGCGAAAGGGCAGCTATGCCCCTCTTTTCCGCTCTATTTCGTCGAGGGCCTTTTTCATCGCGTTTTCCGCCTCCGGAGGCAGGCTATCGATTCCGCCCTTTTCCGTATTCCTCGACGCAACGAAGGAGAGTCGGTCCTGAAGACGGGAGGCCACCTGCTGGCGGTAGGTTTCATCTGAAAAGTCGATGGGAAAACGGTCGAGTTCCATAGTCTCCATATCGCTGAAGGGACCGAAGGGGACAAAGGTCGCCTCCCCCTCCACGATGCGCTCCAGAATGCCGAGTGTATCGGACGGGGTAACTTTCTTCCCCATGAAGTCGCCGGTATTCAGAATATAGCAGTTCACTCCGTCATCGAAGAGCGCGCGGAACCGTTCAAAATCCTTGCCGAGGGGGTAGGTGCGGAAGGGGTTGGCATAGCTTTCGATGACCAGGGCGTTGGGGTCCACCCCCGGGGCGAGACGTTCGGCCGATGTCCGCTTCGTGGCCAGAGTCGCGCCGAAAGCAGCGGCGAGGTCGGACCCCCTGAGCCGTATGACCGGCGGAAGGGTCTGGTCCTTCATGAGCCAGAAGATAGCGTTGATGGGCTCGTCGATCCGGTCAACCCGGACGGGAGACCAGAGTTTTGATTTGATGGCTCTGCCGTTGCCGTTTCGCAGATCCTCCGTCACCGCGTAGAGAAGGCCGTCATCCCCCCGGGTGACACCGCAGTTCTGAAGGGTGATGATGAACTTGTTGTCCTCGCACCCCATGGGGTAATCCTGAACTTTATCGAAATAGGAGGGTTCGAGGGCGATGGCATATTTCTCTCTGCCGTTGATGATAAAAGCGTCATCGTGAAGCACCGTGATGTCATACTTGTCTTCGTGGCGTGCATGCGTAAGGGTCGACTTTCCCGAGCCGGAGAGACCGAAGACCGCTGCCACGAAGGAGCGTCCGTCTTTCAAATTGTAGCGCTTCAGCCCGCCGTGGCAGGAGGCGAAGCCGTTACGGACTGCCGTGCCCCATGCGAGAGTCAGGGTACCTTTTTTGAGTTCGCCGAAGTAGCGCATTCCGAGGACCGCCGCACAGTTGTGGAGCGGATCAAAGAAAGCGAGCCCAAGGGGGAACTGGGGAGAAGTCCAGTCGGGGTCGGCATACATGAAGATGTCGCCGTCGGGAAGCACACGGGATTCTCCGTACATATCGCGGTAGGTTTTGTTGAGATACTGAAAGTTCAGCATCCAGTTGTAGATGAGATTTTCGTGATTGCGGGGGACGAGCAGATGGGCCTTGACCATGAAGTCCTGTTCGAGGCCGATATAGGCCTCGGCGGTGTAGCAGGTTCGGAAGCGGCTTCCGTAAACCGCCTCCCGAAGGATTGGGGCAAACTCCGTCATGGAGACCCCCGGCTCGCCGAGAATCCTCCGTGCCGCAGCGCAGCGGCCCACAACAGCTCCGTCATTGACTAGCAGAACATTGCTTCTGGGCGGAAGCCCCTGCCCCTCGGGGCGATAGACGGGCATACCCGTCAGCTCCACTGTACCCGGGCTCTGCCGGGCAAGTTGATAGGCCTCTTTGAGATCACCCACCGGAAGTACGTTATTTCCATAAAAAGCACTTTCGATGGTTGTTCGTGCCTGAGATTTGATTCGAGAGAAACTCTCCCCGTCAGAATACCGTTCCAGGGTCGCCATGGCACTCTCCTCTTTTCTCCCGCAGGCGGGAACGTTATGGAACGCCGGATGTTTCCGGTAAAACTATTCTACCACGGAGATTCGGGCTTCTCATGAAAATATCCAAAAAAGATGACCTGAGAAAAAAACAAAAATTACTTTTAAAAACCTCTCCGTTTTCGCAGGGATTCATAGGCCTCCTGTATTTCCTGAAACTTCCGTTCCGCCAGTTTGATGAACTCGGGATCGAGTTTCTGCCCTATGAACTTGTCGGGATGATAGCGGCCGAGCATCTCTCGATAGCATTTTTTAATCTCCTCATCGGATGAAGAAGGGGCGCAGCCGAGCACGGAGTAGGGATCTTTCGGCCCCCGGGAAGATCCGGAAGAAAAGGGCTCCTGGCTGCCTCCAGGCGGAGGAGGATCATAGCGATACTGCCGGCCTCCCTGACGGAGGAATCTGTTGAGAAAATTCCAGAGTAACAGGAGGGTGAACAGAGCGGGGAGCAGACGAACGAGCAGAAAAACAAGACGGAGCAGCAACGCCATAAAAACCTCCTGAAGAACAAAGCCTTTTATCAGTCCATATACACCAGAAGCTTCATTCTCTTAATATTCCCGGATCTTTCGAGGTCAAAGATAAGGTCGTAAAACCCCTCGTCGTCCCGGTACACGGCCGTTCGCCCCTCTTTATCTGCGGGCTCGCCCAAAATGTTCAGCACAGAGTCAAAGGGCATACCAACCCGTATTCCCGGATGGGGTCCAAAGGGATGGGTGTCATCAAGAACCATTACCGAGACGAGATTTTCTTTATCGGGGGCCTGGAAAAAAGCGAGGGCAAGGCCAGGCCATGTAAGGGTCGCGATGGTGTACTTATAGCTCTCGTCGTGTATGGATGTCATATTCTTCCGCCGCAGCGTCCGGGGAGGGCCGAAACGATTTCTCGCATCTTCGGCCGTATCTCCGTATTTCTCGAGAATTGCCCGCAGAAAGCGTTCGAGGGGCAGTATTTCCTCCTGAGAGAAGATCATCACCTCGTCCTCGGTCAGGTCAAGGGAATAGCGAAAGAAGATATCGTCAATCCTCTGGGAGTACGGATCTCCCAGAGAACGGGTGACCCGGCGGGCAACCCGTTCTCTGGCGAAAATTTCAAAAAACCACCCCTTGAAATCCCCTTCGCTGTCTTTATAGAGACACGAAACAATATAGCCCGACCCGGGAAAGGGATCCACGTCCCATTTCGGGCCTCCTCTTGCTGCTGCGGCGTCCTTCCAGCTCGAGATAAACTTTTCGTTTGATACCTCGGGTGAAAGGTCCCGGGAGTCCTTCGCAAGCTGAAGAGCCTGGGATGAGGTCAAGGCTGGCCGGGGAGAAAAGAGAAGAAATGCCACCACTATGCACGCGAGAAGCAACAGCACAGGCTGCTTTCGACCGGGGAGCCTGAGGTTCTTTTGCTCTGCAGCGGAAGCCTCGGAAGAGTCCGTGCAGGAAGGCAATGATACCGGCGGCGGGGCAAAGGGTTGTGACCGTGTATCGTCCATGGGCTCTCTCTCTTTTCATATAGAAGTCGACGGTAGAGGAAGTTCATATCCGCGCCGATGTTCTCTCCGCCGCTCTGCAACCCACGCATTCCATCCTATTATAAAGTATTTTTTCTTTTCCGCATATAACGAGGTCAGAAACCAGGAAAAGTCTGCTGTACGAAAGCCAAAACCTCTCGAAAGTCCTCAAGAGTCAGAGCGATGGGGCTTCCCGCCTCGACCTTGCGGTTGCGGAGAAGGTAACTCGGATGAAAAATCGGACGAAGGGTGAAATTCATCCCCTTCCAGGTGCAGGGGGTAAAACTTCCCCTCAGGGTCGTGATCCCCGCTTTTGTGGCGAGGAAAGCTCGAGTGGGGACATTCCCCACCGCAAGAACAAGCAGAGGGTGAAGGCTCTCCATCTGGGCTCTGAGCCAGGGGGAGCACCAGGCAAGCTCCTCCCTGGTGGGAAGGCGGTTTTCTGGAGGGCGGCATTTCACCATATTTGTTATGAATAACTTCTCCCGGGGAAGGCCGGCCTCCTCCAGAAGCGACGTAAGAAGCTTTCCCGATCGCCCCACGAAGGGCATACCGGCGGCGTCCTCCTGCGCACCGGGTGCCTCTCCCACAAGCATCACGGGTGAATTGGCAGGCCCTTCACCAAAGACCGCATGGGTCCGGCTCTCCCAGAGAGTGCACCTGGTGCAGACCTCCACCTTCCGGCGAAGATCCGAAAAAGAGAACTCGTTCATCTGATACTCCTTTCCTGGAAAGGTCTTCTGTCATCTGCCTCCCTTGTTAAATTGACGAGGCTATAGGTCAGTAAGGTCAAAGTCTTGATACTCAGTTTTACTCCCCTACAGAGAAGTTTTTTCCCACCGCGAGGGGAATAAAGGCCTTTCCGAAAGCCGAAGCGAGCTTTACCTGCATGGGGAACCCCGTGCAGTGTCCCGCGGCGATCCATCCGGGGGTAAATTCCTTTACCCCTTCAAGGGTCTTCTCCATCTTCTCCTCCGTGCCGTTGATGAGATGAAGGCCTCCCGCGACCCCCGCCACCGGCTCGCCGGGGTAGAGAGAGCTTGCCCGTTTCAGGATGTTGACGATCCCCGAATGACTGCATCCGGCGACCACCACAATTCCCTTTCCCTTCACGAGGGCGAAGACGGCCATGTCGTCCGCCATTTCATCCTGACGGACCTGCCCTTCGGACAGGGTGAAAAATCGCTTTCCCGGCCCTTCGAAATCCGTCTCCCTCGGAATCTCCCCCGAGGTCATCAGCCCCGGCGCAAGGGGGAAGGGGTCAGAGGAAAGAAAGAGCTGTCCTCCCGCCGCCTCTATCTCCTTCCGGCTGTCTCCGGGCTGAATGCCCTTCGAGGCGGGAAGAGGGTCTGCCGTGAAGTGGGTGCGGAAAAGAGCCGGGTGGGCAATCACCGGGAAGTTCTTCTTCCCCGTGGATTTCACGAATCGGACGACACCTCCGGTATGGTCGTAATGACAGTGAGAGAGGACGAGAAAATCGATAGAAGCCGGAGATACTCCGAGGGAGTTCATGTTATGGGACAGGACTTCAGGGGTCTGCCCTACATCAAGAAGGCCCCGGATGATCTGCCCTCCCCTTTCCGCTGTCAGCAGAAAGGACAGGCCGTGTTCTCCGAGCAGTGAGCCATGCATTTGCACGGAGTCTTCCACAAGGGTCAGTATTTCAAGGGAATCGAGCATAGAAAGCACCTCCAGATAGGGAATATTTTGTATAATGGACCGAAACGCCCCCCTTTGCAAGGAGAACTGGAGAAGAGAATGTATTATATTGAAGGACAGTCCACCGACCCCACGTTCAACCTCGCCGTGGAGGAACATCTCTACCGTACTATAGATCAGGGGCACCCCGGCTATTTTCTGCTCTGGCAGAACCGGCCGTCCATCATCGTGGGGAGATTTCAAAATACCGCCCAAGAGGTCAACCGGGCCTTCGCGGAAGAGCACGGCATCGCCGTGGTCCGGCGCATCTCGGGAGGAGGGGCGGTCTACCACGACTTGGGCAACATCAATTACACCTTTATTGTACCAAATGACGAAGGGAACCCCTTTGACTTCGCCCGGCATGCCCGCCCTGTGGTCGACGCTCTCGCCGCTCTTGGAGTTACAGCCGAGTTCAACAGCAGGAACGACCTCGCCATCGACGGAAAGAAATTCTCCGGAAGCGCCCAGCATATGGACCGCCGCCGTCTTCTCCACCACGGCACTCTCCTGTTTGATTCTGACCTCTCCGTGCTCTCCCAAGCCCTTCAGGTGGACGAGGAAAAATTTATATCAAAGGGGTTCAAGTCCATCCGCAGCAGGGTCACCAACATCCTTCCCTGCCTTCCCGTTCCTCTTTCTCTGGAGGACTTCATGGAAGCCCTCCGCAATTCCCTCTCAGGGACCGAAACTGTCACTCTGAGCAGGGACCAGAGAGGGGCTGTCACAGCCCTTCAGAAAGCAAAATACGCCACCTGGGAATGGAACTGGGGAGCCTCCCCGGACTTCTCCGAGAGGAAGATCCGGCGCTTTCCCTGGGGCAAGGTGGAGGCTTTGCTGGATGTACGAAACGGAGTGATTGAGCAGGCCCGCTTCTTCGGCGACTTCTTCGGCCAGGAAAACCGGGAGGAACTGGAGCTTCAGCTCGCCGGTTGCCCCTATCGGGAGAAAAATCTCAGCAAAAGGCTCGAGGGATTTCCCCTGGAACGATTCTTCCGGGGTGTGGAGATGAAAGAATTTATCGATTTTCTCATCTCCTGAAAAGACCGATTCCGTACAGCAGACAGGCCCCGAATCCTGTAGAGGGATTCCGGGGCCTGTCTTTTTGGTCCTTTATATCGGGATGATTATTTCTTCGGCAGTGAGAAGGGGTGGCCGTTCACGGCCAGGGCGCCTTCAAACAATGCCTCCCCTACGGTGGGGTGGGCGTGAACGGTCGTCAGGAGTTCATCCACCGTGGCCTCAAGGCGCAGGGCGAGAGCCCCTTCCACAATGAGGTCCGTCGCCCGGGGGCCGATGATGTGCACTCCGAGGATTTCGTCATACTTTCCGTCCACCACGTACTTCACCATGCCGTCCGCCTCGTTCATGATGAGGCTTTTCGCGTTGGCGAGGAGGGGGAACTTTCCGATCTTGACGGAATGCCCCTTCTCCCGGGCTTGCTTTTCCGTAAGTCCGACGGAGGCGATCTCCGGGGATGTGTAGACGGCGCTGGGGACGGTCTTATAGTCCATCTCCACGGGATGGCCCAGAATGTTCTCCACGGCCACTTCTCCCTCCCGGGAGGCCACATGGGCGAGCATGATGGGGGACGTGCAGTCGCCGATGGCGTAAATTCCCTTCACCGAGGTCTCCATGGATTTGTCCGTCTTGACCCTCGAGCGGTCCATGGCGACCCCGATAGTTTCGAGGCCGAGGCCCTTTGTCACGGGGCGGCGCCCCACGGAGACGAGGACTTTTTCGCAGTCGATGGTCATGGGGCCTTTGGGCGTCTCAACGGAGACTGCGAGGGATCCGTCCTTCTTCTCCACTCCCGTCACCTTGGAAGAGGTATGGAAGACTACTCCTCTGCGGGAGAGCACGCCCTTCAGAATGGCTGTGATCTCGCCATCGAGGAGGGGAAGGATCTCAGGGAGCATCTCCACCACGGTGACCTTTACACCAAAGGAGGTGAAAAGGGAGGCAAATTCCATGCCGATGACCCCTCCGCCCACGAGAACCATCGACTTCGGCAGCCCCTCCAGAGAGAGAGCCTCGGTGCTCGTCATCACGCCGTCAAGGTCAAAGCCGGGGATGGGCGGGACCACCGGCTCCGACCCCGTCGCCACGATGAAGGCGTCGGCTGTCATCGTGGATACAGCACCGTCTATTCCCGTCACCGAAACCTCTTTTGGAGAGAGAAAGGACGCCTCTCCCTGCAAAATGGTGACCCCGTTGGAACGGAGTAGCGTTCCGACTCCGTCCACGAGAGTCTTCACCACGAGGGCTTTTCTGTCCATCAGGGCAGGCCAGTCCACGGCGACGTTCTCCGCCTTCAGGCCGATGACGGCTCCCTCCATCGCCTGGCAGTAGACTTCCGCCGTATGGAGGAGGACCTTGGTGGGGATGCACCCTATGTTGAGGCAGACCCCTCCGAGGGCGTTCTTCTCGACGATGGTGACCTCAGAGCCGAGCTGGGCGGCCCGGATGGCGGCAATGTACCCTCCGGGACCGGCGCCGAGGATGGCAATTTTTTTCTTTCCGTCAGAACTCATCGCGTTCCCCTTTCCTCTAGAGCAGGAGGAGCCAGGGATTTTCCACAAGCTCCCGTATCCTGGCGAGCAGGCGGGCGGCTTCCGCTCCGTCGACGATCCGGTGGTCTGCCACAAGGGAGAGGACCGTCATGGGCCGGATGACCACGGCTCCGTCCACGACAACCGGTTTATCTGCTATGGCGTTAACGCCGAGGATGCACGCCTCGGGGGGGTTGACGATGGGGACGAAGCTCTGCATTCCGAACATGCCGAGGTTCGTGATGGTGAAGGTGCCCCCCTGCATATCCTCAAGGGCGAGCCTTCCCGACCGAGCCTGTTCCACGAGCTGCTCCGTCTCCGC
>CAYZZX010000025.1:13578-21434 GCA_964483085.1 uncultured Synergistaceae bacterium
GGTACGCGGACGTCCTCGGCGGGAACGGCAGCTCGTGCAGCGGCGCGGAGGATATCCTCCTTCATAATCCGGTCTTTCTTGCCGAGGGAGGCGGGGTCCACTCCGAGATCCGAGGCCATCTTCGCGGCCACGGGGCTGGTCTTGACTTCCGGTCCCTTTTTCGCCCTATAGGCATCCACGTCTTTGCGGACGATCCTGCCCGCAGGGCCGGACCCCTCAACAAGGGTCAGGTCAACTCCGGCGTCCCGGGCGATCTTCCGTGCCAGGGGAGTGGCTCGAAGCCCTGAAGCGGCGGGGCGTCTTTCGCCCTCTTTTTGGCCGGGCAAAGCCACTTCCTTTTCCCTCTTCTCTTCGGCAGGAGCTGCGGAGTCGTCAGCCGCAGAAGCAACCTCCACGGTCTCCCCCTCTTCCCCGAGCCAGGCGAGGGTCTCCCCTACGGGGACATCCGTTCCGGTTGAGACGACGATTTTGAGAAGCACTCCCTCTTCGGGGGATTCCACCTCGAAGGTGAGCTTGTCAGTGGCAACGACCATGAGAACCTCGCCCTTTGCGACGAATTCCCCTTCGTTTTTGCTCCATTGGGAGACCACTCCCGAATTCATGGTGAGGCCGAGTTTTGGCATGTTCACCGGTACAGCCATCGAACACCCTCCTTAATAAGCAGCACTGAAACTGAAGTCCGTGCAGAAAGTTCTTTCTGTATTGATTGATCTCTTCCACTACATCATCCCGAGAAGACGGGGCAGGAAGAGGGTGATTCCGGGAAAAGCGGTGATGACCACAAGGGCGATCACGAAGGCGATAATCAGCGGTATTGCCGGGCGGCTGATCTGCTCCATGGTGAGGCCGCTGATCCGCGCGCCGACGAAGAGGTTGACCGCCACGGGCGGAGTAACCTGACCGACAGCCATGTTGATGGTCATCATGACGCCGAACCAGATGGGATCCCATCCGAAGATGACGATGATGGGGGCCAGAATGGGCAAAAAGACATAGAAGATGGAGATGGCGTCCAGAAGCATCCCGGCGAAGAGCAAAATGATGTTGATCATGAGAAGAATGACCACGGGGTTTTCCGATATGCCCAGTAGGACCGCGGCAACCTTGTCGATGAGCCCCACTGTGGATCCGAGCCAGGAGTAGAGCCCCGCACAGGTCACCACGATCATGACCACGGAGGTTCCCGCCACGGTCTCCTGGAGGATGTCATACATTATTCTGATCGTCAGCGTTTTATAGACGAAAATCCCCACAAAGAGGCCGTAGAAGACTGCTACAGCCGCGGCTTCCGTGGGGGTGAATATCCCGCCGTAGATCCCTCCGAGGATGATGACGGGGGTGAAGAGCCCCCAGAATGCGTCCATGGCCGACCTCAGCACGACGGAAGCGTTCCCCCGGGGGGAACCCTTGTACCCCCGCTTTCTGCTGATGAGGTAGACCGCAATGCAGAGGAAACCCGATACGACGATACCGGGAATGACTCCCGCAGCGAAGAGGGTCCCCACGGACTGCTGCATGATGTCGCCGTAGACGATGAAGGAGATGCTCGGCGGAATGATGATGGCCAGTCCCGATGCTACCGAGACCACCGCCGCAGCGAAGGCCTTGTCGTATCCGGCTTCCGCCATTCCGGGAATGAGGATGAGGCCGAGGGCCGCCACCGTCGCCGGGCCGGAACCGCTCACTGCACCCCAGAAGGCGGCAACGATAACTGTCGCAACGGCAAGTCCGCCGGTCATGTCACCTACAAGCTGTTTGATGAGGGTGATGATCCGTTCGGCAATGCCGGCTTTTTCCATGATGACCCCTGCGAGGATGAAGAAGGGGATCGCCAGCAGGGGGAACTTGGCGATTCCGGCAAAAAAGCTGTAAGAGAGCATCTGGTACCCCATATCCCAGTTCCAGACCACGAAGATCGTGGCTGACCCGAGGGCCACCGCAATGGGAACACGAATGAGCAGGGGAATAATAAAAAGGACGATCGTCCAGAATGCCGGTTCGTGAAGCAAAGATTCCATCTCTCGTCCCTCCTAGTACTTTCCGGCCCTGATGGTGTTCAGAGTCGATTGGGCGATGCGGATGCAGATCAGAATAGAAAACACGGGCACGGCAATTGTGTAGTAGCACACCGGAATGGCCAGGGATTCGGTGGTCACTCCGAGAGCGATTTCATCGCAGACCTCGATGTAGCCGAGGTATGCCAGCAGGGAGAAAAACCCGAAGGACAGCAAAGTCGAGATAAAGAAAAAGCCCTTTCTCCATTTCGGAGGGAAGCGGTCGTATATGAACGTCATGCTCAGATGGGCGTTTTTTTTGAAGGCAATAGCGGTACCGAGCAAGACAAGCCAGACGAACATGTTGATGGTGACCTCCTCGGTGAAGGCGAGGGCATGATAGATGAAATAGCGGGTGATGACATTGGCAAAGGTTATGACGGCCATCACCATCAGGATGATCGAGCCGAGGATTTCCTCGAAATTATTCAGAATTCTTTTTGTCATGAATGGACAACCCCTTATTATGAGGAAAGACTCGGGGGGAGAAGAAGTCTCTCCCCCCGGAGGGTCACAATCTGTTCGTCGCTATTTCGCCACAGCGGCCATATCTTCTTCGGCGGCCTTCACAAGATCCTCGCCGACCTTGGATCTCCACTCTTTCAACACGGGAGCAGTCTTGTCAGCAAAGGCCTTCGTCTGCTCTGGGGTGAGGGTGGTGACTTCCATGCCCACATCCTTGAGGGTCTTGTACCAGTCGGTGATCTCGGGAACTTCATTGATGCTCTCAAGATAGGCTTTAGCTGTACCGTCGTCAAGACTGATTCTTGCGAGGGCGACCATGTACTTGCCCGCTTCCTCGGCTGCAGCCTGAATCATCTTCTGGTCCTCTTCGGAGAAGGTTTTCCACAGGGCGGGGTTCACCACGTAGAGTGTGGGGTCAACCACGTAATGCCAGTCGGTGACATACTTGTGATAGTCGTGCATCTTCACGGGATAGAAGGTGCTGATGGGGTTCTCCTGTCCGTCAACCACACCCTGCTGAATGGCGGCCATGGTGTCGCTCCAGTTCATGTTCACGGGGTTGGCGCCAAGGGCCCTGAAGGTGTCGAGGAAGAGAGGGCTTCCCACCACGCGGATCTTCATTCCATCGAGATCCTCGGGGGTTTTGATTGCCTTCTTGGAGTTCGTCAGTTCACGGAATCCGTTTTCTCCGAAGGCGAGGACTTTCACGCCCTTATCTTCAACGGCTTTGATGATCATCTGTCCGGCCTTGCCGCTCTTGATGGCATCGAGAGCCTTGTAGGGGTGGGGCTGATTGGCGATGAAGAAGGGAAGGGCGAAGAGGTTCAGCTCCACGACCTGGGGGGAATAGTTGATGGAGGACTGGACGGCGAAGTCAATAGTTCCGTTCCTCAGGAGAAGGAAAGCGTTGGTCTGCTTTCCCGTGGTGAGCTGGGATCCGGGATACACTTTAATGTTGATCTTTCCGTCGCTTCTCTCCTTGACGAGGTCGGCAAAATAGGTGGCGCCCATTCCCCATGCCGTGGTCAGGCTGGGGACTATGTCAAGCTTATACTCGTCTTTGTAGGCTGCGAGGGAGGGGGCGGCCAGGGCGCACATGAGAACTGCGGCGAGGAACAATGCAACGATTTTCTTCATTATATTCTTACCTCCTGAATTTGGATTTCAATTGCTTTTTTCTGTACCGGGCGCTGCTTTTCCGAACCGGAAAGAAGAACTTTTCCACCACCTCCCGTCGCTTCGATAGGAACAGGGGGAAACCGGATTCGCTACATCATCCCCCGGATGCCTGCGGCGATTTTCTCCGGGGTGATCCGATAGGCCTGCTCCAGAGTACGGGCAAAGGGGACGGGGGTGAAGGGCGCACCCACGCGCACGATCGGCGCGTCGAGGCAGTCGAGGGCCTCTTCGGCCACGATGGCGGATATCTCAGCCCCTACTCCGCCCTGCTTCACCGCTTCATGGGCGATGGCAAGCCGGCTGGTCTTCACTACAGAGTTGAGGATGGCCTCCTTGTCGAGAGGAGAGATCGTCCGGAGGTCGATGAGTTCGACGCTGATCCCCTCTTTTTCGAGGGTCTGGGCCGCCTTGATCGCCAAGTTCATTGTCAGAGACCAGGAGACGAGGGTGACGTCCTTTCCCTCTTTCACGACCTTCGCCTTGCCGATGGGGACGAGATGATCTCCCTCGGGAACCTCCCCCTTCATGGGGAAGAGCTGCTTGTGCTCAAAGTAGAGGACGGGGTTGTCGTCACGGATGGCCGATTTGAGCAGCCCCTTGGCGTCCGCCGGATTGGAGGGCGCGACGACCTTGAGCCCGGGAATATGGAGGAAGAAGGCCTCCACCGACTGGGAGTGCTGGGCCGCCGCCTGGTTGACGAGGCCGTCCGGGGCCCGGAGGACCATGGAGACGGGTTTCTGCCCGCCGAACATGTAGTAGATCTTGGCCATCTGGTTGTAGATTTCATCGAAGCAGACGCCGACGAAATCGGCAAAGTGCATATCCGCCACGGGGCGCATTCCGGCGAGGGCCGCGCCAACGCAGGCACCGACGATGGCGGTCTCGGAGATGGGAGTGTCGATGATCCGGTCGCCGAATTCCGCGGGAAGGCCCTTGAACTGGCCGAAGATGCCCCCCTGGCGGACGATGTCCTCTCCCATGACGAAAACACTTTCGTCACGCCTCATCTCCTCCTGCATGGCCTCAAGGGTAGCCTGGGAAAATGTGATTGTCTTCATATTATCCGTCTCCCTACACGTAGAGGTCTTCAAAGAGGGCCGACTCTTCCGGTTCAGGAGAGGTGCGGGCGTACTCCAAGGCCTCGTTGAGTTCTTTGTTGACTCTTGCTGCAATAGCGTCAAGCTCTTCCCGGGTCATCACTCCGGCATCGAGAACTTTCTTCTCGAACCGGGGAATGGGGTCCGTCTCTTCCAGAACCTGCTGCACTTCTTTTTTCGTGCGGTACATCTCGGGATCGCCAACGAAGTGCCCCTTGATGCGGTAGGTTTTGCATTCGAGAATGCACGGCCCCTCGCCCCGCCGGGCACGGTCGATGAGATCCCGTGCCGCTTCGTAGACCGAGAAGACGTCGTTTCCGTCGACGATCACGCCGGGCATTCCGTACCCCTGGGCACGGTCGGCGATATCCTCCACGGAGGTGGTGGTGAGGTAGGGGGTAGTGGAAGCCCACTGATTGTTTTCACACAGAAAAATAACGGGGAGTTTCCACACCGCCGCCATGTTCGCCGCTTCGTGGAAGGTGCCCCGGTTCGATGCTCCGTCGCCGAAGAAGGCCACGGAGACGCCGTCGGTCTTCTGCATCTTCTGGGCGAGGGCCGCCCCTGTTGCCATGGTGAAGCCCCCTCCGACGATGCCGTTGGCTCCGAGCATCCCCACGCTGAAGTCGGCGATGTGCATGGATCCGCCCTTTCCCTTGCAGCAGCCGGTGCTTTTACCGAAGAGCTCGGCCATCATATGCTTGAGGTCAGCTCCCTTGGCGATGGTATGGCCATGCCCTCTATGGGTGCTCTGGATGTAGTCGGTCTTGTGGAGGTTGGCCATGACGCCTGTGGCAATGGCCTCCTCGCCCACATAGAGGTGGACGAAACCGGGGATTTCCCCCTCATAGAAATACTTCTCCACGGTGAGTTCGAAGTTACGGATCTTCACCATGGTCTCGTAGAAAAATTTCAAGGTTTCCTTATCGTATCCGGTCAGAGGAAGAACCGCCTCTTTCCGCTCTGGCATTGCACACATGCAGATCACCTCATCAAATTCTGGTCTTTTTAAGCCGAAAAAAAGCGTACCGGTTCTCTACCGCTCCCGAAAAGAGTAAAGAGCGGGGAAAAAGCACCCTCCTTTCTTCAACAAAAAAACTCCATTTTACTGGGCATTTTCCAAAGATCCCGAGAGGGAAAGAACATTTCCCCGACCGGTCACCATATGGCGGTGCATCGCAGCCACCGCTGCTCCAGGGTCTCTACGTCGGACCGCTTCGGCAATTTCACAGTGCTGCTGATAGGATTTTTCGACGGTTCCGACCCCGCGGAGCACTGCGCTCCCCATGGAAAAAAATCGGTCCCGTACTCTCTTGATGGTGGAAAAAATCAGGGCATTGGAATAGAGCCGAAGGTAAAAATCGTGAAAATCTTTATCGTGCCGCAGGTACTCGAGAACATCCTTCCGTTCCATGGACTCCTTCTGGCGCCTCAGGAGCTCGTCCACCTGAAGAAAATGCTCCTCCGTCATGAGGGGGATGATCTCCTTGATGACAAATTCCTCGATGGCCATCCGGAGGGCAAAGGTATCGTTCACCTCAACCACGGAGACTTCCGGAATGACCACTCCCCGATTGGGATGGATTTCAAGAAATCCCTCCATCTGGAGGCGCTGAAGAGCCTCCCGAATGGGAGTGCGGCTCATGTTCAGTGCAGTGGCAAGGGAGTTCTCGGAGAGAACAATCCCTTCCGAGGTCTCTCGCCTGAGAATCAGTTTCCGGATCTCTTCATAGGCGAGGTCTTTTTTCTTTACCCGCATATCCGACGCTCCTTTTTCTGCTCAGGCACCCCTTCCTGTATACAGGTGAAATACAGGTACCCAGAGACAGGATACCTGATAGGGAAACCCGCTGTCAAGGAAAAAAGAAAGAAAATTGTAGAAAAAGAAGAGGAAGTTGACCGTCCTGGGGGAGCCAAATTTTTAAGAGAGCGAGGCAGATTTTATTCCGATGAAGAGTGACCAAGATCTTTCAGTTGGGTATTGAGGACGACCCCTGCGTCAAGGTGTTTTTTCTGGATCTGCCGCAGTTCGGCCATGTCTGTTTTATATTCTTGTCGTGTATAGGGCGCGCCATCGCTTCGTTGCTCGAGCCGTCCGCATATCTCCCGAAGCTTTTCAGCAGCAGTAGCCATGAGGGAGACGTACCCCCGAAGCAGGGCGAGGAACTTGCCCTCGGGAAGGGTTCCCTCAGGGTTTCTCTTTCTTATGGCACTTTTTACGGTGACGAGCTCCTGAAGGATCGCCTCCAGCTTCAGTGAATTAGCCCGGTAATCCACGGGGACATAGAAAAAGGGCAGCCGAACGATCTTGCGGAGGGTCGGCTTGAAAAGATCCTCCTGAACGGCCATATAGTTCTTGAGAAGGACGCTCACCTGCCGGGCCAACCGGGCTATCTCTTCTCTCTCCATCACGGAACCCCACTCCCTTCCTTCGGAACTTCCGTCTTTGCCGGAACAAGTATTTCGTCCAGGATTCCCTCAAGGATCGTGAGAGGGGGAAGAAGAACTTCTTCCGTGGCTCTTCCTTTCAGAAGCTTCCGGACTGCTATCGCCGATTTTTCGAGGCGGAGAATTTGTTTTTCCACGATCTTCCGATCGGGAGGAGGCAGATTTTCAAGCTGGCTCCGGGCCAGGGAGGCCAGCTCCTCTCCGAGGGAAGCCGCACTTTCGGCCTTGATACGGAGGGGGTCCGTTTCGACAGGAGGCTTTTGACCCCGGAGGAAAAGGAAAAAGGCCGTGCCGAGCAGGGCTGAAAAAATAAGGATCATAAATAAACGCCGCTGCCGTATCTGCATTATTCTCTCCCCCTCAGAACATTGTATCATCCAAGAGGGAGAGAGGAAAAACTCATCTGATGCTCCTAAATCTGTTCAAAAACTATGGAGTAATACTGCCTCAGCCGGAAAGAACTGCTGCGGTCAGCTCTTCGCCGTTCTGCTTCCGGGCTTCACGAAGGGTTTTCCGGCGGCGCACAGCGCACACTCCTCCGGGGTCCAGAGAGGAAAGTTCACCCTCCAGAGGGATTCAGCCTCATGCGGCAGGGAGGAGTTTCCTCCGCCCC
>CAYZZX010000026.1:0-21080 GCA_964483085.1 uncultured Synergistaceae bacterium
GACGCCCGATCGGGCGTCTTTTTTGATCTATGCGGAGATGGCGAGCTGTTCTCCGGAGGAAAGGGTATTGCGACTCTCTACGTAAGTTTTTTCAGCTCTCTGCCGTCCCATTTCCGCCTGAGCTTTCATGGCTGCGGCGGAGGCTGCGGCTGCGACCCGCATATCCTGGGGGGAGGGGGAGCCGGGGGCGAGGGCAGCCCTCTTCACCTGCTCCATGATTTGAAGGGTCTCCTCGGGCGTATCCCCTCCGGGGGCCGAGATGGGGACTTGCCCTCCGACAATGTAGCTTTTGCCATCCGGGCCGGTCATATATTTGTAGGATATGGCGCCCGCGTACTGTCCTCCAGCGGCTTTGTGGGCCGCCTCGTGGGCGATTACGTCCCGTTCTATTTCCTTCAGTCGGGCGGAGGCTGCGGCAAGTTCGATATCTCTTTCCGAAGAGGACATTCCGCCGTTTTTTTCTGCGGGCTGTCTTCCGGCTGGATCGGATTCCTTCTTCTTTCGGACGGTCACGGTCGCTCCGGTGATGTAGAGCTTTCCGTCGGGCCCGGGAGTGTAGGTGTAGTGAGCTGACGTGACCATGCCGTCCCGGGCGAGGGCGCTTTGCTGCCTCAGAATGCTCTTCTCTGCGCGGAAGAGCCCCTCCCGCCTTGTGTGGTCTGCGGGGGGAAGGACCTGTCCGATTCTGTTCACTGGGGCAACCTGTGAAAGAGACGCCATTCCGATCACCTCCTGAGCACGGAAAGAAAACTTCTACGAGGGGAAAAGAAGCCCCTGTTTTATTTCAATTTTCCCCATATCTGGTACCTGTATTTATAGCCGTTCGATTCAACGGTTTTTTTAATCTCGCTGCGGATCTCCCGGTAGTCGAAACCGAAGGTGTATTTTTTCTTCAGAAGGGTGGTATGGCCGTCAATCAACCCTTCAAGACCTCCGGGACCCGATGAGGTTTTCCACTTCTTGAGGGGCAGTCCGGACGAGTTGTTCTTATCCTGTTCTGCGCCGAAGCCCGTTCGCTGTTCCTCAAGGATTTCCTTGTAGGTAACTTCTCCGGCCTCTGCATCCAGCGTGAAGCTGGCTGTGAAGTTGAGCTTATGCCGTGAGAAGAGTGTTTTTCGTTCGGCGATGACGGAGGAAAAGGAGTGGATATTCCCATTTTGATTATAAACCATAGGCAAATCTTGCATTTTCTCTGTGACGATCTCCTTCAGTTGTTCGATAATCACGGATCTGCACTCCCTTCCTCGAGCTTTTATAACTCTATTATACAGACTATTTTACACCATTTTCCCGATAAATTGGTTTTTCACCCTCTCCCTTGCGGCAGAAAAATCAAAAAAGGGAAGGAGAAATCCTAGGATTTCTCCTTCCCTTTCGCACAATCTCTCGGAAATCGAAGATGAATCTCCGCCAGATGTCATTGACCCTTATCTTTGGCAGAGTTTATTCTACGAAATTGGGGAGAAACTGCTTTTCCAGATCTCTGAACATCTCGAAGCCCACGAGATTTTTGAAGTCGGAGAAGGGGGCGACAAGTTCCGTCCTTCCTTCAGCGATTCTGTCTCCCTTGATGGCGTCGAGATAGTCAACCATTCCCTTCACGGCGGCGAAGAGTGGCCCTACGGGGATGCTGACCCTTCCCACGCCGAGTTTCCGAAGGGTATCTATGGGGATAAGGGGAGTCTTGCCCCCTGTCACTGCGTCCATGAGGTTGATGCTCACCGGTGCCTTGATCTCCCTGACTGCCTTGTCTATCTGCTCTACCGAACGGGGGGCCTCCACGAAGATGAGGTCCGCCCCTGCTTCGGCGTAGGCGTTTCCTCTGCGGATGGCCTCTTCAATGCCGCCCACGGCGATGGCGTCCGTCCGTGCGTTGATGACGAAGTCCGGATCGAGCTCGTCTTTTACCGACTTGCAAGCCTTGATCTTCAGCACCATCTCCTCGAGGGGAATTATCTGTTTTCCCTCGAGGTGGCCGCATCGTTTCGGAAAGACCTGGTCCTCAATATTCATCCCGGCCAGGCCGGCCTTGAGGAACTCCTTCGTGACGTACATGGCGTTGATGCTATTGCCGTATCCCGTGTCGGCGTCCGCCATGACGGGGATTTTTACCGTCTCGGCGATGTTTCTCGTGAAGTTCAGAACGTCACTGAAGCCGATAAAGGCCATGTCGGGAAGGCCGAGATAGGTAGCGGAAAGGCCGAAGCCGCTGACCTGCAGGGCCTTGAAGCCGGCCCGTTCAATGAGCTTTGCCGAGATTGCGTCATGAGCGCCCGGACAGACCAGGGCCTTCCGTTCGTTGATCATTTGTTTGAGCAGGGTTGTCTTCTTCAAAATTAAAACTCCTCCTTGCTAGAGAATCTGGATTTTCGGACGGGCATTGGAAGAAAAGAACTTTCTATCCAGAAGCAGTGCTCCTCCTACAAGAACCATTCCGACGACCGAGGGAGTCGTGTCGGGGAAGAGAAGGAGCAAACCTCCGAGAATAAAGGCAGCGCAGAAGAGGTAGTTCACGGAGGCACTTTCTCCTCTGCTGCTGAACAATCCATAGGCAATGGATATGGCGCCGATGAACCCGGTAATGCCATGGGTCAGTATGCTGGCATATGGAGCCCTCCCCACGAGGGCGGGATTGAGGGCGAAGAAGTAGGGCAGGATGAAGGCCACAGCTCCGAGGCGCACGGCCATGAATCCGGTCTTCACCCAGTTCGCTTTCGCTATCCCCGCTGCGGCAACGGCGGCAGTGCAGGTGGGCGGTGTGACTCCTCCGAGGATCGCCCAGTAGATGAAGAAGAGGTGTGCGGCTACGGGGTCGATTCCCAGCTTGAGCAGGGGAGGCACGAGGATGGAGACGGAGAGGACGTAGGTGGGGACCACCGGAAGGGAGGTTCCGAGAAGGAAGGGGACGATGGTGGCGATCAGCAGAGAGAAGTAGATGTTGGTTCCTCCGACCTCGAGGATGACGCCGCTGATCTTCGGAGCTAATCCCGTGAGGCCGATGAGATTCACCAGCATGCTCACCGAGACGAGAATGGGAACTATCTGGGCGACGTCCCGGCCGCCCTCGGAGAGGGCGGAGAAGATCAGCCTCATGGTCTCGGCCATTTTTCCCTTGACGATGCCGATGAAGAAAAAGACCCCAAGGGCCGAGGCGCAGGCGTAAAACCCGGCGAGCTGCAGGGGCTGTCCGATGCCTATGAGGTACAGAAGCACGCCCGTCGGAATGATGAGCCCCGCAATGCGCTCAAGGGTCAGAATGTCCTTCCATAGGGGAATTTCTTCCGGCGGGAGCTTGTCGATTCCCATGCGGACCGTGCGGAAGTGAACGCCGCTGAAGACCCCGGCGTAGTAGAGCAGGCAGGGGAGAAGAGCGTATCCGATGATGTGGAAATAGGAGATGTTGAGAAATTCCGCCATCATAAAGGCGCTGATGCTCATGATTGGGGGGGTGATCCCTCCGCCCGAGGAGGCGATGGCTTCCACGGCCCCGGCGAATTCCGGTTTATACCCGAGACGCTTCATGAGGGGAATCGTATAGCTTCCCGTGACCATGACGTTGGCAACGGAGCTGCCCGATATGCTTCCGAAAAGGGCGCTTGAGACCACGGCGGCCTTGGCAGGCCCTCCCGTATATTTTCCGGTGATGGCGAGGGCGATATCGATGAAGGTCTTTCCTCCTCCTGTGGCCGAAAGGAGGGAGCCGAAGATGATGAACATGGAGATGAAGGTGGCCGACATTCCCGTCACGCTGCCGAAAATACCGAGGGGAGAGTAGTAGAGGGAGTTGATGACGAACTCAAAGTTGATGCCCCGGAGCTTCCATATCCCCGGAAAGGAGTCCCCCATATAGATATATCCCATGAGAAGGAGCACCATTACTGGTATGGCCAGCCCCACAGTCCGCCGTGCCGCCTCGAGGACGAGGAGCACGAGGGTAATTCCGAGGAACATGTCGAGTGTGCCGGCTTCGACGGTTCCCATGTAGATGTTGAGGGCTTTCATGAAGGCGTTTAAATTCGCGGCAAGGAGAAGCACAATCAGAAGGATGTCGATGGGGGAGATACCCTTTCCCCGGGAATCATCCTCTGCTTTCCGCCGGAAGGGGTAATAGAGAAAGGCTATGGACAGTCCGAAGGCCACGTGGACGGCCCGAAACTGTATGTCGAGCAGGTCGGTCAGGAAGATAGGAGCGAGAAGCTGAAACAGAGCGAGAAAAAAGCCGAGGGCGAAAAGTATATTCGTCTTGGTTTTTTCTGAAGACGATAGAGTCACGCTGAATCCCTCCCGTGCGGTTTCCGGCCGCTTTTTGGTAAAAAAGCGGCCGGAAGAGATGATGGACTGCTGTTTCTACTTTTTGTACTCCGGAGGAATGAATCTTTCCGGAACTTCGATGCCTTTTTCCTTCGCATACCGGATGAGTCCGGCATGAGCGGGTACTACGTCTTCGCCTGCGTTTTTGAAGTAGTCCGCGACGGGGTCGAAGCCCTTGATGGGTCCGTAGGCTGCAGCGATCTCATCGAACCCTTCGACGTAGGCCTTTACGATCTGGTAGCCGATTTCCTCGGACATGGCTGCTGTGGAGACGGCACCGGCGATGGGGCATTCTTCCCAGATGGGACCGACGTCCGGGAATTCTTTGATGGTTCCCTTGGGCTGTTCAAGGAAGGTCATGTAGGGGATATCCTTCTGGATCTTCTCCACGTCTTCTTTGGAGTAGCCGATGACGGTGAGGGGAGTGGTCATGTTCACTTCAATGAGGGAGGCATCCATGCTCTTCAGTCCGCTCGATTTCTGAAGTCCCACGATCCGTCCTTCTTTCAGGGCGCTGATGCCGTCCGCCAGTGCTGAGGGGACGAGGTTGATGTCATGGCCGAGAATGTCGTTGTACTGGGTGACATAGGCTGCAGAGGCCGATCCGGGGATACCGGGGCTGAATTTCTTTCCCTTGAGATCGCCGAAGGTGGTGACTCCGGCATCCTTACGTACATAGAGACGGTCGGCGAAGATGTTTCTGAGGAAGAGCCACCGGACATCCTTGAAGCCCTTGCCTTCGAACCCTTCGATCCCCTTGTAGAGCTGAAGGGATCCGGGAAGGTCGATGGCCATGGCGAAATCGAAGACTCCCGAGCTGACTTTCCGAAGGTTGTCCATGCCAGCGCCGCTTTCGACGACGGTAACCTGGATGCCGTTATCCGCCTTATTGATGACGTTCGCCGCGGCGACGCACCACGCATAGACTCCGGAGCTCGAAGAGGTACTCCCCATGTTCAGGTACACATCCGCTGCGGAGGCACCTCCTGCAACCAGGCAAAGGGAGAGAATCGCAAGGGCTGCTATCCGGGAAAAAAGTGCTGTTCTTTTCTTCATTGATATATTCCTCCTGTCTGAGTATTCCTCATGAAGTATCTTGAGAATATTCGGGCGCAGGGGCTTTTGATCATCCATCGCATCCCTCCCTTCGTCATCCGTCGGATGCTATCTTTCGAGAACGTAGGTGCCGTTCTTCTTCAGATATTCCACAAGTCCTCCTTCTCTGAGGATGTCGAGCATCACCGGAGACAGGGGCGTTAAGGGAAGAAACTGTCCACTGTCAGGAAGCTCGATTCTGTTCTCCTCGAGCCGGATGATCACTCTGTCACCGTCCTGGAGAGCATCTGTATCGCACAGGAAGGCGGGAATTCCCTGGTTGATCGCATTCCGGAAAAAGATCCGGGAGTAGGATTTCGCCAGAATGGCGCCGATCCCGGCGTACTTTATGGCGATGGGGGCCTGGTCTCGTGACGAGCCGCACCCGAAATTGCTCCCCGCGGCGATGATGTCTCCGGGGCTGACCCTTTGGGCGAAACCCGGTGCGATATCCTCGAAAACGTGCTCCGCGAGGGTGCTGAAATCGAGGGTTTTCGTGTATTTTCCCGCGATGATGTAGTCGGTGTTTATGTCGTCGCCGAATTTGTGGATTCTTCCTGTCAGGCTGTCTTCCATTTCATCCCTCCTCACGGTGCCCCGGAGATGAATTTCCGCGGATCGGCAATTTTTCCTTCCAGGGCGCTTGCCGCGCAGGTGGCCGGAGAGGCGAGGTAGATCCCTGCCTTGTTGTTCCCCATTCTCCCCTTGAAATTCCGGTTTGCCGTGGAGATGACAGTTTCGCCGTCTCCCGGAATGCCCTGGTGTGTGCCGGGGCAGGGGCCGCACCCCGGCGGGAGAATGGTTCCTCCGGCCTCCACGATCTTGAAGATAAGCCCCTCCGCCAGGGCGTCCATGAGGACTTTCCGGGAGGGAGGGCAGACAAGCAGGCGGCAGTTTTCCGATATTTTCCTGCCCTCCAGAATCCGGGCGGCGATTCGAAGATCGTCGAGACGGCCGTTGGTGCAGGTGCCGATATAGACCTGGCTGACTTTCGTCCCCTCGATTTCGGTCACCGGAAGGACGGAATCGACCGAATGGGGGCAGCTTACCTGGGGAGGCAGAGTGGCCACATCGATCTCCATGGCCGAGGCGAACTCTGCGTCCTCGTCGTCCCAGACCGGGCGGGGAGTCCGACAGCCGGTCCCTTCCAGATGGGCGAAGGTCTTTTCATCCGCCTCCATCAGTCCGACCTTGGCTCCGCACTCGATGGCCATATTGCTCAGGGTCATCCGCTCGGAGATGCTCATGGCGCGGACTGTGTCCCCTCCGAAGGAGAGGGCGAGGTAGTCCGCCCCGGCGGAGCCGATCCTTCCGATGAGGTGGAGCATGAGGTCCTTTGCGTAGGTGCCGGGAGGGGGAGTGCCGTGAAAATCCACCTTCATGGTATGGGGAACCCGGAGCCAGAGCTTCCCCGTGAGCATGACGCCGCTCATATCCGTCGACCCGATGCCGAAGGAGAAGACATTCAGAGCGCCGTAGGTGCAGGTATGGGAGTCCGCCCCAACGGCGAGATCTCCCGGAACGACGAGCCCCTTTTCGGCGATAAGCTGATGGCAGACCCCCTCGCCTCCGTCAAAGAGACGGATCCCCTGGGATGAGGCAAACTGCCGGAGAAGGGTGTGGAGTCCGCTGATCCTTTCGTTCGGGCTCGGAGTGGCGTGGTCGAGGACGATCACCATCTTCGAGGGATCCCAGACTTTTTCTTTTCCGTACTGCTCAAAGGCCCGAATGGCGATGGGGCCGGTGGTATCGTGAATCATGGCCAGATCGACGTCAGCAACGACGTAATCACCGGCTTTCACGTCTCCCTGGACGTGGGCTGATATGATCTTCTCTGCAGCAGTTTTTCCCATTACTGTGCACCCCCTTCCCTTTATTTCCTTCAGTTTTTCGCGGAGAGGAGTTCCGTAAGTTCGTTGAAGTTCTCCAGCTTTTCGAGATTGAGAATGGTGTCGATGATCTTGTCAAGGCGGGCTTCGTCAGTGAAGACCTTGCCGGCGAGGGCCTTGAACTTCCAGATAAGTTCCTCTCTGCTGAAGGGATTCTTGGGATGCCCCTTCGGATAGGTCTCTTTCAAGTTGAAGACCGTGCCGTCATTCAGATGAACGTCGACCTTGACGGTGTATCTCTGCGCCCGGGGAAGGTTCTCGATTTCTTCGTCGGCGAAGATCTCAACCTTCTTTGCGAACTCGAGGATCTTCGGATCTTTGATCTTCTCCTCGGTGAACTGGTCAATAAAGGCAGTTCCTTCAAGGAGGGTGACGGCGCATACGTAGGGGTGGCTGAGCTGGGCGGCCACGACGCTGGTGATCGCGTCGGCATCCACAGAGTATTTATGGGTGATGGAGGTGGTATGGGCGACGACTTTTTTGATATCCTCAGGCTTGATCTCGGGGTGGTCATCCCGGAACTTCCGGAGGGCTCCGATGGTGGTGTGCTTGCTTCTGCAGGTGGAGTAGAACTTGAGCCCTATCCCCATGAGCTCCCAGCGGCTTCCGAGTTCGCCGCTCGTCCGCTCCACGTCGTAGACGTCATCGGTGAAGCAGTTGTAGAAGCCGCCGAATTTGTTCTCGAAGACATCTTCAATTCCCGTGAAGCCCTTCTGGGCGAGCAGGGCGCCGATGATAGCCCCTTCGGAGGATTTGGACGGAACGATCCGCTTCGCCATGGAGGCGAACTGAACTGCCTGAAGGCCGCCCGACCAGTTGGCGGAGATTCCCATGGCGTGGCCCATCTGAACGGGAGTGAGGCCGAGCATTTTTCCGACGCCGACGGTGGATCCCAGAGGGCAGCATGTTCCCGTGTTGTTCCACCCCTGGTGGGCAAGCTCCATCCCTACCGGGGCTGCTACGCGGCAGGCCACTTCGTAGGCGAGGGTCGCGGCGGTGAGGAAATCTTTTCCGCTCATGTTCCCCTGCATTTCCGCGAAGCCGGTGATGCATCCGAGGACGCCCGTGGAGACGTGGATGATGCCGTCGGTGTGGGTATCGTCCAGTTCGAAGGAGTTGATGGCCGAGCCGTTGAGCATCATGGCCCCGATCACGGAGGTCTTCCGGTTGGTCCCCCAGATGGAGGCTTCCTTCCGGTCGGTCCGGTTTTCGAGGACATCCCTGTAGATCTTCATCCACGGGGTGGTGGAGCCGAAAAGGCCGCAGCCGAAGTTGTCAAGCAATACTGTTTTCAGGTGATCGAGTACCTCTACCGGGATATCTTCAAATTTCAGTTCCGAAGAAAAGGTTGACAGTCGTTCGTTGATTGTGTCCATCATGGCGCATTCCCCCTCAAGATTGTATTTGGAGCAGTTTTGTGAAGGAAAGAATTTCCTTCACAGTATCGATATTCATGGCGGCGGAGAGGATCTCCTCCGCTCTGTTCCGGGGAATGACCGTTCCCGTGACGTCCCGGAATTTTTCGAAAAGTTCTTCAGTTGTCATGGGGTTCTCGGGATCGCCCTTGGCGTGGTCGATCCGGGTTGAAGCGGAATGACCCTTCCGATCCCGAACCTCCACGATCATGGACCGGGGGTTGGGGTAGAGCTTCTGAATCTCTTCGTCCACCTCTATGCGGACAAGGTCCGAAATCCGCCGCACCTCCGGGTCGTGGATGTTCTCCTCTTCGTATTCCTGAAGTCCGGCCTTTCCCCGCACCAGGATGGACGCAATGCCGTACTGAATGCTCAGCCTGGCGTGAAGGGGCGTGCGGTAGTCGGGGATGTCCGATCCCTGCTTGGCGTTTCTGTGGGTGCGCACAATTATGGACTCGATCTCCGAAGGGGGGAAGGGGTGCTGTTCGAGATCCTTCTCCACCGCCTCGATGGCGTAGTGAACGTATCTGCAGGAACACCAGGGCTTGAAGTATATCCGCAGAAAGTGCCAGTCCTGCCCCAGGTCTCTGTCCACAATGGCGGGGTCGACCTTGTCGGCGAAACAGTGGAAGAACCCCAGCTTTCCCTCAAGGATCTCCGCCGGACCTGTCATGCCTTCGCGAGCGAGCATGGCCGAGAGAATTCCGTTCCGGGCAGCATTGCCCGGGTGGATATGCTTTGAGACGGAGCCGTCGATCTCGTACTGGTTGATGCCCGAGGCCAGGCTGCCCGTCAGTCCGAAGGCGTTCACGGTCTGCTCCTCGGAAAGGCCGAGGATTTTCGCCGCCGCGGCTGTCGTTCCGAAGGACGCGATGGTCCCCGTGGGGTGAAAGCCCTTCAGATAGTGGCCCGGATTGATGGCCGTGCCGATCCGGAGGGAGACTTCGTATCCTGCGATGATCGCCTCGAGAAGGCCCTTTCCGGTCAGCCCCTCCGCCTCGCCGAGAGCGAGACATGCGGGGATGATGGAGGCGCCGGGGTGATAGGTAGCGTGTTTCGAGCCGTCGTCCAGCTCGAGGGCGTGAGAAGCCATGCCGTTCACGAGCGCCGCCGTCATGGGCGAACGCCGGAGAGAGCTGCCTGCCACGACGGACGTTCCTTTTTCCTCCATCCGCTCGGCGAAACGCCGTCCCGCCTGGCCGCTCAGGGCCAGACGGCTCCCGGCAAGCATTGCCCCCGCGGTATCGAGAAGGCAGCGCTTCCCCTGGGCGACAATCTCCCCGGGAAGGGATTCAAAACGGAGGTTCGAGGAAAAATGAGCGAGCTTTTCAGTGAGGGTCTTCATATTTTCTCCTCCACGCTTCACTCCTGCCAGGGAATTTCCAGCGAGAAGAGGGGAGCGTACTGCTGGCAGCCGTACACGTCCGTCTCTCCCGGTCCGCCGCTGGGGGTTTTCCGTTCGATATTCCCCTTGATGCCCATTCCCGGATCGAAGAACATGAAATCATGAATTTCGTTCTCGGGCAGCTTATAGGCATCGGCTATGGCTTTCTGAGTGATCGCTCCCGACTTCTTCACCTTGTTGTAGATATCCCTGTCGGCGAAGATGATTTCGAAGGTGATCATGAAGCTTCCCGCGTTTTTGCTGCGGATCGTTCGTGCCAGATCACAGATATTCTTAGTTTTCATCAGTATTAAACCTCCCAAAATGATCGAGAATATTCCGGTATTCTACAGTCTCAGCCGGAGTTTTCACGCAAATATTCCACAATCCCTCCACGAATTCCGGAGGATAGTAGGGGGCGAGCATGGCCGAAAGCTTTTCAAGAAGTTCGCTGTCGGATACGGGATTTTCAGGTTCCCCCTTTGCCACGGGAATTCCTTTTTCAAAGGTTCTGCCGTCCTTCAGAACAAGGCGGATCCACGCACCTCTCTCTTCCGGATACAGGGCGTTCATCCCCTCGTCTTCTTCCACAGTCACAGCCGCTGCAGTGCGGCGAAGTTCTGCATCCCCGAGGAGTTCGGGCGTGTAGTCCTGGAGGGTGACATTGCCTTTGCGCAGAGCGACGGCCAGTGAGAAGGGGAGGCTGAACATGGCCTCCTGGAACGTGGTGGGGTGGGCGATCTGGCCGACTTCAACGATGCCGAGTCTGTAGGTCTTCACAAGGATGGATTCCACGTCTCCATCGGTGCAGTTCAGAACCGACCGGGCCTCCCGGATGATATCGATAGCCGCGTGGCAGTGTCTGCACGTGGGGTAGAGCTTTGTGTAAGAGAGGAGAATTTCCCAGCGGTCTCCAAGTTCACCCGTCAGGGCTTCTTCCGAATATTCTTCCCGGCACATGGCCTTGAGCCAGCCGTGCTGCCCCTCGAAAAGCGTCCGGGGGGATTTCGCACCGAGCTTTGAAAGGTCCGCTGAGAGCACTCCCGATTGGGCGGCTCTTCCCGGCTGCAGGGGCTTGATGCCGGGGTGATCGTGGAGCATCTCCTGGAGCCCCGCGCTCTGAAGCCCTCCCATGGAGACGGCGTAGGCGAACTCTTCCGCAGGAAGGGAAAGAATAGAAGCGCACCCCGCCGCAGCGCCCAGGGAGCCGCAGGTTCCAGTGGAGTGGAACCCCCACTTCAGATGGGCCGGATTGATGGCCCGGGCGGCCCGGAGCATGACGTCGTAGCCGATGGCGACCCCCTTCAGGATTTCCGGAAAGGAGGCTCCCGTCCGCTCGGCCATGGCCAGCACCGCGGGAATCACGGCAACGGCCGGATGGGAGGTTCCCCACCGATGCCCGTCGTCAAGCTCGATGGAGTGGGCCATGATTCCGAGGGCCATGGCCGCGTTGACCGCCGGCACCTTTTTGCCTTCGCAGAGGATGGTGGCTTCCTCTTTTCCTCCCATATTCAGGGCGTAGGCGTTGTAGATACGGGCAAGTTCCCCCGTCTTGTAGCCGGCGGCTGTTTCGCTGAGAAAATCAACCAGCACCCGGCGGCTTTTTTCCATGACCACTGCAGGCATATCCTGAACTTTCAGAGGAGCGTAGAAGTTTGAAAGTTTTGTAAGGAACGTCTTCGGTCCGGTCTCCATGGTCCTATACTCCGGAAACCGTCTCGAAGGTGTACCTGAATATCTCCGGGTCGAGAGGATCCGTCAGGGTCACGAGGTGGTCCACAGTCCACTGATAGCACTTGTTCTTCGGGAAGAGGGGTTCGTCGGTGAGCAGGGCGACGGAGCCGCCGGAGGAGTTCATCTGCCCGGGGTAGCTCATGTAGAAGAAGCGGAATTTCGCGCACTTCGCCACGGAGGTGGCCAGCTCGAGATCCTTCGATATCACCTCAATGACGATAGCAACCTCGTGGGAGCTGGTTTTGACCACTGGTTCGTTCTCTCTCATGATGGCATCTTTTCCGTAGGTGTGGAAGTACAGCTCATACAGGCCGTCCCGATGGGGTCCGATGATTTCGGAAACCTTCTTGCGGGTGTCAGCGAGGATCAAATCGAGATGCTCGATTGCCCGGGTGTCCCGGATTCCGACGAAATGGTAGACCCGGTGTCCCGCCTCGCCCGCGCCCTCGAGCTTCACTTTATAGCTGCCGTCGGGGGATGGGACGAAGACGCTGCCGCTTACTTTGCAGATCCTGTCGGTCAGAGCCTCGTATTTGCTGTTGTGCATATCGAGAATTCCGCCGGGCAGGGCCTGAACGAAGGGGTTCGTTCGCTCATACATGGAGTGGGCCGCCACGCTGTGGGGCGTAGCCTGCTGATCGGGGTGGAGGGGCTCTATGGTGAAATGGTCTTCGTAGACCGTTCCGATGATGGATTCCTTGACCTTCTGAGGCCAGCAGACAAGGGAGGCGCATTCCGCTGCTTTCCCCATGTGGAGGCTGATTCCCTTGTCGAATCCCTTGAAAATCGGATACGCGGCCAGTACAGCGTCGTCGCAGGCTCTTCCTGCGATGATGACGTCCGCTCCCTTTTCGAGGGCGTGGGTGAACTGTTCTATTCCCATGCTCGCAGTGACGTAGGTGGTGTTGTCGAGCACTTCGTCGGTCAGAGGAAAGGAGGCGCCGAGAGGTTCCGTCTCGCCCCGCCGCACCCGCTCCCGCAGCATATCAATGGAAAGCTCGGAGTAGATGAGGGCCATGGTGAAGGGCTCCATCTTCTGCTCTTTCGCCACTGACCGGATGATGTCGGCGTAGAGATTGACACCTCTGTCCGTTCCGGTGGTGCTGGCCGAGCCGACGATCATGGGGACCTTCTTTTTCCGCGACTCTATAAGGCTAATTTCAAGATCGTGCCGTTCCCATTCAATGGGGTTGTGGGGCATGTCCGCCCCGAGAAAAGTCGGGCCGGCGTCGGCAGTTCCGGCGTCAGCTCCGAAGAAATCGATATCCCTCTTTACGCCTTCGTAAAAAGTACCCTTTTCGATGATATTATCGCCCAGGTTGCCCGTTGAAACCAACAGAGAAACTTTCTTCATGGATATGTCTCCTTCCGTGGTTTTAAATATGTATCTTGATAACCGGGAAAAGTTTCGGAAGTCGACTTCCGAAACCACTATGAGCATCATAAACATAATCTGTCCTATTGTCAACTGCACCAACCCATGTTATAAAAGACCAGTCCATCACTGAATCTGCAAAGTCGGTTTAAATCCGGTGAGATCTCCAATCAAATAGTTGGAAAATTTATCGGAAATATAGTTCCGTAGTCAGATCAGTTGAAATCAATCATTTTTGCATTATGGAGGCCTATCATGTTTGAAATTGAAGAATATCCCGAGACGGTTGTCGAGATTATACGTATCCTTTATTTTTCGGGAAAGCTGCAGACCTCCGGGGATCTTCAGTACGCTCTTCAGAAAAAAGGCACTGCGGTGGAGACCCGAACCATCCGGTACCACCTGACAGCCCTTGAAAAAAAGTCCCTCGTAAAGCGTTTCGGCAACCGGGGCGTTCTTCTCACGGAAAAGGGAGTTGAAGAGGCAAAGATGCTCCTGGTCTTTGACAGGGTGGGAGGGCTTGCCATGGAGACGGAGCGGCTTTCCATGGAATGCGACTACACTACATTGAAGGGCAGCGGGACCGTGATGGTGAACACCCTTCTCATCGACGAGGAGAAAATGCCCCGGGCGCTTGAAGTACTCGCCAAAACAGCGGAGAGCGGCGTAATCGTTTCCTCCCGCGTCGGCATTCTGCGATCGTCAGAGCGGATGTGGAACTTCGAAGTTCCCCCCGGAAAAAATGCCCTTATCGGCGTCTCGAGCCGTAACTATGACGTCCTGCTTGAACAGGTCAGAATTCCTACGGAGACGAGCGCAACCTTCCTCTATCACGTGGAGGATTTCAAACCCTCGGGGATAACGGATATCATCTCTCACGCGGGAATCACTCTGAGCCCGGGAGAGCTGCTTATCCGGGGGAAATACACCTCCGTTTCGCGGGTGGCAGAAGAAGGCAGCGGTCTGGTCACCGCAGCAATCAAGACCTTTCCCTCCGTCTACTTCGACGAGGTGCAGAAAATCCTCAGCGAACTCGACCCAAGCCTCTTCAGCGGGCCCATGGAGCTCAAGGCGCAGATTCCCCAGTTCTACCGCATGTCCTATAAAGACCGGAATAAGGGGTATATGCTGGTCTACGGCGGCGCCAATTTTTTCGCTCCTCTCGTGGAGCAGGGGCTGGCAGAAATACTCTCCATAAGCCACAGCATCTATGAATCTGACAAAATGGTGCCGGTCAGTCAGCTGGTATAATAGAGAGACATGAAGATCAGGCTTTTTCGAAAATCTGTAGAGCATCTGCTTGAAGCCCTTCCCTCACAGCTTCTCAGCAAGCTGAACGGGGGTGTCTCCGTCTTTGCCGCGAAGAAAACGGATGGAGACTGCCTGATCATGGGCGAATACATCGAGGACCCGGCGCTGGGCAGCCTCGTCGCCCTTTACTGGGGCAGCTTCGCTGAAGCGCTCGAAGGCGCGTCCGCCGAAGAGTGGGCTGAGGAGATAGAGGAGACGCTCCTTCATGAGCTTCGTCATCATGTGGAATCCCTCGCGGGAGTCGATTACCTGGGGGAAGAGGACGAGCGTGAGTTTTTATGACGAAGGAATGGCAATGATGGCGAAGATGAATTTTTCCCGCAGATTTCCCCCGGCAGCGCCCTTCCCTCCGTTTCAGGGCGCACCCTGTCTCTTGACGGAAGGGGCGTTGGAGTATAGCATTCATACAGTTGAGAATTCTGTCTGGAAGACGGGAATTCCGCTGTGACAGCGGCGATCCCGCCTGTATGTTTGTGTCCGGGTTTCGTGAGAATCACCAACAGCAGAATCAGAAGAAATTTATAAAAAGAGGAAGGGTGTTGACGTTGAAAACGGAAGATCAGGACCTCTCTCAATCCATTCCCGAAGTTTCCTTTGACGAGTTTCCATCTGTCACCTATGAGGAATGGCGAAAAGAAGCGGAGGTAACCCTTAAAGGTGCCGCCTTTGATAAGCGGCTGCGGACCAGAACCTATGAAGGGATAACCCTCGAACCCCTGTACATGGAGGAGAATACCGCAGATTTTCTCCAGAAAACGACTCTCCCGGGAGAGACCGATTTCCTTCGCGGAACGGACCCTCTGGGGTATATCGAAGAGTCATGGTCCATCGCTCAGGGCGTGGAAAAAACCCTGCCCGAGGAGGCGAACGCTGTCCTCAGGCAGGAGCTGAAAGACGGAACAACTGCAGTCAGCCTGGTTCTGGACAGCGGTACGCTCCGCTGCCGGGACGCTGAGTCTGACGGTGGGAGAGGGGTTTCTCTCTCTACCCGAAAAGATATCAAAGCAGTCTTCGAGGGGATTGACCTGAGCGAAAGGGAGTTTCATATCTTCGCCGGTCCGTCCGCGGCCCCCCTGCTCGGCCTCCTTGCCGCGGGAATGGAGACAGAGGGAAAAAGCGCTTCCCTGGCCGGAGTGAAGGGGTGCATCGGCGCCGACCCTCTGGGCATGCTTGCCCGGGACGGCAGAATTCCCTGCGCTCTCGACGGGCTCTATGACGAAATGGCCCGGACGGCGAAGTGGGCGAAGGAGTCCGCGCCATCCCTCAAAACCGTCCTTGTGAGTGGAGACGTGTACCATGACGGAGGAGCGACCGCTGTTCAGGAGCTTGCCTGCGCCATGTCCACGGGAATCACCTATATTCGGGCCCTGCTGGAAAGAGGCCTGGATATTGAATCAGCGGCGGCGCAGATGCGCTTCAGCTTTTCTCAGGGGCTCAACTTCTTCATGGAGATCGCGAAGCTGCGGGCCGCACGGATGGTGTGGTCTCAGATCATTGAGGCTTTCGGAGGAGATGAGGCGGCCCGGGAGATTGATATCTTCGCGAACACCTCCTCTTTCACTTCCACCGTCTATGACCCCTACGTCAATGTCCTTCGGGGGACGACGGAGGCCTTCTCCGCCGTCGTGGGAGGAATTAACGGAATGAACGTCCGCCCCTTCGACGAGGCGGTCGGACCCTCTCTCCCCTCTTCCCGGCGGATTGCCCGGAACATCCAGATTCTTCTGCAGGAAGAATTCAACCTTCTTCAGCCCGTCGACCCCGCCGGAGGATCGTGGTATATCGAAACCCTCACGAAACAGGTGGCGGAGAGTGCCTGGAAGATGCTGCAGCAGATCGACGGCGAAGGAGGAATGGCCAGCGCTCTGACCTCCGGCTTTGTACAGAAGGAGATCGCCGCCGTCCTCGCCTCCCGTTTTGCCAATCTCGACACCCGCTCCGACCGGGCGGTGGGCACGAATATGTACCCCAACACGACCGAACAGCCTCTTCCGAGGGAAGAATCAGATACGGCGGAAACAATAACAAAGAAGAGAGTCGCCGCCATAGAGGAGTACCGGAAAGGCACGGATAAAAAACACCGGGAAGAATGCCTCGCCAGAATATCCGCTCAGGGGAGCGGGCTGCCCGCGGACTTTATGAAGGCCCTGACGGACGCATTCAACGCCGGTGCAACCCTTTGTGAAGTTCGGGAAAGGCTGAACGGCTCCGAAAAGGGTCCGGAGACTGCGGCCATCGAGCCCCGCCGGTGGACGGAACAGTACGAGGCCTTGCGGAAGAGAACGGAAGAATTCGCCGCAAAGACCGGCAAGGGCATCCGTATCTTCCTCGCCAACATGGGGCCGCTTATCCAGCATAAACCCAGGGCCGATTTCAGCAGAGCCTTCATGGAGGTGGCTGGTTTCGAAGTGTTAAAGAACAGCGGATTTTCCACCGTGGAAGAGGCAGTCGCGGCGGCAGCTCAGTCCGGCGCCGATGCTGCGGTCATCTGCTCCACCGACGATACCTATCCGGAGCTTGTTCCGCCCCTGGCCCGGGGAATAAAGGAATCCAGCCCCGGGATGATGGTTCTGCTTGCGGGGGCTCCTGCACCGGAATACAAAGAATCCTATGTCGATGCCGGCGTGGAGGAATTCATTCACGTCCGGGCCAACTGCCGCCAGATACTTGAAAATATTCAAAAAGCCAGGGGGATTGTATGATGAGTTTGAATCCCGATTTTCGCAGCATTCCCTTCCGTAACAGCCTTCCGAAGGAAGAGCCTTCCTTTGAGGCCTGGAAGAAGCAGATTGAAGAAAAAACAGGAAAATCCTTCGAGTCCTTTTACGGTGAGACCATGGAGAAGATCGACCTCAGACCGGTCTATACCGCTCGTGACGCGGAAAGCCTGCCCCATGTACAATTCAGCGCCGGCATTCCTCCTTTCCTGCGCGGCCCCTATCCGACCATGTACGTCACCCGCCCCTGGACGGTCCGGCAGTATGCCGGGTTCTCCACGGCGGAGGAGAGCAACGCCTTTTACCGGCGCAACCTCGCCGCCGGTCAGAAGGGGCTCTCCATCGCCTTCGACCTCGCGACCCACAGAGGGTACGATTCCGATCACCCCAGAGTGGCGGGAGACGTAGGCAAGGCGGGAGTGGCCGTGGACTCCATCCTCGATATGGAGATCCTCTTCTCTCAGATTCCTCTGGGGCAGATGTCCGTCTCCATGACCATGAACGGAGCTGTTCTGCCGATCATGGCCTTTTACATCGTCGCGGCGGAGGAGCAGGGAGTGGACCGGGCCGATCTCATCGGAACGATCCAAAACGACATCCTGAAGGAGTTCATGGTCCGCAACACCTATATCTACCCTCCCGAGCCCTCCATGCGCATCATCGGGGACATCTTCGCCTACACCTCTAAAAACATGCCCAAGTTCAACAGCATCAGCATCTCGGGGTATCACATCCAGGAGGCGGGAGGAACGGCGGACATCGAGATGGCATACACTCTGGCGGACGGCCTTGAGTATATCCGTACCGGAATTCGATCCGGCCTTGACATCGACAATTTCGCCCCCCGACTCTCCTTCTTCTGGGGCATCGGAAAGAATTACTTCATGGAAGTGGCCAAAATGCGGGCTGCTCGGGTGCTCTGGGCGAAGATCGTCAAGCAGTTCAACCCTCAGAGGGCAAAGTCCATGGCCCTGCGGACCCACTGCCAGACCTCGGGGTGGAGCCTCACGGCTCAGGACCCCTTCAACAACATCGCCCGCACATGCGTAGAGGCCATGGCGGCCGTTCTCGGCCATACCCAGTCGCTCCACACGAACGCCCTCGACGAGGCCATCGCCCTTCCCACTGACTTCTCCGCCCGGATCGCCCGGAACACTCAGCTCTACCTTCAGGACGAAACGGGAATTCTCAAGGTGATCGACCCCTGGGGCGGCTCCTACTACGTGGAGGCCCTCACGGATGAGCTGATCCGCAAGTCCTGGGCACATATTCAGGAAGTGGAAGGACTCGGAGGGATGTCCAAGGCCATAGAGACGGGCCTTCCCAAAATGCGTATTGAAGAGGCCGCGGCCCGCCGTCAGGCCCATATCGATTCCGGTAAGGAAAAAATCCTGGGGGTGAACTACCTGAGAAAAGATGAAGAGGACCCCATCGATATCCTCGAGGTGGATAACTCCGCCGTCCGGACAGCCCAGATCGAGAGGCTCCGCAAGCTTCGGGAGATCCGGGATCCCCAGAAGGTGGAAGAATGCCTTCAGAAAATTACAAAATCCATGGAGACGGGGGAGGGGAACCTTCTCGACCTCGCCGTGGACGCCGCCCGCGCACGGGCCAGCCTCGGAGAGATCTCCGACGCCATCGAAAAGGTCGCCGGCCGCCACAAGGCCGTCATCCGTTCCATATCGGGCGTCTACAGCAGCGAGTTTGCCGACGAGGAGATCATGAAAGAAGTGCGGCAGATGACGGCGGACTTTGAAAAGAGAGAGGGACGCCGCCCGAGGATCATGGTCGCTAAGATGGGCCAGGACGGCCATGACCGGGGAGCGAAGGTC
Organism: uncultured Synergistaceae bacterium; assembly: GCA_964483085.1. Lineage (GTDB taxonomy): Bacteria > Synergistota > Synergistia > Synergistales > Aminobacteriaceae > JALHFZ01. The sequence goes on from CAYZZX010000026.1 coordinate 19,064, forward strand.
GTGGCGACCGCCTATGCTGACATGGGCTTTGACGTGGACATCGGCTCCCTCTTCCAGACACCGGAGGAGACAGCTCAGGATGCTGTGGACAACGACGTGCATATCGTAGGGATGAGTTCCCTCGCGGCAGGACACAAGACCCTTCTTCCCCAGCTGGTCGAAGAGCTAAAAAAACGCGGCCGGGAGGACATCATGGTCATCACCGGCGGGGTCATCCCTGCTCAGGACTATGAATATCTGAGAGAACACGGCGCCGCCGCCATCTACGGACCGGGAACGGTCATCCCTGTAGCCGCGAAGGAGATGCTCGAAATTCTCAACGCGCGCCTCAGGGACGAGTGAGCGCCCTGATGCCTGATGAAACGTATAAGCCGGAATGGACCCCTGAAAACGCCGGTTCCGAGTTCGCCGGCCGGGTCATGACGGGCGTCAAGGGTGCGACGGAAGGGGCAGGAACGCATAAACCGCGCCGCAGACCTGCCCGGAGCCGCAGGCTTACTCTCGACGACTACGAAAAGGGGGTGCTCGGCGGAGACCGGGTCATCCTTGCCCGGGCCATCACTCTGGTCGAGAGCAACAACCCCGGCCATTTCGACGATGCCCAGGAGCTGATCCAGCGGATTCTTCCCCATACCGGGCAGGCGATCAGGGTGGGAATCACGGGCATTCCGGGAGCGGGAAAGAGCACCTTCATCGAAGCTCTCGGATGCTACCTGACCGGGCAGGAGAAAAAAGTCGCTGTCCTTGCCGTAGACCCCAGCAGCACTATCTCGGGGGGCAGCATTCTCGGCGATAAAACACGGATGGAAAAGCTGGCCCGGGACCCCCGGGCCTTCATCCGCCCCTCCCCCTCGGGAGGAACCCTCGGGGGAGTCACCCGGAAGAGCCGGGAGACCATGCTCCTCTGCGAGGCGGCGGGGTATGACGTTATTCTGGTGGAGACTGTGGGGGTCGGCCAGAGTGAAACCACCGTCCGGTCCATGGTGGACTTCTTCCTTCTTCTCGCCGTCACCGGAGCAGGAGATGAACTTCAGGGGATCAAAAAGGGCGTCATCGAACTGTCGGATGCCATCCTCGTCAACAAAGCCGACGGAGACAATATAATGCGGGCCAGAACGACCAGAGCGGACTACAACCAGATCCTTCACTATCTCCGCCCCGCGTCGGAGGGGTGGACGCCGAAGGCGTATACCTGTTCGTCCCTTACGGGGGAGGGCATCGAGGAAATATGGGGCGTCATCTCCGATTTCAGAGAGCTGGTCACCGCATCCGGTCTCTTCGAGAGGCGACGGAACGGTCAGACTCTGGAATGGGTGGACTCCATGGCGGACGAATACATCCACAGTCGGATCACGCAAAACCCCGCCATCAAGGCCTGCAGAGAGTCGATCAGAAAACAGGTACTGCAAGGGGATCTGACAGCAACGCGGGCTGCAGAGGCGCTGATAGACGCTATCGAAAAAAACCTCTTTCCCCGGGGAGAAGAAAAACGTCCGGTGAAAGACTGATAGACCAGCTCCACGCTGCAGGTATTCGCTCTCAGGGGCTTGGTATCACAGGTGTATTGTATTTCAGATATCTTGCTCCTGAGTTCCTTGACAATATTTCTCCGTAAGGCATAATAGGAAAGTAAGCAATAACTTAGACTATTTTTGCTTACAGGAAGAGAACAAACAATCTGAAGGAGGTGCTTCAATGAAACTGAGAAATCGTATGGGATTGTTCATCGTACTGGCATTTGTCATTGGCGTTCTTGCAGTTGGATTCACGTCACCGGCTCTCGCTGCAGACAAGGTTTTTGAATGGAAGTTCCAGAGCCATCATACTCCGGGATCCCTCGCAGTAGAATCCGTCATTAAGCCTTTTATCGAAAGAGTGGAGAATATGTCCGGCGGCAGGCTGAAGATCAGTCTGCACTATGCGGGAGAGCTCGTCGATTTTGCTGAAGTCGACAAGGCCCTCCAGGCAAACATGATCCAGATAGCCAATACGAGCTCCCTGTTCTTTAGAGGAGCCA
>CAYZZX010000027.1:0-13262 GCA_964483085.1 uncultured Synergistaceae bacterium
TGCCGTCCGCTACGACGATGGCGTTGTCCACCAGCATCCCCAGCGCGATGATAAGAGCGCCGAGGGAGATGCTGTGCAGATCGATGGCCATGATCTTCATCACGATGAAAGTGCCCAGAATGGTCAGCAGCAGAATGAAGCCTATCAGCAAGCCGCTCCGGAAGCCCATGAAGATCAACAGGATGCCGATGACGATGACGAGGGCTTGCAGCAGGTTGACGATGAAGTCGCTGATGGAGGCGTCGACGGTGTCAGGCTGGTAGTAGATTACCCCCAGCGTCATGCCGACGGGAGTGCGGGAAATCAGCTCATTGACGCGATTGTCGACGGCCTCGCCGATGGTGATGACGTTTCCTCCGTCGACGATGGAGATGCCCAGCCCGAGTGCGGGCTTTCCGTTGTAGCGCATGGCGGACGAGGGCGGATCGGCGTACTCCCGCGTGATGGTCGCAAGGTCTCCGAGGCGCAGGTACTGCCCGGTGCCGCTCGGAAGCAGCAGGTTCGACAGGGCGTCCACCGATGAGAAGTACCCCGTGGGGGCGATGCGGATGTACTCCGTACCCACCTCCACGTCACCCGCACCCGCGACGACGTTCTGTGCCTGCAGCAGAGTGAAGATCTCCTGTGCGGCGATGCCGAGCTGCGCCATACGGGAGCGGTCGATTTCCACGTAGATGGTCTCCCGCTGGATGCCGGAGATCTCCACGTTGGCGACTCCTTCGACCAGCAGCAGCTCCCGCCGCAGAAAGTCTGCGTGGTCCTCCAGCTCGCGGAAGGTGTAGCCGTCTCCGGTGAGGGCATAGTAGACGCCGAAGACGTCGCCGTAGTCGTCATTGACCCGCGACGGCCCAGCACCGGGAGGGAGCGCCAGCTGCGTGTCAGTCACCTTGCGCCGCAGCTCGTCCCAGATCTGGGGAAGATCGGCGGCCTTGTAGGTGTCCTTGATATCCACGTAGACTATCGAGAGCCCCTCTTTTGAGAGTGAGCGCACCTTGTCCGTCTGGCCCAATTTCTGTGCGGCGGACTCGATCAGTGCGCTGACTTCCTCCTCCACCTCCAGCGGAGATGCACCGGGGTAGGGGGTGATGATCGCGGCGGTCTTGATCGTAAAGGTGGGGTCCTCCAGCTTGCCGAGACCCGTGTACGCCCAGAGGCCGCCCAGAACTATCAGGATGGTGAGAAACCACGCGACGGTGCTCTTGCGGATCGATACTTCAGCGAGATTCACGGCTGTTCTCCGCTACTTTCCCGGTGCGGTATAGAGCGTCACCGGATCACCCTCCAGCAGATAGGAGACACCTGCCGTCACGATGCGGTCGCCTGGAGCCACGCCGCCCTTCACGAGGGCTGACTCGCCCCGGTAGGCTGCGATCTCCACCGGCACGCGCGCGACATGCAGCCTGTCCGTCCCCTCCACCCGCCAGACGAAGTGCTCCGTCCCCTCTCCCGCCCGCACTGCTGAGGCCGGAAGCTCCACCGAAGTCTCCGCCTCGGCGACAATACGGGGCATAAGCACGTCCACAGTCATCCCCGGCAGGACGGTCAGCTCTTCGACCATGGTCAGGGTGAAGGTGACCGGATAGGTCTGGGTCTGGGGGTCGGCCTGGGCTGAGGCCTCCTTGTAGGTCAGCGGGAAGAGGGTCTCGGGCATCGAGGAGAAGCGCGCCTGAATTCCCGAGATTGATTCCTTGGGCGTGTGCAGGATGAGCGCCTCCGGAACGGAGACGGAGACTTCGAGAACATCGAGGTCCTGCAGGCTGACGACGGGCTGATCGCGCTGGATGCTCTGGCTGTTGTCCACGTAGCGGTCGATGATCACGCCACCGAAAGGGGCGAGCAATCTGGTGTCGGCAAGGGCGTTCTCCGCAGCACGGACCTTCCCCTCGATCCCCTGAACAGTGAACTCCATGGCGGAGACATCCTCGGGGCGTGCGCCCGTGCGGGCAGCGGCGAGCTCCTGAGAAGCCGACTGGTAGGCCGAACGGGCCATCTCCCATGCGGTGCGGGTCTTGTCGAGCTCGGATCTCGAGAATCCTCCGGCTTTGTACAGTTTTTCCACTCGGTCGAGGGTGGTGAGGGCGTCGTTCATCTGCGCACGGGCGGAGTTTGCTTTCGCGGTGAACATGGCGATCTCCTCCTTGCGAGCCCCCGCCTTCATCGCGCTCAGACGGGCCCGTGCGTTCCCCAGCTCGCTCTTCGCGTTGGCGAGCTGCACCTCAAAGTCTCGAGGGTCGAGCCGGGCCAGCAGTGCGCCGGGTTCAACCCGCTCTCCCTTGACGACCGGCAGTTCGACGAGCTGTCCCGAGACGCGGAAGGCGAGGTTCACCTTCTGTGTAGCCAGCACCTTCCCCGGGAAGACCCGCTCACCGGCGCTTCCGGCGGCAGGGACCACTATTGTCTTCACCGGACGGGCAGCTCGGGGAACCTCCGTCTGTTCCCGCTTTGAGGGGACAGCCCCCCACAGGAAGTACGCCAAGCCCACTGACACAGTAACGGCAATGGCGGCGAGAGTACGAGTTTTCATCAGCCTCGACATTATTAAATGCATTCCCCTTTCGTATTCCGTAGAGCTTTCCTTTTTTCCTGATGTCAGCGAAGCCCCCTCGGAGCGGAGGGATTCACTCCGTCTGGAAGGAAGAGCTCCGGTTCTTCCTGAGAGAGGGATGCACGATAGAGGCTGAAGACTCCTCCCTTTCCGCGGCTCATCTCCTTTTCGGTGAATCCGAAGAAGAGATACTCCTCTCCGCCCCCTATCCATGAAGGAGCGAGGGCGCTGATCCTGTCGGAGGTTATCCTGGTGGTGGTCCCTTCGCCGGGAAGAAAGAGGAAGAGAGCTCCTATCAGGCCGTCGCCGCTCTTCTGCCACCCTCCCGTATCCTCCATCTCGCCGTCGAAAAGCCATTTGCTTCCGTCAGGAGAGACGGAGAAATGAATTCCGCTTGAGGGCATAGCCTCGCCGAGAACCTCCGAGAGCTTCCGCATCTCTCCGACCTTTCCGTTGCTGAGGTCGATCCGGTAGAGGTTGTCGATATCGTGGCAGTAGACCGACAGACCGTCGGCGCTCCAGAAGGGGGAGTAGACCCCGAGCAGCTCAGGGGCGAGCTGGTGAAATTTCTCGTCCCCGAGAGAGTAATGGCCGATCCCCCAATTGGATTCTTTTTCGACCCAATAATTGAAGATCAGGGCTTTTCCGTCGGGAGACCAGCGGGGGCCGTAGTTGTTGTTGCCCGGAATGGATTTCGGCACGGATCTCTTTTTTGTCTTGATATTGAAAAGGGCTATCTTTCTTCCGTCATCTTTTTCCGAAGAGAGGGTGAAGGCAAAGTCTCTCCCGTCCGGAGAGATCTCGGGGTCGTAGCCTGTGGAGAGTTGTACGGGTTTTGCGCCGGTTATATCGGTCAGGAGGATGGTATCCCCTCTGGAGAAGATCACCGGAGAGGGGATTTGGTCGGATTTCGCAGCGGCCGAAAGGGGCGCCGAAAGAAAGAAGAAACACCCGATAAGGAGAATAAGGAAAAGTGGAGCGGAGGAATTTCGTTGCTCTGTCATGGTCTACTACCTCCCTGCATAAAATTTTTTCGTAGAAAGAGAAATGCCGGCAAAGGTTTTGTAACCCCGCCGGAATGTTCTCGCGGAGGAGAATGTGGCAATGTGTATTACTTGTCCACAAAAACACCCCCCTCTCGCCGCTCCCCTGAAAGGGAAAGTTTAAACGTTCAGGGTAAATCCTTTCTCCCGAAAGAGGCGGAGACAGGCGTCCACGACGTTTTCATCGAGGCCGGTTCCCCGGAGGCGTTCAATCTCCGTGAGCCCTGCTTCGATGCCCAGGGCCGGGCGGTAGGGACGGTAGGAGGCCATGGCGTCCACGATGTCCGCCACGGCGATGATCCGCGCCTCGGGAAGAATCTGGTCTCCCATGAGCCCGTCGGGATAGCCTGTGCCGTCCATGCGCTCGTGGTGCTGGTCGACGATATCGTGGAGCGGCCAGGGGAGGTGGATTTTGCTGAGGATGCGAGCTCCGGCCCGGGGGTGGCACTTGATGAGCTCGAATTCAAGGGCAGAGAGTTTTCCCGGTTTGCTGAGAATTTCACCCGGAACTTCAATCTTACCGATGTCGTGAACGAGGGAAGCCTGCTCCACTCCCTTCACGAAGGCAGAGCAATACCCCATCTCCGTAGCGATTGCCTTCGCGAGTCGGGCGACCTGGCGTTGGTGCCCGGAGGTGTAGGGGTCCTTGGCCTCTGTGGCGGAGGCGAGAACCTCGATGGCCTCGCTGAAGGTCCGTTCCATATTTGTGAGATTCTCGGCGAGGGTGGTCTGCACGAGCTTCGCTTCCGTGATGTCCTGCCCCACGGCGTGAAACTCCCTTCCTCCGTCGGGGTGTTCCGCGAAGAGGCGGATCGTCCAGCGATGCCAGAGGGTTGATCCGTCCGCTCCGATGACGGTAAGCTCCAGCGTGATGGCCGGCCGGGAGGGAGAGAGGGCTTTCAGGTGGTTTTTCAGAGTTTCAAGGGAATGTTCGCTGACGAATTCAAAGCAGGGAACCCCTCTCAGCTCCTCGGGAGAGCGGGAGGCGAAGGCGCAGAATTCCCGGTTGACGAAGGAGAACCGCCCCTCCTCGTCGAAGGCGCAGACCATGGCGGGAATATCCTCCACAAGACAACGGTACCGTTCTTCGCTGACCAGCAGCCGGGTCTCGGTCTGTTTCATCCGGGTCTGGTCCATGTAGATGCTGTAGCACCCCACCCGCTTCCCCTTCAGGAGGATGGGAAAGGCCGTTCCCTTCACGTAGACAGACTCTCCGTTCTTTCGTTTCCTGGTGCCCTCGAAGAAAATTGTCTCGCCGGCGACAACCCGGTTTGTATTTGACAGTACCTCCTCAAACGTTTCAGGAAGGGCGATGAGGTCATCCATAAAGCGCCCCCTCATCTCCCCTGCGGAATAACCGAATATATCCTCGGAGGCCTGATTTGCCGTTATGATCCGGCCGTCAAGGCTGCTGCGGTGAATGGCGAGGGGGGCGTGGGAGAAGAGCTGCTCGAGAAAGGCCGACTTCACCTCGAGTTCATTCTCGGTGCGTCGTATATCCGAGATATCGTGGATGATCGAACAGAGCACTTTCTGTTCATTCCAGTTCAGGACGGTGCTGAAGACCTCCACTTCGCAGATTGCTCCGGATTTTTTACGGTGATGAAACCGGAAATTTCCCCGGCGCTTTGCCGCAGCGTCGCGCATCTTTGCCCGTATCTCCTCCTCGGGGAGGGTGTTCAGATCGTGGATGCTCTTGTTGAGGAGCTCCGCTGCAGGATATCCGTAAAAATCGACAGCGGCCTCGTTTGCCTCAAGAATGGCCCCCGTCTCGGGGTCGATGAGAAGCATCAGGGAGCCGTTTTCGTAAAAAAGGTTCGAGAAAAGAAGCATCAGCTCTTTTTCGCTTCCCTTCTCTTCAACAGTGGAAAATGGGAATCGAGTCATTCTCTCTTCCTCCAAATCCTGTGAAGCTACCATGATTGAAATATCTCGTACAATAGGATTGTAACAGACGAACAGGCGCTCGGTCGAGCCTTGGGAACCACACTTCCTCCGTCTCAGGTTCCCCGAAAGGGGGGAGAGGCGGTTGGAAGCGTCCCGGGGAGGGAACGGAATGGAAGGGGTGAGGAAATGGAAAAGATCGGACGAAAAAGAGAAATCTCCTTCCGGGGTGCCCTCCTCGTTCTCGGCGGGGTCTTCGCCATACTCGTCGGAGGAAAGCTTATCTTTGATATGAATATCGTGCTGCTTCTTCTGGCGAGCGGTCTCTTCACTACGGTACTCTTTCGGGGCTTCTACGGCTTTTCTCTGGCCGATCTTTTCGGAAGGGGAGTGGCCCCCCTGCTCGGCCGTTCGTCCGGAGCCATCGCCATACTCCTCAGCGTCGGGCCCCTCATCGCCGCATGGACCATGGCCGGGACCATCCCCTACCTCGTCTGGTCCGGCCTTCGCCTTCTCGCTCCTGCGATCTTTCTGCCCTCGGTCTTTGTGATCTGTTCGCTGGCTTCTCTGCTCACCGGCACGTCCTGGGGCACCGCCGGGACCTTCGGCATCGCCTTCATGGCCATCGCCGAGGGGCTCGGAATACCCGCTCCGGTCACGGCGGGGGCCATCGTCGGAGGAGCCTATTTCGGCGACAAGCTCAGCCCCGTCAGCGACACCACGGTGCTGGCCGCCGCAGTTGCTGAGGTGGACGTGGTGGACCATATCCGCGGGATGCTCTGGACCACCCTCCCCGGTTTTTTCCTCTCCCTCGGCCTCTACGCCCTTCTCGGAGGTTCTTCGGCGGAAGCTCTGAAGGGAGATCTCATGAGCTCCATGATCTCCTCCCTCGAGGGGGCCTTCCGGATGACCCCTCTGCTGCTTCTTCCGCCACTCCTTCTGCTGGTGCTGGCGTGGAGGCGCCATTCCATCTTTCTCGTCCTCTGGGTAGCCGTCCTCTCGGCTCTTCCCTTCGCCCTCTATCAGGGGTACAGTCCGGGGGAGATCCTCCGGGCCCTGGCCGCCGGACCGCGGGTCGTCACAGGGTCTGCCTCCCTCGACGAACTTATGGGCCGGGGGGGCCTCCTCTTCATGGGAGGTGTGGCGGCGGTGGTCTCCCTCTGCTTTCTCTTTGCCGGACAGCTTGAGATTACCGGGGTCTTCCGGGCGGTCAGCCGGAAGCTGCAGGATACCTTCATCGGCCTGAGCAGGGGGCGCTTCGTCCTCGCCGTCTCCCTTTCAGGCCTTCTGGTGAGCATCTCCACGGGCAACTCCTACCTCAGCGCGATCATCCCCGGCACCATGTTCCGGAAGATGGCCGACTCTCTGAACGTCTCCCGGAGGGTTCTCTCCCGCACCCTCGAGGATTCGGGGACCATGGTGGTCCCTCTCGTCCCCTGGTCCGCCGCGGGGATCTATCTCTCCTCGGTCCTCGGCGTCCCCGTGGCCGCCTACGCCCCCTGGGCTTTGCTGTGTTATCTCGGCGTTGTCACCGCCTGGATCTACGCGCTCACGGGGACAGCTCTCTGGCCGTCGGAGGAGACTTTTTGATAAATTTTTCGATCTCTTCGAGGGAGAGGCGGGTGAGTTCCGCAGCGGGAAGAAGAGAGAGAAGCTGCCACGCCATATCGAGAGACTGGCCGATCTCGCGGTTCTCATCGGCACCCTGGTTGAGAAAGGTCTGCTCGAAGGCGTCGCCGAAGGCCAGAGAGGACTTGTCCGCCCTGCTCACCTCGTCCTCTCCGACGACTCCGGCCAGGGCCCGGACCTCGTTCACCCTGCTGTAGGAGGCGAAGAGCTGTCCGGCGAGACCGGGATGGTCCTCCCGGGTGTACCCCTTTCCGATGCCGTCCTTCATGAGACGGGAGAGGCTGGGCAATATCTCCACGGGAGGGTAGATGCCCCGGGCCTCGAGATCCCTTGAGAGGACGATCTGCCCCTCGGTGATGAACCCCGTGAGGTCGGGGATGGGGTGGGTGATGTCGTCGTTGGGCATGGTGAGGATGGGGATCTGGGTGACGCTTCCCTTCCCCGAGCGCAGCACTCCCGCCCGTTCGTAGAGGGATGCCAGGTCGCTGTAGAGGTAGGCGGGGTACCCCTTTCTGCTGGGGACCTCCCCCCGGGCTACGGATAGCTCCCGGAGGGCCTCGCAGTAGCTCGTCATGTCCGTCAGAATGACGAGGACGTGCATTCCGAGGTCGAAGGCGAGGTACTCCGCAGCCGTCAGCGCCAGCCGGGGGGTGGCGATCCGTTCGATGACCGGGTCGTCGGCGAGGTTGAGAAAGAGCACGAGGTTCCGCCCCTGCCCCTCGGCGGAGAGACGGCTCGCGAAGTAGGCGGCGTCGTCGTTCTTTATGCCCACGCCGGCGAAGACCACGGCGAAGTTTTCCGCCCCCACCAGCTTTGACTGGGTGGCGATCTGCACGGCCAATTGGTTGTGAGGAAGGCCGTTCCCCGAGAAGATGGGCAGCTTCTGCCCCCGGATCAGGGTGAGCAGGACGTCAAGAGAGGAGATTCCCGTGGAGATGAAATCCCTCGGATACTCCCGGGCGAGGGGGTTGATGGGGGATCCGCTCACAGGACGGCGGATGCCTCCAAGCACGGGTCCGCAGCCGTCCCGGGGCTCGCCGAGGCCGTCGAAGGTCCGCCCCAGAAGAGAGGGAGAGAGGGAGATCTCAAGCTCACGGCCGAGAAAGCGCACGGCCGTGGAAGAGGGGATGAGCCCCTCGGTTCCGGAGAAGACCTGCACGAGGGTGGACTTTTCGTCCACGAGGACGACCCGCCCCTTACGGGGCTTTCCCTCCGGAGGGATCACGTCCACAATTTCGTCGTACCCCACTCCCGGAATGGCCGAGAGCAGGAGGAAGGGGCCGTTGATCTGATTCACCCCTACGTATTCTGTAAAGGCCATGGCTATCTCTCCCTTCGGGGAGCGATGCGCTCCCGGCAGACGGTCTCCATCCGGTCGAAAAGACGCCGCCTGAGATCGGCGAAGACTTCCGTCTTCTCGGCGGGGATCTCCCGCAGATGGGTGAGCTCCACCAGTTCGTCAAGTCCCCTGAGAAGGGAGAGAGGGCATCCTCTGTCGAGGAGCTCCTCGGCCTTTTCATTGAAGCTGAGAAGGAGTCCAAGAATGGCCAGCCCCTTCTCAGGGGGGCAGTAGGAATCGGGGCCGAAGGCACCCTGCTGGAGGTAGCCGTTTTTAAGCAGGGAGGCCGTGAGGGCCGTGAGTTTCTGATCGTCGGGAAGGACATCCTCTCCCATGAGACGGATGATCTGCTGGATCTTGTCGTCTTGGGCGAGGATGTCCCGGGCTCTGTCCCGGAGCGTCGCCCATTCGGGGCTCACATTGGCGGCGTACCAATCCTTTACTTCGTCGGCATACTCACTGTATGAGTCGATCCAGCTGATGGCCGGAAAGTGGCGGGAGTGGGCGAGCTGCTGATCGAGAGCCCAGAAGCAGCGGATGAACCGCTTCGTGTGCCGGGTCACCGGCTCGGTGAAGTCCCCTCCGGGAGGGGAGACGGCGCCGATGACGGAGATGCTCCCCGTGGCGCCTCCAAGGGTGACGACCTTTCCCGCCCGCTCGTAGAACTCGGCGATCCGGGTGGGCAGATAGGCCGGGAACCCTTCTTCTGCGGGGATCTCTCCGAGACGTCCCGAGATCTCCCGAAGGGCCTCGGCCCACCGGGAGGTGGAGTCGGCCATGAGGGCCACGTCATACCCCATATCCCGGTAGTACTCCGCCATGGTGATTCCCGTGTAGATGGAGGCCTCCCGGGCCGCCACGGGCATGTTCGATGTGTTGGCGATGAGGATGGTGCGCTCCATGAGGGGCTTTCCCGAGTGAGGGTCCTCGAGGACGGGAAATTCTTCGAGCACCTGGGTCATCTCGTTTCCCCGCTCGCCGCAGCCGATGTAGATCACGATCTGGGCGTCGCTCCATTTCGCGAGCTGGTGCTGGGTCACGGTTTTTCCCGTTCCGAATCCTCCGGGAATGGCCGCAACGCCCCCCTTTGACAGGGGAAAGAGGCCGTCGATGATCCGCTGCCCCGTGAGAAGAGGTTCGTCGGGAAGCAGCCGCTCCGCTATGGGCCTCGGGGTGCGCACCGGCCAGCGGCCCAGGAGGGGGATGGAGCGTTCCTTTCCCCGGGCGTCCCGGACGCGGGCCACGGTGGAGGATGCCTTATGTAACCCCGCGGGCAGAATGGAGAGGAGCTCCCCCTCCAGCCCCGGCGGGACCATGATCCGGTGCTCCACGAGGGAGGTCTCCTTGATTGAGGCGATGACCGTTCCGGCGGTGACCATATCCCCCACTTTTCTGTGAGGGGTGATCTCCCAGGAGGCCTCGGGGTCGAGCTGGGGAACGGAGACTCCCCGGGTGACGAAGGGGCCTTCCTTCTCGAGGAGCTTTCTGAGGGGGCGCCCGATGCCGTCGAAGATCGACCCCATCAGTCCGGGCCCGAGCTCAATGGAGAGAGGGTAGCCCGTTCCGGCCACGGGTTCTCCCACCATCAACCCCGCCGTGTTTTCGTAGACCTGGAGGAGGGCGTCCTCTCCGTCGAGGCGGATGATCTCCCCAAGGAGAGCGAGCTTGCCCACGGAGACCATCTCCCCCATGGCGAAGTTCCGCATCTGTGAGGCGCGGATCACGGGGCCGTTGACCGTGACGATCCGTCCTTCCTTCTTCATGACGGGATCCTCACAGCACGGGAAGGATACGCTCGGCGAGGGTATCCTTGAGGCCTGAGATGATCTCCTGCCAGTCGGCGGGAGCCCTCCATGAGCCGTCAGGAGCGGACAGCCAGACTCCTCCCGGTATGGGGGCGGCGTCAATCAGAAAGGTCACTGTCAGATCAGGGCGCTTCTCCCGAATCCGCCCGACGACGAGCGAACCCAGAGCGAAATCCCCGGAGGAGAGCTGCAGGTTCACAGCGCTTCCCTGAGGGAATTTTTCCGCCGCTTCGAGGGCGAGGCCGGCAAGGATGTCCGGATATTCCCGTCTGCCGCGAAGATCGATAAGCTCCTGCAGAAGCAGAGTGACCGCCTCGTCGAGGAGGGTATTCTGCAGGCGGAGGCGGTCCTTCGTCCGGGTTATTTCAGCCTCGGAGATCTGCCGCTTCGAGATCTCCTCCGAACGCTTCACCGCGTCGCCGTGAATCTGGTCCACCATCCGTTCGAGGGATTCGTTCTGTTCGCTCACCCATTCGTCCGCCTCCCTGCGGGCGGAATCGAGAAGGACCTCCCGCTCGTCGTCCGCTTTCTTAAAGAGCAGATTTTTCAGCGAGGTCAGTTTTTCAGGATTTTGAACCTTGTGTTTCCGGCTCTCATCGGGAAGGGTACCGGTCATTCTATTCTCACTCCAATCGCATCGCGGATGTACCGCGTCAAAAAGTCACTTTTTCTTCTGCTTCCGTGCCGGTCGGGGATTTCCACCAGGAGAGGAGGTTCGTCCCGCTCCCGGAGGGACTTCACGAGGGCGGGCACCTCGGAAGCGGCCTTCTCGGTGATCACGAGAATTCCAACATCCGTCTTGTTCGTCAGCACGTCCTCGATGGCCTCCGCAGTCTCCTCGGGTCCGTGGACTATCACCCCGCGAATGCCTGCAAGACGGAGCAGCACAAGGCTGTCGTGGTTGTCGCTCACCAGAAATCCCCTCATGGCCTTCTTACGCCTACAGCTTGCCCAGGATCAGCAGAGAGACGATAACTCCGTAAATGGCGATTCCCTCGGCCAGACCAAGGTAGATGAGTGTTGTTCCCAGCATTTCCGGCTTTTCCCCCACCACGCCCAGGGCCGCTGCGCCCACCACCGCGACGGCGATGCCCGCTCCGAGGCAGGCCAGCCCCGTGGCGAGGCTCGCTCCCAGAAGGCCGAGTCCCGACGCGCTGCTTTCGGCTCCGGCCTCGGCCGCCGCCGAGAGATTCGGCATAATTGTGAGAATAAGGGCGAAGGTGATGAGGGCGAGCAGGGCCGCCGATGCCCCTCCGAGAATTTTGCGGCCGTGGGCCGTCTTCCGGCCCCGCAGAATGCAACCGGCGGTGCAGGTGAGTATCGTTCCCGCTGTCAAAAGCACAAGTCCCGTCATGGGAATTCCTCCTCTAATCGTTTGGTTTCCGGTTCCAGGTGACCGGGGTGAAGGGGTGTCCCCCTCCCTGGAAGAACTTGCTGAAAAATTCGTAGTACTCGAGCCGCAGGGTCTGGATGAAGACGATCAGTCCCTCCAGCCCCACGATGACCAGGTTTCCCAACACAAGAATCACCGTCTGGAAAAAGGGCCCTCCGGGAAGGGAGCGGACCATATCGCTCAGCATGAAGACTGCCGCGGACAACCCCGCGTGGTTCATGGCGAATGCGGCCAGCCGCACAAAGGAGGCCGTATTGCTCAGAAAGGAGAGGAGGCCGTGAAAAACGGTGAAGGTGTGCACTACTCCGCCCACCTCGTCTTCCCGTGGGCCGAAGATCGCCCGATCGAGAACCGAGCTGAAGAGCATCACCAGAAAGAGCCCTCCCAGCAGGAAGTAGAGGGCCTTCGGAGGAGAACTTCCTGTAAAGACCATGGCCGCGCTCAACGCAGCAACCCAGTAGAAGAGCAGCCCGGTAATTCCCTCGCCGTCGAAGAGCATCTTCCCGATCTGCCCCTTTCGGTGGAGGGCGATAATGTTCAGCAGAATGCCCAGGCTCAAAAAGACCACACCCACAAAAAGAGACGTGGCGATGAGATTTGAGATCCCCTCCATGGGGGAGATCCACAGGGAGGGAAGGATATTCTCCGAGCCGAAGACGCTTCCGTAGAGAAAGCCGAAAACCATGGCCGAATAGCCGGCCATGCGGATTACCGAGGCGAAGGCTTTTTTCATAATTCCCCTTCGCTGGAGATACCAGGCTCCCAGGGCGAGAAGAAAACCGTGCCCCACGTCGCCGAACATGAAGCCGAAGAAGAGGCAAAAGCTCAGGCCCACGAGGGCGGACGGGTCCGTCTCGCCGTAGGAGGGGAGGCTGTAGAGGGAGACGATCTCCTGAAAGCTTCGAACGAAAAAGTTATTCTTCAAGAGCGTCGGAAGCTTCTTTCCTCGCTTTTCAAGGGCGGCCGCTTCTTCCGTGAGGAGGAGGGTGTTGGGGCCGAGTTGCTCCACCGCTCCGGCGATCTTGGGCAGCGTCGGGGCGGGGACGACTCCCGACAGAATGAAGATGCCGCTCAGTTCCCCCCGCTTCTGGCAGAGGGTGTACACCCTCTGAAGGGAGCTGACCGCATAGTAGAGGTTCTCCAGATTCCCCCGGTGACGGTCGAGGTAGTTCTTGGGTGCCTCCTGCAGCCCCCGGATCGCCCGATCTGAATCCCGCACTCGCTCCCGGAGCCTGCCCAGCATATCTTCTCCCGCTCCCTCGAACATTTCGGCGAGGGAGTATTCCTTCAGATAGACGGAGCGGAAGAGCTTCTCGGCGTCGGGTTGGTATTCCTTTGAGCAGAAGATCACCGCCAGAACGTTCCCTTTCTCCTCCACGGCAGGGTAGACGAGCAGCGGAGTGACATTGGCCATCTCCTTGAGGCGTCGGTAGTTGTCGGCGCTCAATCGCCCGAAGGTGATGTGGAGATATTTCGTCTTCAGGGTCTCCTCCACGTCCCGGTCGGCCGCCGCCAACGCATCCAGAAAGGCGGCCGCTGCCAGCAGTTTTTCTCGCTCCTCCTTGAGGACCTCCGCCCGTTTCTTCCAGATGAGGATTTTTTTCGCCGTATCCTGCACTCCATC
>CAYZZX010000027.1:13272-20790 GCA_964483085.1 uncultured Synergistaceae bacterium
CTTCGCCTCCTCGAAGGAGAGGCGGGGGTAGGAGGTGCGGGGCTCTTCGGCGGGTAATTCGGCCCCCGCAGCCTTCCAGACGGAGAGGAGCGTCTCAAGCAGTGTGTCGTAGGGGTTTTTTCCAAAAGTAGCGATGCGGGATCTTCCTGCTCCGGCCAGGGCGGCCGGACGTTTCTCAAGAGAATACTCCAGAGGCACCGGCTCAAAATTGCCCAGAGTGAGCAGTTCGGCGGCGAGGGGCTCGATCTCCTCCCGGGGCCCTATGAACGATATTCCCATCATTTCTACGACGGCCATGAAGCTTCTCCCCTTTCAGACTGCAGAAGGGAGGACGAACCGGGAGAGATGAGAAACTCCAGGGCCTTCTTCTGGTCATAGTGATAGCGTACACCCTCTATTATGGTGAACAAATCCTTCACCTCGAGCTCCTTCAGGGTGAGGTAGGCGAGGACTACGTGAACCCCCGACGTGCCTGAGGAGAAAATTTTCGTCGCCGTCTTCCGGAGAAAGCGGTAGAGATTGTGCTCCAGCCTCATTTCGTAGATCTCTATCTCTTCTTCTTGGTGAATATGAAATGCCTCTCCGTACACGCTCTGGGAGAGGAGATCCACGAGGGTGGGGATATCGGGAGCGAAGGCAAAGCTGCTCAGAGTCTTGAAGGAGAGCCGATGGCGTACGGGGAGGGTGATGCTCAGCGCCTCCTCCGACGACATGGCGAAAAATCGCCTTCCCCGGTAGATCAGATAGAGATTGATGAGGTCCGCCCGGGTACCGAAGAGCGCGCGGACTCCCCGTCCTTCGCTGCCGGAAAGCTTTTTTCCGGCGGACAGGATGCGGGTGAGAAAGAAGCTGTCCACGGCCATATTCGCCCGGAAGAGATTCTTTCCCTCTTTTTCCGCCCGCCTCAGAGGTTCGGCGAGGACCTCCCGAAGGGCGGATCCCTCGAAGGCGGCCAGAACATCCCGGAAGGTTCGGGATGCGAAGAGCTTCTCCCGGTCGATGAGGGTAATGGGAACGGACGCCGCCCGGGAGCGCAGAGCATCCCGGCTGCCTTGTTTTGTGGCGATAATGCGGAGCATCCCCTTGATGATATCCTCGTCGAAACGCTCCCCCCAGGTCTGCAGAAGCACTGTTCGCTCGGGACCGAGATGCTGACAGAAGGGGATTTCCTCAAGGATGGGGATGACGGAGAGAATCTCTTCCAGCTCTCTGCGGTGCATTCTCTCCGGGAAGAGGGCGGCGAGATGAGGGCGGTAGGCCTCCGTTCGGGCGAGGTAGGTGGCGATCTCTCCCACCGTTTCGCACTCGAGAAGCCGCGAATAGTCAGAAGAGGAAAGCAGCCTCCCCCGGTATATCCGGGCCTTTGCCGTGACGGCAGCCCGCTCTCCCACGGCGAAAACGGACACTCAGGCCCCTCCTTTTTTTCCGTACAGCTCCGCTATCTCTGCGGCGAGGGCCGCAACGATGGAGGGAGCTTTTTCGGCGAACTGATCCGTCATTTTTTGCCGTACCTGAAGCCCCATATTGGAGATCTGGGTCGCTTCCAGCTCGGCGGAGTGGTGAGCCGACTCCACGATAGCCCTGGCCTGGGCATGGGCGGCGTCGAGGCGGGCTTCCTGGTCAGCGGAGAACTTGTCGCGGGTCTCTCGAAGGAGGTCAGAAGCCTTCCGCTTCGCTCTTTCCACAGAATCAACCGCTTCATCCTCGGCGGACAGCAGTGCGGTCAGTACTTCGGCAAGATTCATGATCCTTCTCCTCCTTTCTGGGCCATCTTCATTCTGATGAAATCCTCCCGGTCGTTTTCCTCCAGAACATTGGCGATCCAGAGCAGAGTTTTCTTCTGAGAGGGAATAACAACCTTCTCGAGGGCGTTCACCCTCCGTAAGGTCTTGCGGATCTGCACGGCCAGGCGATACACGGTGGTCTCCACCTCCGCCAGGCGGGCGATGAGGGAGAGGACCGTTCGGGCGCGAAGATAGGCGCTGTCAAGCACGCCCGAGGTGCCGTGAAAAGAGTAGCACGGTTCGGGTGGCTTTTCGATTGGGTCGACCCTCGGAATCTCCACTCCCATCACGGAGTGAAGGCGGATGGTGAAATCCGTGACCTCGGGGACGGCGTGAGACAGCTCCTCCACGTTGTCGATGCCGAGGGAGAGCCCCGCCATCTGGAGGCTGAAATAGGCCTCGGAGAAAACCTCCTCAAGGGCACGCTGTACCTCTCGCGCCTCATCGATCTTTCCCATGAGCTCCATGAGAAGGATGGTGCGCTTCTGCTCGAGAATGTCATGACCCTTCTCAGCGAGTTTCAGCGACGAGGCGACCTTCACCATATTTCCCCGGGTGGGGGCTATTTTTGTGCTCATTTGTGGGGGTCCTCCATAAAGCGCAGAATGCAGCTATTTTCTTAAATTGTCAATATAATACGGCTTTTTCGCCGAATTGTCAAGTCTGTGGAAACAAAATATGAGAAAAATATATTGTGTGGAAACAATATCAAGGGAGACGGAGAGAAGGGTATTCCAAAGTATAACGATGCGAGGAAGAATGGCATTGTATCGAGAGATTGACGATCAACTCCAGTTATATTATACTTATGTATAATATAACTCTTTCTGTGAGAGGAGTAAGAAGATGACCGTCACTACTCTGCGCAAAGTGGGAGGCTCGGTGATGCTGACCATCTCCCCGGCCCTTCTGGCCCAGCTCGACCTCGGGCCTGATTCTTCCGTCCGGCTGACCCTCGAGGAGGGGCGGCTCGTCATCGAACCCCATCGTCCGAAATATACCCTGTCCGGTCTTCTCGCCGCTTCCGATTTTTCTTCCCGGGAGGAAGAAGATAAGGAATGGCTTGACGCTCCCGCGGCCGGAAGGGAACTGCTGTGAAGCGCGGCGACATCTATTCGGTCTCTCTGGACCCCGCCTCGGGTCATGAGCAGAAGGGGTTCCGCCCGGTGATCATCCTGTCCCCCGAGGAGTTCAACAGAGTGACAGGCGTGCCCGTCGTGCTGCCCATAACGTCGGGGGGAGAGTTCGCCCGGAGAAACGGCTTCGCGGTGATTCTTACGGGAATAGAGACGACGGGGATCATCCGGTGCGATCAGCCCCGTTCCCTCGATCTCAGGGCCAGGAGAGGAAAAAAGATCGGAGAAGTTTCTCCGGAAATACTGAACGAGGTTATGGCGAAGGTCCTGACAATTTTCGAGTAAAGTTGGCCCGGCTGAGTATCAAAAGCCTTGCTGCTGCGTACTTTCTGTTCTCTTCGCCGGAAAGGCCGCGGTCTCGAAAATCACCAGAAAAATCAGGGGGGAAGACGGATGGACGAGCTTGTCTGCTACTGCTTCGGCTATACCGCCGCCGACATCGAAAGGGATGTCCGGCGTAACGGCAGGTCCACCATACTGGAACGTATTCTCGCAGAGAAAAGGGCCGGCACATGCAGGTGCGCCCTTAAAAATCCCAAAGGACGCTGATGCGCCGGTGATGTCCGCCAGTTGGCGGACAAGGTTATGGCCGGTCTCGAAATCTCCGGGCAGGACTGACCCTATCCGCCCTCCCGGATCGGCCGAGGCGGAAGGAAAAAAGATATCTTAAAGTTTGCCATAGAGTTATTGACATCCCTCTAGTAATCTTCTATACTCTCCTGAGAAAACTGTGTGTTACCTAAATATCATCCAGTTATCAAAAGGAGAGTGTTTTTCATGGCTGTCCATATGACCAGGAGCAACGAAATTCAGAGCAGTTCCGCCGCCCGCCTTCTGGATATGCTCCTCCCGAGGCCCTCCTCCACCTTTCTTCTTCGAAGCGCCGACGCCCCCGGGTCCATCCTCGTGGTGGACCGGGCCGTTCCGCCTACTGAGGGCAGAAAGGCGGTACTCTCCACCGAAAAGGGGCTCCGGCTGGCCACTCTGGGCACCCGGTTCGACTCCTCCCGGGTGTGGGGCGTGGTGACATGGGTTATTCAGGATCCGGCCTGAGAAAGACCGAGGAGCTGCTCGCTCTGTGCGACTGCAACAACTTTTTCGTCTCCTGCGAGCGGCTCTTCCGCCCGGATCTCGAGGGCCGTCCGGTGGTGGTCCTCTCAAGCAACGACGGAATCGTCATCGCCCGGTCGAATGAGGTGAAGGCCCTGGGGGTGAAGATGGGGGAGCCCTTTTTCCGGGTCCGCCCCCTTCTCGAGCAGCACGGCACCGCCGTATTCTCCAGCAATTTTCAGCTCTACGAGGAGGTTTCCTCCCGGGTAATGGCCGTGCTGGGGAGGTTCACCCCCTCCATGGAGGTCTATTCCATCGACGAGGCCTTCCTCGAGCTTCCCCCCTCGGGGATGGACGACCCCTTTTGCTGGGGAGCCACCCTCCGGGCCACGGTCCTTCGGGAGACGGGGATCCCCCTCTCCGTGGGGATAGCCCCCACGAAAACCCTGGCGAAGCTGGGGGCCGAGCGGGCCAAGAAGGATCGGGTGAAGGAGGGGGTCCGCACCCTCCTTCCGGGAGAGAACCTGGACGATTTTCTCTCCGCCTTCCCCGTGGACGATGTCTGGGGAATCGGCCGGCGGTGGGGGGATGCCCTGAAGAAGCGGGGGATCACCACGGTCCTCCGCCTCCGGGATGCAAAGGACGACTGGGTGGAGAAGCGGATGGGCGTCCGGGGGCTGCGCACTGTCTGGGAGTTGCGGGGGGTCCGGTGCATCCCCATCGAGGAGGCGGAGAAGCCCCAGAAATCCATTCAGTCCTCCCGGACCTTCGCCGTCCCCCTGAGGGAATTCTCCCCCCTGGCCGAGGCGGTGACGGAGTTCGCCCTCACGGCGGGTCGCAGGCTCCGGGCCCAGAAGTCCCGGGCCTCCAGGCTGACCGTCCATATCGGCACGAGCCGCTTCCGCGACCCGTGGTACGGAAAGACGGCGGAAATCCCCCTCGGTATGCCCACGGAGAGCGACATCAGGCTCATCCGCTCCGCCGTGGAGGGGCTTGCCATGATCTACCGGGAGGGGTATGACTATGTCCGGGGGGAGGTCACCCTGCTGGAGCTCTCCTCCGCCGAGACCTTTCAGCTCAGCCTCTTCGACCGGTCCGACGACCGCTCGGCGGCCCTCTCCCGGGTGGCGGACCGGCTCAACCGGGAGGCAGGGCGGCAGCTTCTGCGTCCGGCCCTCCTTCTGGGGGAGAAGGAGTGGCGTCCCCGGCGGGACAGCCATTCGGGGGTGCGCCTCGAGGACCTCTCGAACCTGCCCGTCCTCTCTTCGTGAAGGGGGCTCTCTCTGAGGCTATAATGGAGGCGGCAGTGCCGCACCTATCTTTCTTCAGGGAGTTGTACCCATGGACAGTCTGCTCATCACCGGAGGAACCCTCTGGAACGGAAGCGCCTTTCTTCAGAAGAACGCCCTCTTGATCTCAGGCGGCCTCATCGCCGCCGCCGGCCCCGAGGAGGAAGTCCGCTCCGCCGCAGGAAGGACCTGCCGGGAGCTTCGTCTCGAAGGGGAATCGGTCCTTCCGGGCATCACGGACAGCCACATCCACCTCGCCACCTGGGCGAAGCAGCAAACCCTCCTCGACCTCTCGCCCGCCCGAACCCTTCCGGAGGTCCTCTCCCTCGTGAAGGACGAGGCGGAAAAACTTCCTCCGGACCGGTGGATCCGGGGGTGGAACTACAACGACTCCCACTGGCCCGAAGGGCGCTCCATAACGAAGAGCGACCTTGACGGGCTGGCCCTTCCACATCCGATTCTTCTGCAGCGGGTCTGCACCCACGTCAACGTGGCGGACAGCAGAGCCCTGGCCCTTTCGGGCATCGAAAGCGAGACGGGGGTGCTCCTCGAACGGGAGGGGATCCCCGCCCTCCGGGCCATGGAGCACAATGTCTTCTCCCGCCCCTCCCTCCGCAGCGCGCTGAAAAAAGCCTGCTTCGAGCTCGCCTCATGGGGGATCACCTGCGCCCACCCCTGCGGCGCTCTGGATTACGGCATGGAGGAGGATCTCGCCCTCTATATGGACCTTCACCGGGAGAGATCCCTTCCGCTGCGCATCTTCTCCTATCACGACGCCCTTCCGTCCCCCACCCTCTCCACCGGCTTCGGGGACGGATGGGTCCACTACCAGGGGCTCAAGATATTTCTCGACGGCAGCCTCGGAGGGCGTACCGCCGCCCTGACCTCCCCCTATAGGGACGATGAATTCGAGGAGGGACGGCTCAACTGGACGGACGGGGAGGTCTACGAAAAACTCCGGTCCGCCCGGGAGAGAGGCATTCAGACCCTGCTCCACGCCATCGGCGACCGGGCCCTCGACCAGGGATTGGGGTGCATCGAGCGCCTCGACGGGGAGTTCGGACCCCCCCGCCTGCGGGACAGGATCAACCACCTCATGGTCTGCCGCCCCGACCAGCGCAGACGGCTGGCCGCCCTGGAGCTCTTCTGCGACATCCAGCCCGCCTTCGTCCCCAGCGATCTGAACATGGCCGAGAGCCGCCTGGGGAAGGCGCGCATGCCCTGGGCCTACCGCTGGCGCTCCCTCTGGAAGAAAGGGCTCGTTCTCTGTGCCTCAAGCGACGCTCCCGTGGAGTCGGTCAACCCCTGGCAGGCCCTCCGGGATCTCATGGAACGCTCATCCCGGAACGGAACGGAGATCCTCGCCCCGGAAGAACGGCTCACTCTGGAAGAGGGGCTTCCCCTCTTCACGTCCAACCCCGCCCGGGCAGTAGGGCAAGAGGACCGCCTCGGCCGTCTTGCTCCGGGCTTCTGCGCCGACCTGATAATCCTCGACAGGAACATCGCTCCCCTGAGCGGAGAGGAGATCGCCGCTGTTGAACCCAGGTACGTCTTCGCAGGAGGAGTGCTCTCCCGCGGAGAGCTTGATGACTGGCCCCGCTTCGAGAGGTGATTGCGGAAGGGGATTTTATGATTTTTATCGAGGGTTTTGTAGTTTTTAGCTTACAATAGAGTTTAGGAAGTTCATACACAAAACTCTCTGCAAATATTGCAAAGGAGAGGTGATTTCCAGTAAATGAGGATTTGTATGATTATGATCCCGCAGCTGTTCTGGACAGTGACGAAACAATTCCCGTATCCATGGCCGATGCCTTCGAGACTGGAGATGCCAGTCATATCGCCAGAGCTTTGGGTGTTGTCGCCCGGGCGAAAGGCATGAACCGGGTTTCCAGCGAGGTGATACTCAATGATTGATACAGAAGAATACAAGAGTGTCTGGGACGTTCTGGCCGATACCCCGGAGGAAGGGGCTAATCTTCGTCTCCGGTCTGAACTGATGAACGAAGTGAGTTCTTTTATCGAGAATCGGCATTGGACTCAGAGCGAGGCGGCAGCCCGTTGCGGAATAACCCAGCCCCGTACGGCCGACCTGCTGCGGGGGAGGATCTCCAAATTTTCCCTCGACGCCCTCGTCAATATAGCGGCGTCTCTCGGGCGTACTGTCCGGATGAGGGTCGGCACACCTGATAGTTCTCTTCTCTGCGGAAATGCTGCAGCAGATAATGTTTCAAACGAAAGGCCCATTGGTTGAAAACATAG
>CAYZZX010000028.1:0-6689 GCA_964483085.1 uncultured Synergistaceae bacterium
GAGGGGTCAGACCTACACATTTGACAAGCTTGTCAAATGTGTAGGTCTGACCCCGATAAAACTCTTATTTACTCCACACTGCACCCGAATCTTCGCTTGAATCATCCTTGTTGCTATTTTCCTGAGTTGTCTTTTCTTTCGATGGCTCCGGCAGCAAGACATCGTAATCCGCGTCATGGGCGTTACGCCGTGCGTCAGCAGCCACCTTGGGTTCACGGACCTGAGAGTAGGTCGATGCGTTGTTTATCGTGTACCACAGCCCGTCCTGCTCCTGCATCCAGATCGATCGGGGGCTGTCCGCCCCTGAACTTCTGAGAAAGAGGTGGGTGAAATCTGATTCTTTTCTCGTTGACACTATATTGAGCTTAAACTTGTCCGGTGACATGGTATAGCTGTTTTCCGGCGACGTCCCTTCGGCAAAGCTTCTGAAAATATAATGAAAGTCGCTATCTTTCATACGCTCAACGAATGTCCTGTAGTTATTTGACTGTTCCAGGGGCATGGGTAAATACATGGCGTATCGCAGCATTTTTGAGGCTTCGCTCCGGGTATTTTCGTTCAAATAGCTGAAGACCGCCTCAAAATAAAGGTGCGCCGCTCCCTCCATCGTGCGCCCCTCTTTCTGATAGCGCGCTTTGAACTCACTATAGGTCTGCGGAAGTTTCGCCATAGCCTCGCCGTACACTCCGAAAAGCACGGCTGCAACCACCAATCCCCACAACATGATTTTTTTCATTCCAATGCCTCCTCCTGAATGTACCATTCGTCTAATCCGAATACCACATATTCGAGAGACTCTTGGCTATTTCAAACGACTTTGGCTCTATCTTGTCCGTAAAATCAAACATATGACACTTTATATTGTCACCACGGTAGTTTTTAAGTCTACATTCATTAATTCTGCTTCCAGACTTCATGTTGTATACTTTTTGCACACCGTCAAATCTTATCGACGTCGCTGAATCCATGTCATCTCCCAGAAAGCAAAAACCATTGATACCGCAGGACATGCATTTCCATTTGATTATTTTTGCCTTGAGGGAGCCTCCGTTCTTCAAAACGATGTAATAATTTCTCAGTTCGTGAATAATGTACGGAGACGTGTTCAATTCTTGCTTTTTCTCGAAGAAATGCGCTCCATCCGGTGATTTTTCGCATTTGGGTACGGATTTCCCGGGATCGCCCAGCAGAACCCAGTTCGACTGTTGGTAATTCACCATTTTATGATCGGATTTAGCCTTTCCGTCGATATTGTCCGGGGCAAAGGTGAAGTACTCCTTACCGCACTGGAAACACACCCACCTGATTACCGGAACGACTCTTTCATCCCCTGAATCATCTGCACAGGCTGGCAGTGCAGCAAAAAAAGCCGCCATAAAGATTAACGCAACTATCGGGACCATCCAAAACCTTTTCATCCTCAAAACCTCCCTCTTAAAATGAACGAGTCGAAGAGACGCCGCTGCCGCGGCGGATATCAAGATGATCAACCCTCGATCAATTTCAAAAACCCCCGACGGTACACGATAACCTCCTTCCCAAAAATAATTCGTTCTCCAAATACCGATGAAAACATTTTCATTATCGGCTTATTCTCTGCTTCCGTCAATTCAGCTCAAAAATCCAGGTGACAGTTCTTATGTACGAGGTCTGACCCCCATTGGGTTACTTTCAAACGAAAAGGCCCCCGAGGGGGCCTTTTTATCTGCTTTTTCGTCAGCTCTTTCGTACTGGTTTTGAGGGCATCAGCCCCAGGGGCTCCTCCTCTTTCATCCGGAAGACGGCGACTGAACGCTCCATGGCCTCGCTCAGACGCACAAGCTCCTCGGAAGAAGCGGTGATGGAGGAAAGGGCTTTCGACTGTTCATTCATGGAAAGGGCGATCCCTCCGACCTGCTCGGAGATCTCGAGGCTGCTCCGGGAGGCGCTGTCCATACCCGCGGTCATCTCTTCGGCGCTGGCGGACTGCTCCTCCATGGCAGCTGCGATGGTCTGAATCTGTTCAGTCACCACATTAACCCTTTTCACTACGTCTTCGATTACGAGGTTCGTCTCATTCGCCCGCTCCACGAGCTCTTCGATGATGGATGCCGCGCCCTTCGTGTCCTTCAGAGCGCTCTCCGTTCTGTTCGTTACATCACCGATGAGCTTTCCTATCTCTCCGGCAGCGCGGTTGGAGTCCTCCGCGAGCTTCCGAACCTCCTCTGCAACCACTGCGAACCCTCGCCCGGCATCTCCAGCCCGGGCAGCCTCGATGGCCGCGTTGAGAGCCAGCAAATTCGTCTGGTCCGCGATGGACGTGATCGTGGCCACGAACCCTGAGATATTCTTCACCGTCTCGGCGAGGTTTTCCACCGCATCGCTTACTTTTTCACCGGCAGACGCTGTCTTGCCGATGAGGACTTCAATAGCCTGAACTGACTTGCCTCCCGCGTCGGCTGCCTGGGCGATGCCGACCGCTTCTTCGCCTGCGGCGGCGGCAGACCGGGCTCCCGCCTGGGCTCCTGCTGCAACCTCTTCCACTCCGGCATTCGTCTCCTCGAGGGCGGCGGCAGAGCTTTCGGTGTTGGTACTCGACCTTTCGGCCCGAGCGAGAACTTCATCAATTGACGCGGAGAACTGCTCAGCTGCCGCGCTCATATCCTCCGCCCGGGAGAGGACAGACCGGGAATTTGCCCGAATCTCTCCAAGGGAGGCGGACATGAGGGTGATCATGGAGTTGATCGACTCCTCGAGCATCCGGACTTCCCTGAGGGAGGACGTTATCTTTACGGTAGAGGTGAGATCCCCTTCGGCCACCTGCTTCATTCTTTGCGCGGCAAGGTCGATGGGCTTCGCGATGCTTCCGGCCATCCAGAGGGAGGCCGCGATCACGAGCAGGGCGATGATCAGCCCGGCGACCAGCAGGGCGTTCCGGATTTCCCGTACGGGGGCAAGAAACTCATCCACCGTAGACGTAATGGCCAATACGCCGCCAAGGGTCGGCACAGGGTGAAAGGCGACATATTTATCAAAACCTTCGAAGCTGTACTGTCCGAGGCCTTTCTCACCAGCAAGCCCTTTTCTTATGGACGTTGCGAGCTCGGTCGTAATGGGGCCGCCTTCAACGGAGGCATTGAGTACGGCCACGTGCACCTTGTTCGGATGGGCCGCAATGATCCCTTTTTGATCAGCTACAAAAGCATAACCCGTCGCCCCCCACCGGACCGGTGATGTAATGGGCTCAAGGGAAGCAGTATCCACAGCGGCGGCGAGAAGCCCCAGAGTGGCTCCTTCAGCCGAAAGGATCGGAACGGCAAAAAGAAAGATTTTCTTTCCGGATTTCTTCAGTGTAATGACAGGAGAGACAATCCGCTTCCCTTCATTCAGAACTTTTGAGACGTCCAGAGACTGCGCGGCATCCTCCATAGCGCCGGTCAGATATCGCTCTTCTCTTTCAGGTGTAAGGACGAGGACGTCCAGAATGCCGTCATATTCTCTTATTGCCTCCTGCAATCCAGCTTTCTGAGTTTCCCACTCCATGGACCTGACTACATTCCGCTGAGACTGAAGACGAAGAAAATTAAGACGCTCGCGAAAGAAAAGCTCCGTCTCTCCAGCAACCCCTTTGCCAAGGGCCATCCCCTCTCTCTCCGCAGACTCTATCAGCGCCTTCCCCGAGTTGTTCACCCCTAAAAATCCAATGACCGCAAGCCCCCCAAGGCTCAAGATCATAAACACAATTACCAGTCTTCCCCGAAGTGTATTCATATACCCTTCCCCCTCTGTATCCAAGTTCCGCAATAAATGCACACGATTTGAAATAGCGCATTTAGCAGACAAACATTATAACAGAAATAACGAAGAAGGGGTTATTAAAACTTCATTACTGCCAATTTGGAATAGTATCCTTGCAATACAATTGACTTAAAGCGTTATTTCACAAGCCCCAAGACACGTAGTCAGACCTACATATTTGACAGTTCTGTCAAATATGTAGGTCTGACGCCAGTTTAAGGAAGTTTTCCTTCGGCGGGGGCTTTTCCGTTCAGCACATCGGCAAGGGCCTGGAGGGAGGGGAGATTGTCGCTGTAGGCAATAACTGATCCTGCCAGTGACGAGAGGGACTGGAGAATGTAGGGCGTCCGCAGGGAGAGGAGGAGGGTTCGGTCTTCCCCTATCTGTCGGATGAGGTTGAGCCACTCTGGATTTCTCTTGCTATCGTAGTCCGCGATCAGCACTCTGTCCGCGTCGGTCACGAGATGAAGCACTTCGGCTATATCTTTTTCGTTCGGTTTTTCGGGAACTGCTACGAGGTCAACCCATGAAAGAAGTTCTGCAAAAGCCCTCCCGGCAACGATGCGCTCCTTCGGCCAGAGGAGTGGGCGTTTACTTCCATCCCGGACGGTCTCAAGGGTTTCCTTTCTGTTTCGGGCGATGGTTATGCTTCGCAGCGCCGCCTCCCGGGCGGTTGCCCTACCTTCCGGCGAAAGACGGGGGGCAAATTCCGGCCGCCAGTCCTCTTTGAGGAGCCCCAGATCCTTTTTCGCCTTCAGAATTCTTCCCACGGATTCGTCTAGACGCTCCGTGGATATTTTCCCCGTGCGGCAGGCATTCAACAGGGCGGAGTACATTCCGAAGTGTTCAGTCTCCACGTGTCCTTTGTCCGCCCCGAAGAGCAGGATATCGGCTCCCGCGTTGAATGCATCGATCGCTGTCTCCTCCATGGTTCTTTCTTTTTTCAGCGCTGCCATGCCCATGGAATCAGTGATGATGATCCCTTTGAACCCCATCTCGGAACGAAGCATTCCGAGGATGGATGAAGAGAGGGTGGCGGGATTTTTTTCGTCGAGGGATGGAACAAGGACATGGGCTGTCATGACCATGGGAACGCCCGCATCGATGGCCGCCTGAAAAGGAGGGAATTCAACTCCTTCGAGTCTGTCCCTGGAAACGGGGATAAGAGGCAGTCCGGTGTGCGAATCCACCGCCGTATCTCCGTGTCCGGGAAAGTGCTTCGCCGCAGGGAGGACCCCCTTTTCCAGAAAGGAGGAGATCATGGCAGTTCCCAGTCTGGCTACCGCCTGCGGATCGGAGCCGAAGGAACGGACGCCGATGATCGGATTCAGCGGATTGTTGTTCACGTCCACAGAAGGAGCAAAGTTCACGTTGATGCCGAGGCTTGCCAGCTCCTCTCCAATGACGGAAGCTACGCGCCCCGCGAGGGACGGATCTCCTGCCGCTCCGAGGGCCATATTCCCCGGGAAAAGGGTCACGCCTTCCCGGATGCGGGCAACCACTCCCCCCTCCTGATCAATAGCGATGAAGAGAGGCAGTGAACCGACGTCAAGGGCAGTTTGCTGTACGGCTCCGTTGAGTTCGGCTACCTGCCTTACGGATTCGACGTTGCCCCGACTTGAATAAAGAATGACGCCTCCAACCTTCAGCTCCGCAACGAACTTGCGGAGGTTTTCGGAGAGAGCGCTTCCCTCGAAAAAGACCATCATAATCTGTCCGACCTTCTCCTCCAGTGTCAAATTTGGGAGAAGGCCTTCCACACTCTCCGCGCTTTTCACCAGAGGATGCAAAAAGAACAAAAAAAGAAGTATGCATGCAATTTTCCTGATAATAATAATTCCTCCTCGATGGCGGAGGTGTAGGTCTGACCCCCGCCTTTTCTCTGCCTTTATTGGGTGATGCTGTTGAGGACTTTATCCAGGGTTTCTTTTTTTCCGCCTTTTCCGCGGAAGAGAATGAGGCCGACTGCTTTTTTGCCGCCCGCGGGGGGGAAGAGGAGGGAGATGGCGGGGCCGTCGTCGCTGCGGAAGACCTTGACGCCGTTCAGGGTGATCTGCCGGGCTCCCTTCAGGTCCTTTTTCGCCTTGGCATAATCCTTGAGGACTCCGCCAGAGACGCCGAGGGAGGGGCTGTCGACGCTTCCCTCAAAGAAGAGGTGGAGCTTCTCCACATCGTGCTCCTCCATGGTCTCGGATTTCCATGAGGCGGGGACGGAGAACTTCACACTGCCCACGGAGACGGCCTTCCACCCCGAAGGGGGGGTCTTTCCCGGTTCGGCGGGCTTCTTTCCGGAACCTCCGCCTTTTGGTGCAGAACCGAAGCGCATCTTTGCGGCAATCTGGTCGAAGAGAGGCCTGTACTGGGTCCATCCCTTCCCCTGCGCGGCGAGGACATGGAGGTAGGCCCCCGTGCCCCCCTCACCTCCGTCGGAGACAAAGAAGAATTTCCGGGTGATCCCCGGTGCCGTCCCCTCGAGGAAGTAGGCCCTTCTGCCTCCGACTGTCGCCGAGCCCTCCCCCGTGAGGGTATCGAAAATGCGGTTGCTGCTTTTGCCCGTATAGAAAGATTTTATGTCCCCGTCCTTCAGCCCCGGGCGGAGAGTACCCACCCGGACGACGGCCACCCTCTTCCCCTTCACATAAAAGTCGAAATTGATGTAGGGGTATTTTCCGTTTTCCATACCCGTGCTCTTTTTCACGCTCTCAAAACCGGAGGTCGGGATTTCGAAGGAAATTCCGGCCACGGTGAATTCTTTCCATCCGCCCCAGGAGGCGCCGGGGTTTTTTCCGGCGGATTCGGCCTCTTTTTTGGCCTTCTCTTTTTCCGCCGCCGCCCGTTCGGCTTCCTGTTTTTCCCGAAGAGCTTTCTCCCTGGCCGCCTTCTCTCTGGCTGCGCGGTCAAGCTCGGCCTTC
>CAYZZX010000028.1:6789-12139 GCA_964483085.1 uncultured Synergistaceae bacterium
ACGGTCAAGGGCCGCCTTGCGCTCCCGTTCGAGTTTGTCCTTTTCAGCCCGTTCGAGAGCTTCCCGCTGCTGTCGGACGAGGAATTCCTCGAGCTTCCGGACGTGCTCCTCCACCTTGGCATCGGGGGAGAGAGCCAGCCCTGCCCGATATTTTTCGATGGCCCCCTGGTACTCCTTCGCCACCTGGAGGGCGGCGGCCTGCTTCCAGAGAGCTTCAGCCCGACCTCTCACTGCGACCTCCTCCGCCTCCTTCTTCCGGAGAGCGGCAAGGAAAGCCTCAAGTTTTTTCACGTGCTCCTCCACCGAGGGCTCCCGGAAGAGCTCAAGCCCCTCGCTGTATTTTCCTATCGCTTCCTCGTACTTTTCCCTCTTCTGCAGTTCGCCCGCCGCCTTCCAGAGCTCGTGGGCCTTTTCCCGTTTCGAATCTGCCCGAGAACGGTCGAGGGCACCCTTCATCCGGGCAAGCTCCCGGACAATGGCCGGATTTTCCGGATCGAGGGCCGCAGCTTTTTCCATGGAGGCCACGGCCGATTCAAAGGAGCGGTTCTTTTCGGCGTTTTGAGCGGTGAGGAACTCCCTGGCGGCCTCCCCCTTCTTCGCCGAATGGAGGACGGACAGTTCAATACCCCCCCTGCCCGCCTCTTTTCCTCCGAGTTTCATCACGGCCGTCACGGAGATCTTTCCGGGCGCGGGAAGAGTCACATGGGCATTTGACGGAGATCCGTATTCCAGGCGCCCACCTCCGTCCAGAGTCCATTCCCAGGCTGCTCCATAGTTGATGACGGCGGGAACGGCCGTCAGGGAGAGAGTTTGTCCTTCTATCCATTCCCCCTGTGCCGGGTAGTCGACCCGTCCATCGGGATGAACTATTTTTTCAACTCCCGAGACCCTCCCGACCTGTATATCGACCTTCAGAGGTTCCACCCGGACGGTTCCCTCAAGCTCCGTCCGGAAAGTCCCCTGTTTTGCCTCCACGAGGACGGAGACCGATACGGGATCAAGGCCGTAGACTGGGCCGAGGTTCTCCCGCCCATCTTCGCTGCCCCAGCGCAGATCCGTCCGGAGGGAGTCCTTCCACTTGAAGGAGAGAAGGTTCTTTCCCGCTATTTCCTTCGGCAGCTCCACGAACGCCAGGAAGAATTTTCCGGGCTGCACCGTCTCGGGAAGGATCAGGGAAAGACGGGGTTCGGCTACGGAGACGGTGAATTTCTCCGACGTTCCGAGGATCTTCCCCTTTCTGTTTATGACCTCCGCCCATACGGAGGCCGCACCGGGCTGCACAGCTCTGCCCGAAAATCCCGGTCCCCTTCTGTCGGATGGGTCCCAGAGGATGAGCGGATCCCCGGCGAGCCGGATCAGGGGGACGGGATTGCGATTAACTCCCGATCCCGGAGGGGAGAGGGGATAATCCACCCGGCAGGTGAGAGATTCGCCGAGGGACGCCCTTTCGGGAAGACCGGTAATGGTCACAGAGAAGGGCTTCACGTCGACCGAAAGAGTCGCCCGCTCTGTCTTCTTCAACGCATCCGTCACCGTCACCGTGAGGCTCTTTTTACCCGGAGAGTCCGCAACGAGGGTAACCTTTTCGGCCGTTCCCGCTGCGTCTCCGCTCCATTCATAGCGGTAGGGGGGCTTTCCCCCCTCCCCCTGGGCCGTGAAGACGGCCGAACCGTTCACCGAGAGATCGGCCGACTCCGGGGTTATGCTCACCTTCAGGGGAGGAGAAGCCAGCTCCGGAGGGAGCTCGACCACCGGAAAGGAGGCGGATCCCGTGCCGAGAAGCAGCCCTTCGGCGTTCCGTATCTCCACAACAACCGATGCCGTGCCCGCCGCATTGCCGTAGAGCGTCGCCTCCGACCCTATGCCCGTCGAGACGAGGGAGGTCCCCTCTCCGGGAATCCACTTCCAGCGCAGATCCTTGGGAGCGTCCTTCTCCCTGATCTCCGCCTTCCCCTTCACATGCTCGTCCCGGAGGAAGGTGCTCTTTTCCAGGGTCTGAAGGCCCTTCCCCTCCACTCATTCCTGAGGACGCGGCCCTGCGGGACCGAGGATTGTCACGACCACTTCGTACCCCTTTATCTCCACAGAGGCCCTTCCTTTGGCCAGAATTTCCCCCTTGGGGCTGCGCACCTCCGCCTCGGCCGAATAGGTGCCCATCTCCTCGGCCAGAAAGGAAAACCGGGTGGTATCGGCGGCGAGGGCTCCCTGCCGGCGGGATTTTCCCTTCAGATTCCATACCACGAAGGCTCCTTCTGGGAGAGGGGGTTTTGTTAAGGCCTTCACCTCGATCTCCTGCCCCACCCTTCCGTCCTTCGGCGTGACGGCAAAGGTGAGTTCCGGGCCGATGACCTCGATCTCCATCTGGTCCGACTCGCCCAGGGTCTCCCCCTTTTCCCGGAGGGCGGATACCCAGATCCCCACCTTTCCGGGCTCGGAGAAGACCGCCCGAGTTCTCCCCTCTGGGCTTTCAGCGGGGGAGAAGGCGACCTCCGTGCTCGGTTCGAAGCGGAAGAGGACGTCCTTCTCCTTATTCCCCTCCCCCAGGGAGGCCTGGAGCTCGAGGGGGGTTCCCGCGGCGACGGGGCCTGAGACAGGGGATATTCTCTTCAGCGAAACGGCCCCTTCCTTCTCCATTTTTGCCGTGCCTTCGGGGGCTGAGGTCGTCCGTTTCGGATCGGGGACAACCCTGATGCTTGCGAGAATTGCCCGGAGCCCGATGAGGGCTTTGTCCAGCTCTTCCTGAACTTCTTCCCGGCGAGACTGGTCGGGGCTTGTACAGTTGAGAGAGGCTGAAAACCAGATGGAAACCTCCCCCTTCAAGACCATCCCCTTCAGAATTGCCGATCCGCTGAAACTGCCGACGAAGACCTCCTGCCTGTCGACATGTTTCCTGCTGAGGAGAGTGCGGACCATCATGTACCCCTTGTAGTCGTCTATGGAGACGGCTTCTTTCGAACCGAAGGGTTCGTTCTGTACAACCTCTTTTTCGAGGGCCTCCATGCTCCGCTGGGGCCAGGTGCCGATCTCGACCAGAAACTCCCCCTTCCAGCCCAGAGGGTCGTCCTTCTGGCTGCTCCGCAGCAGGGTGAAGCCGTTCTCCTTCGGCCCGCCGGCCCAGTTGGAGCTCGCCGTCACGGAGCACCCCATGGGCAGCACCTCAGGGTCGGCGAACCCCTCGCCAAGAGAGGTCAGAGGAGTTCCCTTCTGATAGCTCTTGAGCTTCTCGTAGACGAAGATGCCGATACTGCCCTTCTTCCCCCGGAAATTGACATTGGGAAGAAACTGGATCTGCCCCTCCGGAACGGAGGTTCTGCCGTCTCCGGCATCTTCGTTCAGAAGGGCGTAGGGACGGAGAGGAGCGTTCATCTCCTGTCCCCACCGGTAGGAGGAGGCGGCCTTTTCCGCCATAGAGGGAGGAAGCTCCGCCCGCACCGTGAGAATGTCCCCTTCCATCACCCGGGCCGGAACCACCAGGCGGATATCCCCCTTCGTCTCGGCTATTTCGGCGGGAGGCTCTGTACCTTCTTTCTCCGCAGGCGTCTTCTTCTTATCCTGCGGTTCTGGTACAGGCTTTTCCTCTTTCTGCCCTTCCGGCTTTTCCTTTTCCCCTTCCTCTCCTTCTTCCCGCTCCTCCTCCTCACCCGCCGGCTCCCACTGCGGATCGGTCACGGTGATGAAGTCCGTATCGAGGGTGGCGGACTTCCCCTTACCGTCCTCCGCGACGACCCGGAAGCGGAGGTCCTGCCCCGAAAGCCCCCGGGGGGACTTGGTCATGCAGGGGGCGACCGCGATGGTATTGACGCTCCACCGCTGCCCCCCGGAGTTCCATTCGTACCACGAATAGGTCACGTCATTCCGGGGGTTGGAGACGCAGATTTTTATATCCGTTGCGTCGTCCGTCTTCCGGGGGTAGGGGGCGAGCGCAAGGGAGACGGGGGCATCTTTGACCAGTTCAATTATCCTGACCGCCTGCCCCTCGTAGAGGATGAACTCCCCCTCCGTGACCTGACGGGCGTAGAGGGAGATCTCGACGGGCCCCTCTTTTCTTCCCGCGCTGTCGAAGAGGAGGGTGCTTTTGCCGTTATTATCCCTTACGGGCTCTCCGTTCACCGACCACTGGTATTCCAGCCTTCCCTCTCCCGAACGGGGGAAGACGATCCCCCGGAGGCGGAGGGAGCTTCCGGCGGCGATCTCCGATATCTCGGGGGCGATGAGCACCTTGAGATCCTTCTCACTTCCCAGGGATGGCTCCACCGCGAGTCGCAGAGAGGAGTCCGACGCAATGATGTTGTCCGATCTTCCCTCCACCTTCAGGGTGACGACCTCTCCCTCGTACCCGATTCCGTCGAAGAGGAAGACGTTTTCTGCGGAGGCGTGGACCTGCCGGCCGTTGATGAACCAGAAGTACCGGGTGAACCCTACCCCGCCCAGACCGAAACGAACGGTCTCTGCGGTGAGCGGCACCCTTTCTCCGGCGTTCATAACCTTGACGGGGGCGGTCAGGCGCAGCTCCGCCTTCGGAGCCTCTTCGGAAGTGAGCACCGTGACGGTGTGGACCGCCCGCACCCAGTCCGTGCCGGGGAGATCCGCCAGAGCATGGACCTCGAGCTTTCTCTCCCCTGCTTGCGCGGGGATCCAGGTGATCCTGGCAGTCCTTCCTCCCCTGAGGCCCTCTCCCTCCCCTCCCGAGGCGAATCCCCAGTCGTACCGGACGGAGCGGACCTCCCGGTCGAGGAGGGCCGTGAACTCCTCCTCCCTTCCCACTTCCACGGTCGAAGGGCCGGTTATGCGGAGAAGAAGGGGGGTCTGTTTCCCCCGGAGGGAGTCGAGATACTCCCGGTATTCGTCGATCATTTCTCGCCGCTGAGGGCTGCCCGAGGGATAGATCGCCGCCCCCATCCGGGCCCGGGCCGCGGGCTGGACGGTCTTGAAGTCCGCTTTCTCCCGCCCCACGATCTCCTCCACGCCCCGACGGGCCTCCCCCAGGGCCTGCCGGGCGGCGGCGAGTTCCCTTTCGTCCTCCTCCCGATTACTCTCAATCGAAAGGGCCGAACAGGAGGGTTTCCGCACGAGGATAAAGAAGGCCTTCCATTTTTCCCGAAGAGCCATGAGCTCTCCATGGGCCTCTTTCCATCCCTTCCAGTCCTCGAGGACCTTCTCCATGGCGGGACGGTCCTCTTCTGCGTCCCCCGTCAGCTCGAGGATGGGTTTGGCGCACCCAAGCTCCTTCTCTATCTCCCGGAGTTTTTCCATCCCCGCTCCGGAGAGGAATTCCTTCCGCTTCTCCAGTTCCTTCAGCACCTCGGCGAAGTACTGCCGGGTCATCTTCTGAACTTCCCCTTCGTAATCC
>CAYZZX010000028.1:12239-15883 GCA_964483085.1 uncultured Synergistaceae bacterium
ACCCGCCACCGGTCCCCCTCCCGCTCGAACTCCGTCCCCTCGTAGAGGGCGTCCACCATCTCGCTGTAGAGCCACTGCTGCCACTGCCCCACGGACCATTCTGCCGCCGCGACGCTCATTCCGTAGAGAGCTTCGGGGATAGCTGCAGTGGGAAAGAGGATATAGACCACGCCGATGGCCGCCCGGGTATAGTTCTCCATGACCACGGCCTCCACGATGTCACCGCCGGGAACCCTCGAACGGAAGATCTGGGTTCCGAGGTTCGAAAAGCTCTCGTTCCAGTTCCTTCCTCCGGCGACGGCATCCCAGTGCCCAAGAAATTCACTTCCGAGATTGAACGCTTTGAAGGGAAGGGAATTTCCCACTTTACCGAGGATCGTGGCGTTCAGCCGGTCGTTGATCTTTCCGATGGGAAGGGGGATCGTCAGGCGGAATTTCCCCTCGGGGTTGCCGAACCGAAGCTCCGTGTTCAGGGCCCGGAGATGGGCCACCGTGTTGTTATCGAGATAGTCAATCGTATTGTTGAAGGAATCCAGGGCGGCGTCGGCGGTTTCATAGTAAGACCCGATCTTTTCCCAGACCATGATGAGGGACATCTCAAAGGATTTCGGGTTTTCCGCCGTCTTCTCGAGGAGCTCTCTCATCCGCTCCATCTCTGCCGGGGGAATGCGGAGGGTCTCCCTCTTCAGGGCAGCCGCAAGGGCATCCATGGTCTCAGCGGCCTTCGGGGGGAAGTCCACCCCCTTCTCGCCGTAGGCCTTGTGGATCTCCTCGAGTTCACCCAGGAGTTTTTCCTGCTCTCCCCTTTTCCTCTCGGGGGACTCGGTATCCTCAATGGTTTTCATCCGCCGATCGAGCCCCCGGGAGATGTTCTCCCGGAGAAGCCCCACAGCCCGCTCCCCCGCCGCACGGATCGCCCGCTCGAGGGCCGGCATATCCGCCGGAGTGCCCAGGAAGGCGGAGCTGCCCCTCAGAATCCGCTTGAGCCGCTCCGCCGGAGGGAGCCCCTTGTTGCCCGCCAGCTCCGTGACGGCCTTGGCCCAGGAGGCAAGGGCCGGATCGGCCGGTGGGCCGGACTGAAGGGCGGCGCTCCGTTCGACGAACTTGGCGATCTTGACGAGTTTTTCATGATAGGAGAGGGTCGAAGCAAGGGCATCGGTGTTCAGATGGCGCAGAAGCTCGAGGCTCATGGACGGCTCAAGCCCGTCCCGCACTCTTTCGGGGGGCTCGTCCATCAGGCGGGCGAGCTGATCCTCCCCTCCGGCCTTGATCTGCATATTGTTTTTCAGATTCGCGAAGATAAAGGACCGGGTCAGGGGGTCGGTGACGGGGATATATTTCACAGAGCCATTTTCGAGAGAAATCTCCTGCAGAAGGCCTCGTCTGAGGGCGTCCATCTCCGCCCAGTCCGCCGAGGCCTGGGTGATGTACACATCGGTGGTGGCCCTTCTCTGGGCGGTGGCGTGAGCTTCGAGATCCGCCATATCCATACCGAAGATATTTCTTATTTCCTGATTGTAGAGGTTCCGCAGCTCCACGGCATTTTCGACCATGGAGGCGATGACGGAAAAATCGATGTCCCCTTCAAATCGGAGGTCTCGGTAATTTTCCGAAGCCCAGCTCCCCACGTCCATCTTGATGAGATAGGGGAAATCCGGATGGGACTTTGCGTAGCGGACGACGGCCCGGTCGAAGGCGGTCTGCACATTGCTGCGCCGGACGTCGAGGAGGGTCCGCTCCGCCCTTCCGAAGGCTTTGTTCCATTCAGCCAGGGCATCGCTCATGCAGGCCAGGGGAGGCCTCCCCGTCTGCTTCGCCAGTTCGGAGGTCTTTTCGTTGATGTAATCCCCCTTGAAGGCGGCGAGATCCGGAAGGGTCAGGCCGTCCGCGCCCAGGGAGTTGTAGAAGGCCAGGGGGTCGAGGCGCCCCGCCCCCACGTCTCCGAGGCGTTCGGCAAGGGAATCGTACTGGGTTTGCTTCAGGGAGGGAGGCTTCCCGATGGGGTTGATCTTCAGCCAGGCCTCTTCCTCCGGAGAGGCTCCCGAGGCCGGAAGAGGTGAGATTGGGAGGATGAGACAGAAGAGCAACAAAATAACAAGGCCGGAAACGGAGCGGGTTTTCATGACGAACACCTCCGTGAGAGCGGGGTCAGACCTACACATTTGACAAAAAATGCAATTTTCTTTCCTTTGTCAAATGTGTAGGTCTGACCCCGCCTTTGATTTCCAACATGCTTCCAGATGATTCTACCAATTTCCCACCAATAATGGGAAGGAAAAACCAGGAAGATCAAAAGTATTTTGAAGAATTGCTGTACTTGTAGTGATTTACCCTCTCTGTGGGGTATAATTTAATGACAGATTTCATACTGAGGAGGGATATCAATGGCTGCTCCAACCTTTGACATGAAAAAAGCGCTCTGCTACGGAATCCACGCTGAGGTCGAAGCCAAGAGCTTTTACAGTCTGTGGGCCGACAACGTTGAAGAGGATTACCTGAAGAAGGAACTTCGCGAACTCTCCGACTGGGAGGGCGAGCACGAAGAGAGCCTTCAGGAGTATTACGAAAAGCTCTACGGCGAACGTTGCCCCATCGACCCGGACATGATCGTCTCCCCCGAGCTTCACGTCCAGACAAAGGACTTCGGGGATGTGACCTCCCTGCTCCGCATCGCCTCCGCCGCCTATCTTTCAGAGATGCGGGCCATGGAATTTTACGAGCGTCTCGAGAAGGAGAGCACCGGCGAAGCCGCCACCATGTTCGGCAAAATCAAGGAGATGGAAAAGGAACACATGGTTATCACCAAGAAACGGTATATGAAGATGCGCTCCGACGTCGTGGGCTTCCACGCGTTCTAAAACTACCGGCACAGAATAAAAAAGAAGGGGCCTGTTTTCCAGCCCCTTCTTTTTTTATTTCTTTTCCTCCCTGAGCATTCTGCGGAGCACCTTCCCCGTGCTTGAAACGGGGAACTCGGTGCGGAACTCTATGCTTCTCGGGACTTTGAAGTGGGCCAGGTGTTTTTTGCAGAAATCGATGATCTCCCGGGCTCCGGCCTCCATGCCCTCCGTGAGGATGATGAAGGCCTTCGGTACCTCTCCGTTCACGGGATGGGGCATCCCGACCACTACGGCAGACGAAACGGCGGGATGGAGGTTGAGAATGGCCTCTACCTCCTGGGGGTACACATTGAATCCCCCCACGATGATGATATCCGTCACCCGGTCGAGGATGCGGATGCACCCCTCCTCCAGGCGGACGAAATCCCCCGTGTTGAACCATCCGTCTTCAAACCGATCGGCGGTCATGACGGGATCCCGGAAGTACCCCGACGTCACCGATGGCCCCTTCACCCAGAGTACTCCTTCTCCAGAGGATGTCACATCCTCTTTTGCGTCGTTTCGAAGCTTCCATTCGTAGCTCGCAAGGATATGCCCGACCGTTCCGAGACGCCGCTCCTTATAGTTGCGGTTCACCGCCACCACGGGCGAGCACTCGGTGAGTCCGTACCCTTCAATGATGCCTGCTCCCAGCTTTTCCTTCGCCTTATCATCGAGCTGAATATTGAGCCGGTCCCCGCCCGTCACGATCATGGTGAGGGCCGAAGGCTTCGGGGCCCCCCGGTCCACGGCGGTGATCATGAA
>CAYZZX010000028.1:15983-20177 GCA_964483085.1 uncultured Synergistaceae bacterium
TCATGGTGAGGGCCGAAGGCTTCGGGGCCCCCCGGTCCACGGCGGTGATCATGAAGTGGAGCATGGCGGGAACGACAATCATGACGCTGACCTTCGAGACGGCGATGGCCTTCATAGCCTCGACGGGAGGGAGGAAGGAGGCGAGGATTGTCTGGCGGATATTCTTCACGAGGGGCATTATCCCGGCAACGGTATATCCGAAGGAATGGAAGTTGGGGAGGACGTTGAGAAAGACGTCGCTTTCCTTCAGCAGGGTGAGGGCATCGAACATGGTGTAGGCGTTGTCAAGCAGGTTGCCGTGGGTGAGGGGGACCGCCTTGGGAAGGCCCGTGGTGCCCGAGGTGGCGAAGATCACGGCCATATCCTCCGATTCCCGAGAGGTCTCTCGCACTGTCAGGGGAGGAAGGGGAACCGTGTAGGAGGAGGGGGTCACGGCGGGAACTCCCTTTTCGAGGAGGGCTTCCTTCAATTCGTCGAGGCCCGGAGCGAGGATTGCGGCGCAGGGTTCGATGAGCTTCAGGGTTCCCAGAAGGGATGGTAATCCGGACTTGGCATTCAGAGGCGCTATGGCTCCGCCGAGGCTCCAGGCCGCAAGGGAGAGGGCGAGTACCAGCGGGGAATTGGGAAGCAGTACTGCGAGCCTCTGTCCTCTGCCGAAATTCCCCTCCTGCAGAACCGAAGCGCACTGGGCTGCGAGGTCGGCGAGGTCAGAGCAGGTCAGCCACGAGCCCTCCCACCAGAGACATTCTTCCTTTCCCCGGTTCTCCAGTTTTTCGAATATGGTCTTTTCAAGTCGCTCCATTGGTCTCCCCCCTTGATTTTTCATACAACTTTTCAAATTTCCTATTTCGACTGCCTCACAGCCTGATTTCGAAGATCGAGGATGGAAAAGGCCCGTTCAAGCGATAGAGAGAACTCCTCGGCGATTTTTCGCCGTTCACCCTCTGAGGAGGCGGCCATGAAGCGCCGGGCCTTCTCCTCCACACCGCTCACCGCAGCGACGAGGTTGCTCTCCTCAATCTCGTCAGAGGCAATGGGGTCGCTGTAGCGGAGGGCTTCATTCAGTTCTCTCAGGCGTGGCAGCATCTCCTCCAGCAGGCTCCGGTAAGGAGAGAGCCTCAGTTCCTCTCCCAGGGATGCTATGCGCGTGGTGAGAACGAAGAGACGGCTCCGTTTAAGAGAAGCCCCCATGTCGGCCTCTCCGGCGGAGAGGGAGAGAAGGGAGAGGGCTCCGCCGCCGCCCACGAGGACAAGAAATCCTCCGATATGGACGGCGAGATAGGGGTTCGCCCCTATATCAAGCCAATAATGGAAAATACCCACGGCGGCGAGAACGAAGAAGCCGTAGAGGGTCGCTGTAGTGGATATGGCCAGAAGCAGAGGCAGCGACGGGCCTCTCCTTCCCGCCGCCAGCAGATGCAGAAAAACGGACCCGAAGATCAGCACTGCGGCGAGAAGGATCATCCAGAAGGAGATCCAGAAATTTCCTGCCCGGGCCTCTTGAGGTGTGAGTAGCAGCATGACCGCACTCAGACCGGCGAGAACGACGGCCGCGACCAGCAGAACGATGAAGTTTTTCGTGAACATCCTATTCATAAGGAATTTTTCCTTCCTTTCTTTCCTGCTCTTTCCTGCCTACTTCTCGCCCACAAGAGGTTGACCGCATTCGGGGCAGAATTTCGCCCCTGCGGGAACGGTCCCACCGCAGGACGGGCAGGCAAGAACCACAGATTGACCGCATTCGGAACAGAATTTTGCTCCCTCCCGGAGAGAAGCTCCGCACTTCGGGCAGGCGCTCTTTCCCGGAAGGGGTGCGCCGCACCTGGAACAGAAAGCAGCGCCCTCGGAGGAGGCCTGGCCGCATTTCGCGCAGGAGACCGTCCTCGCTTGAGGAGAATCATCGGAGGTGAGGTTCTGCCCCATCTCTCCGGCCATCTTACCGAAGGGGCCGCCCATACCCACGCCGATACCAAGGC
This sequence comes from uncultured Synergistaceae bacterium, assembly GCA_964483085.1. Lineage (GTDB taxonomy): Bacteria > Synergistota > Synergistia > Synergistales > Aminobacteriaceae > JALHFZ01. Next base: position 17,960 of record CAYZZX010000028.1, read on the forward strand.
CGAGACCGGCGTTGATAAGGCTTCCGCCCCCTTCGTTTGAAGCGGCCTTATCGAGGGCGTCGAAGGAACGCATCTGCTGATAGCTGTACCCCAGCACCTCCATCTTCGCCCGCTCGGTGAGAGTCTTCTTGAGTTCCGCCACCGCCGGGTCTTCCTCGGGAATATTGATGGAGTTCACGAAAAAGTTGACCACTTCGATGCCGTATTGCCCCATAAGAGGCCGCACCCGATCAAGCATTTCATCGGAGATCTCGTCGAGGAAGGCGTTCACCTCCACAACGGAGATCTTCTTGTGCACGAGGTAGGTGGAGATGAGATCCGCCGCCCGGGTCAGCAAAAGTCCCCGAAAATAGCGGACAAGGGCTTCCCGGTCGAAACGGGGAAGGGCGCCCACGAGCTTTATCAGAAATTTTCTCGAGTCCTCAACCCGCACGCCGAACTGACCGTAGGAACGCACGGGGAGCAGAATGCCGTATTTCGGATCCTGGAGCTGCAGCGGAACGGCGGTCCCCCATTTCACGTCGAGGACATGGACTTTATTGACAAACCAGACCTCCGCCTTGAAGGGCGATTCTCCTCCGAAGGGGAGATTCACCACCCGGGAGAGGAGGGGAACATTCGCCGTGGAGAGAGTATACCGTCCGGGGCCGAAGAGGTCGAGGGCCTGGCCGTTCCGGAAGAGGACCGCCTCCTGGGATTCACCCACCACAAGCTGGGACCACGTCCCCAGTTCGTCGCTCTTCTCAGGGTTCGCCGGATCCACGTACCGCCACGCGAGGAGATCCTCCGAGCCGGGGCCCGGGTTAAAGGAAATTACCTGTATCGCCGCCATTGCACCCACCGCCTTTCCCGGAAAAACTCCTCCGGAAGCCCCTGAACCGGCATGAAAAAGAATCAAGGACCTGGAAATATATGCTACCATATCTTCACCTCTATGGAGCAGATCCTTCCATAAACCTCTTTCTCTCCCCCTCTTTCTGCAGACCTTCTGCCGGGAGATGCGGAAAGGAAGGATCGGCTTCCCGGAAAACCTCTGCATGAAAGGATTTTTCCCGATGAATGAACAGCTTCTTCTCTCCCTTCTCCGTCAGATGAAGGAGGGAACCCTCTCCGAAGAGGAAATGGTGCAGGCGGTCAAAGCCATGCCCTTCCGGGACATGGGGGAGGTCAAATTCGACACCCACCGCTCTCTTCGCAAGGGGTTCGCCGAGATCGTCTACTGTCCGGGAAAAAGCGACGCCCAGATGGAGACCATCGCCTCATCCCTCGTGGGCAATCCGGAGACGGTCCTCTTTTCCCGGGCGACACCGGCCCATTTTGAGCTGGTCCACCGGCATATTTCCGACGCAGTCTATCACGAAAAGGCTCGGATCATCGCCAGGGGGAAACTTCCCGATCACCCCATTCCCGGCCTCACGGTGATCACCGCAGGCAGCAGCGACGTGCCCGTAGCCGAGGAAGCAGCGGTGACGGCGGAATATATGGGGTGCAAAGTGGTGCGCCTCTACGACGTGGGGGTCTCCGGTCTCCACCGTCTGCTTGCCCACGTGGAAATCCTTCAGAGCTCCCGGGCCATCGTCGCAGTCGCGGGGATGGAGGGGGCCCTCCCCAGCGTAGTGGGCGGGCTTGTCGCCTGTCCCGTAGTGGCCGTGCCCACGAGCACAGGGTACGGAGCCAACCTGGGCGGCATCGCTCCCCTGCTGACCATGCTCAACTCCTGCGCCTCGGGGGTCTCGGTCATGAACATCGACAACGGCCTCGGAGCAGGGTACTTCGCTGCCCTGGTGGTGCGCCAGTCGAAATAGGGGAAAAGAAAGCGGAAGGGGGAGGGTCCAATCATCGGACCCTCCCCCTTCTCTTTTAACAAACCCAGAGTGGACCTCGCCCGGGGAACCATGGCAGGTTGGGGGGGTAAAATAGCCCGAAACTTGCCGCAGTTAACGGGGTGCTCGGTTTCTGGAATGTCTTGAGATATCCCGCTTCAATGGGCCGGTTGTTGCCGCGCTTGCCCTAATCCGTCCAACTATCTATACCTAAAACAGTCCTGCTGGAGTATGTTGGTCAAAAGAGCAGATATGTGATTTTATGTCAGCCGTTCTGGTTAGGAAGCATCAGGCATTGCCGTCTTTTTCAATGCTCTCCAGGCTTTCCGGATTTTTCAACGAGCGTTTCTCTTCGGCGGCCAGTCGCCGTTCAACTTTTTTCACGTCCTCGGCTG
>CAYZZX010000029.1:0-19792 GCA_964483085.1 uncultured Synergistaceae bacterium
CTTTTCCCGCTGCCCGTGCCAGCTCTTCAGCCCGATCGGTGCGCTCCCAGGCGGGAAGAGGGTCAAGGTCGATCCGCCCCATGTGTCCGTAGGCGGCAAGGCGGCGATACTGGGGCTTTCTGAGATCGAGGTCCCGGATGATCGCCGCAGGGCGAAAATCGAAGACCTTTTCCACGAGAGCGGTGATCTTCTCGTCGGAGATGCCCTGAGCCGTCCCGAAGGTATCGATCATGATGGATACTGGTTCTGCCACGCCGATGGCGTAGGCGACCTGGATAAGGCACTGGTCGGCCAGCCCTGCGGCCACTACGTTCTTCGCGGCATACCGCGCCATATAAGCACCAGAACGGTCCACCTTTGTCGGGTCCTTTCCAGAGAAGGCGCCGCCTCCGTGGGAGACCCATCCGCCGTAGGTGTCGACGATGATCTTGCGGCCGGTGAGCCCTGTATCCGCCATGGGGCCGCCCTTTTCGAAGCAGCCCGTAGGGTTCACGAGTATACGGGTTTCATCGGTCATAAGCTCAGGAGGCACGATGGGGCCGATAACATGCTTTTTAATGTCCGTTGAGATCTGTTCCGCCGTGGCCTTGGGATGATGTTGAGCGGAGACCACAATAGTGTGGGCCCGAACGGCTCTGCCGTCTTCATATTCAAGGGTTACCTGGGTCTTGCCGTCGGGACGAAGGTAGGGAAGGGTTTTGTCCTTTCGAACCTCCGCGAGCCGCCGGGCAAGCCGGTGAGCCAGCGCGATGGACATGGGGAGATATTCTTCCGTTTCATTGCAGGCGAAGCCTATCATCATTCCCTGATCTCCCGCGCCAGTCTTCTCGAGCTCCTCGCCGCCCTGCTGCTCCCGGACTTCAAGGGATGCACTCACTCCCCGGTCGATATTTTCAGACTGCTCGTCGATGGCGGTCAGGACAGCACAGGTATCCCCGTCAAAACCGTACTTGGCCCGGGTGTAGCCTATTTCCTTCACGATATCCCGGGCGATCTTCGGTATGTCAACGTAGGTGTCGGTGGAGATCTCTCCTGCCACCATGACAAGCCCCGTGGTGCAGAGAACTTCGCAGGCGACCCGCCCCATGGGGTCGCGTTCGAGAATGGCGTCGAGAATACCGTCGGAGATCTGATCTGCTACCTTGTCGGGGTGCCCTTCAGTCACAGATTCAGATGAAAAGAGATAGTGCTTTTTGGCCAAAGTTTTTTCCTCCTGTTTCAGAATTAGATAGACAAAAAAAGACCCTTCACGAAGAAGGGCCTTTGAATGTGCGTCAAACATGCCCCCTTATCAGTCAGCCATCGGCTGCTGGTATTGGCACCATACCTTTTCAGGCAGGTTGCCGGGCTTCATCGGGCCAGTCCCTCCACCTCTCTCGATAAGAGTTTCAATTGTCAATGAAAATAAACCACATAAATTATACCTTTTTCTCTTCCCTTGTCAATTTTTTTCGCCCGACGAAGAAACTATTGAAATTGCTTGACTTCTCTCGCCCTCCGGAAGTATAGTTCTTGTAGTGGCATCATCGCCTGGAGGTGACGTTCATGATCTCCCCTGTTTCCGTTCCCTATGCCCTCGCGGGAGAACGAACCGGACGGCCTGTTCCTGATTCTGATAAACTCAGAAAGTCCTACGAGGCTCAACGGGCTTTTTCAGAGCTGACCCAACTCAAGATCCGTCAGACAAGCAAAGATCTCGACGGAGCCTTGGAGAGTTTTCAAAAACTGGCAGCCCTTCACCTCCGACATCTCCGCTTCACCATTCGGGAGGAGGCCGACCTCGTTCAGGTCGTGGTCACCGAGAGCAACGGTGAAGACAGGGTTATCCGAAAAATCCCCTCCGACGAAATTGTGCGGCTCATTGAGCGGCGCAACGAAATTCTTGGATTTCTCTTCGACAGAGTTGTCTGAAGCTCTTCCTGCTGTTCGCTCTGCTGATTTCCCCTCCCCGTTCACTTCTGACCGTAGTTTATAAATTTCTCTGTAATTTTATCCATCTCTTCCCTCGGAAGAATGACCGGCTCACCCATAGCCTTTGCCCGCACGTAGATCTGGGCCACAAGTTCGACCTCCTCGGCGGTGGTAAATGCCCTTAAAAGGGAGGGGCCCACAGCGAGCAGCCCGTGATTTGCCATGAGGACGGCGTTGAAACTGCCGAGGGCATCGGCCGTGTTTCGGGCGAGCTCATCTGTTCCGAAGGTGGCGTAGGCCGCAAGGGGAACCTTGTACCCTGAAAAACCGACGAGGTAGTGAACTGCCGGAAGTTCCCACCCCATGCAGGCGATGGTAGTGGCAAAGACGGAGTGGGTGTGCACCACGGCGTGTATATCGTCCCGTCTCCGGTACATCTCCAGGTGCATCGCCGTCTCGCTCGAGGGCTTCTTCGGCACCTCCACGGGGGTTCCGTCCGGCTCGAAGAGGGCAACGTCCTCCGGCTTCATCTCGAAGTAGTCCACTCCGGAGGGCTTGATCGCCACAAGCCCTTCCTTCCGGTCGAAAAAGCTCAAGTTCCCGCCTGTGCCGGTGGTCAGACGAGCCGTGACGAGACGTCGGCCGAACGCCACTATCTGAGTGCGCGGTCCTTCAAGTCGCATGGAAATCCCTCCAGTTTCTCAAAACTTCGCTTCGGGAAGGCCCGTGGCGGGCATGAAGTGCGCCCCCAAAGTTGGATGTATATCCAACCTTGGAGGCACACTTTACACGCTTCCTTCTCCCCTGGTCATCGACAATTTATTTGCAGGGGGAATAGCCGCAGCTGAAGCAGTATTCACACCCCGAGATCATCTCCATGGGAGAGCCGCATTCGGGGCACTCCACCCCTCCGTCAGGCCCCGGAATCGTTCCATCTTTGCCCATGAGTTTTTCGAGAAGCACGGCGATGGCGTCGGGAATGGACCGGGCCACGTGTTTGTCGTCGAACTGGAAGAGCCAGTACTCCTTTCCTGACAGGCCTTTCAAGGTGGCGATGAAATCCTCGAGCTTGCCGCCGCTTCTCAGCCCGATGGAGATCGCCCTCGAGAGGGCCTCCGTCATGGCCTTCAGCTCCGACCCGCTCTTGCCGATGGTGGCGAAGACCTCGAAGGGCTCCGTCCCGTCGTAATTCACGGTGACGTAGATGCTCCCCCAGGGGGTCTGCTCCTTGATGGTCTTGCCGAAGACAACGAGCCCCGGCCGCTCCTTTACCCGGCTGGTGTGGACCACCTGCTCCTCCGGTTTCTTCGCCGCCTCGATGGGCTGGAAGGACCGGGAGCCGTCTCTGTAAATGGTGATCCCCTTTGTTCCCAGAGCATAACACTGGAGGTAGACCTTTTTCACATCCTCCACAGTCGCGGCCGTGGGAAGATTCACCGTCTTGCTGATTCCGCTGTCCACAACCCCGGCGAAGATGCCCGTCACCTCGACGTGCTCTCCGGGTGCAATGTCATAGGCCGTGACAAAGGTTGGATCATCGGGGCGCCCATTCTCATGGAGCTCTTCAATCTGCCTGGGGGAGAGAAGCCGGTGGCAGTACTCTCGGGTCTCCTGTCCGTCGCCGTCGGATTTCGCGATCCGGCGCGTCCAGCTCCAGGCGAAGTTGGGTTCAATTCCTGCGCTCGTGTCGATGAGCATGGAGATGGAGCCGGTGGGGGCGATGGAAAGCCTTCTGCTGTTGCGGAACTGGCCACGGGAGAAAGCGAGGAGCACCTTCCCGGCGAGGGCGAGGCGGGACTGCTCGTCTCCCAGCCCCTGGGCGGTGAAAAATGCTTCGAGGGCGTTTGTGAGGGTGTAGGGAATCGTCGAGGACGAACGCATCTTCTCCAGCAGCGCAATAAACCCCTGTCGGTCGAGCTTTCCGTACCACGATTCGGGAAAGAGTTCCTCCCCCTGCTCCCGGGCGAAGGCGGAAAAAAGCTCCTGCACCAGAGGGGCTTCGTCGAAGGGGGCCTTTCCCATCTCGCTGACCATCTCCGTTGTAGCGCAGAGGGCCGCAGTCGCCATGGAGCTTCCCAACAGTTCGCAGAAGTCGGTGAACTGCCCTGACCCATAGCGCATTCCGAGAAGGATCGCCGCATCCGCCAGACCCATGATGCCGAGCCCGACGGGGCGGATTTTTTTCGTCCGCTCCTCTATTCTTTTCAGAGGATAGGAGCAGGCGTCAATGACGAGATCAAGGTAGTACATGGAGCGGAAGACCTGATCGACGAAGGCATCGAAATTGAAGCCTCTCCGTCCGTCCGGGGAGGTGGTCACGAAGGCCTCCACGTTGACAGAGCCCAGGTTGCAACTCGTGTAGTTGGGCAGTGGCTGCTCACCGCAGTTATGGACGTACATCCCGTTGGCATCGAAGGCGTTCACGCCGGGGACCATTACGTCGAAGACCTCCTCCTCGCCGCAGGGTTTCAGCTCTTTGAAACGGACGACGAAGCGCTCTCTGTTCTGCTTTCTGACGCAGGTTGAAAGGAGATGCTCCAAAGCGGCACTCTTTTCACTGTCCTCAAAACCGACGAAGTCCCGGAAGCGAGGGAGATTTTCCCCCGCAATGACGAGTTCGTGCTGTTCAGCCGTGGAATAAAGGGCTCTTCCGCCCTGTCCATCCGGCATCTCCCGAAGCGACGCCTTTCTCCGGTTTTCATAGATGACACTGATGATCCCCAGCCGGCCGAGCATCCGCTGCACGGCCTTCATAGTTTCGAGGTCGCTTTGGGAGAGGCGGACACTCACACCCTTGGCAGTCGTTCCCTGAATGGACCCGTCGGCGTCGAAGAGCCCCCGGAGGAAGCCCCGATAGAAGGCGCTCGAGGTGCTCTCTTCAAGATCTTTCGTGATTTTTTTATTCTGAAAGTCCATTCCAAGGGAAAGGGCGATATTTTTGATCGCCGCTGTGGCGAGGCGGTATTCACTCCGCCCGGCCACGGAAATCCATCCTTTAAAATCGCTGCGGTGAGGAAGTGAAAAAGCGCATTCGCAGGCTTTATCCATGACCGCTGCAGCACCGGAGAGACTATCGTTTCCCGCCTTTTCATGGGGCCATACGGAGAGGACCGCCTTATCCTTCTTGATGGTCCCGTCCCCCAGAAGCAGCCCAAGGAGATACCCTTCCGGCCCGGAATACCGCCCCTGCCAGCCGGCGCATGTCCGGTGGTCATGGAGCATCAGCATGTCTCCTTCCTTCAGGGTGGACGCCTCGGCCCATTCAAAATCCATGCCGTACCGGGTCTTCCGAGATATTCGGCGGACTTTGTGATCCCCCGTCAGGCGGAGGGAGTGCCCCTCCCGGGTGGTCAGCTCAAAGACCGGCTTTTTTCCGGTGGAGAAAAAGCCCTCCGTGGGGCAGCGTTCGCCGTCAATCAGAAGGGTTGCCGGAGTGTTGACGAGATCCCGGGCCTGTCGCGCGCCCCGGTCCGTCATGACCCAGGTGTCACCGGTCACGCAGGGGTTCGTGGACTCTATCTTCCAGGTCTCCCCCATCTTCAGGAGGTTATCCGCATTGGCCCTGTCGATGAAGAAAATACCGGGATCCCCCCGCTTCCAGGCATTTTCGCAGAGCTTATTCCACAGATCTTCGCCCTTTACCGTCCGGACCGGTTCGCCGGTGCTGCGGGACCGGAGGGAAAAGTCTTCTCCCCGCTCCGCCGCAGCCATCAGAGCGTCGGAGACGCAGACGGAGATATTGAAATAGGGAAGTTTTCCGTCATCCACCTTAGCGTCGATAAAATCGAAGATATCGGGGTGATCGTCGAAGAGCATCCCCATGAGGGCGGCCCGTCGTCGCCCTCCCTGCACCACCACGGCACCCATGGTGTTCCAGGTCTCCATGAAAGAGACGGGGCCGCTGGCCTGACCGCCGATTCCTCCGTTGATGGCGCTGCTCCGCTCCCGCAGGTGACCGAAGTTGCCCCCCACTCCTCCGCCGTACTTGCTGATCACCGCGGCGTCCTTCACGGAGTCAAAAATACCGTCGATGCTGTCGGGAACGTCGATGACGAAACAGGCGAAGAGCTGTTGGCTCTTCGTCTTCGATCGCCGGAGAAGATCATAGTCCTCAAAGGACATCCCGGCGGGTTCACAGTAGAGTTTTTCGGCCAGGGAGGGGTCCACGGTCAATCCAGCACCCGCTCCGAAGAGGCAGGGGGAGTTGAAGAGAAAGCGGCGGTTCAAAATGTCTTCAAAAACATTGAACTCGAGGGTTTTAAGCCACTCCAGATCCTCTTCCGTTCCGGAAAGGTAGAGGGTCTCAGCGGCCGCAATCACCCGGGCGACTCTGCGGGCGAACTCTTCGAAGGTCTTCTCCTTGCGCACCTCATGGAGAGCCGGATCATATCGCCGGGCGAAATAGCGCTGATCGAGAAGCCAGAGGGCATTCTCAGAAAGACGGCTTTCCCCGTCCAAAGACGGGGAAAGTGAAGAGGCAGAAGAAAAGCGTTCTCTGTACGATAAAGACAATTTATATCCTCCTTCACACCATTAGGGGCAGAAGATTTTATCTACACACAACATATGCCGTATGCAGAGCATCAATCTATCATGAGTCACTCCTTCTCACAAGTGGAAAAAATGACTTCAGAATAGGAAGAAAATGATATGATAGGTTCGTTTCAAATGAAGAAATCCACAATTTTCGGGAAAGCGGTGAAGATACGTGAAAAAATATGATTTCGACACAATAATCGACCGGCATGAGACAAGCTGTCAGAAGTGGGACTGCATGGAGCCACTCTTCGGAACAAACGATCTGCTCCCCATGTGGGTGGCCGACATGGATTTCAAGGCACCGCCGGAGGTTATCGAAGCTCTTCAGAAGCGGCTGGATCATGGAATTTTAGGGTACACCTGCCGCCGCCCCTCCTATTACAAAGCCATCTCCGGCTGGTTCACCCGCCGGCACGGCTGGACCCCTGAGACTGAATGGATCCGCCATGCTCCGGGAGTGGTCCCGGCCCTCGCAGCGGCTATTCTCGCCTTTACCCAACCGGGGGACGGAGTGCTCGTACAGCCTCCCGTCTACTACCCCTTTTTCAGTGCCATCAAGGGAAGAGGACGGACTGTCGTGGAAAACCCCCTCATCTTCAAAGACGGCAGATTCGAGATGGACTACGCAGACCTCGAGAAAAAACTCGAGGACTCGTCGGTAAAACTCGTCTTTCTCTGCTCTCCTCATAACCCCGTGGGGCGCGTCTGGTCCCGGCAGGAGCTCGAGACCTTCGCCTCGATCTGCACCGCCAAAGGAGTTATCGTCGTCTCCGACGAAATCCACTGCGACATCCTCTTCGATGGTGCAAAACACACCCCCTACGCCTCAATCTCGGAGGAAGCACGGGATCATTCCATCACCACCGTCGCTCCGAGCAAGACCTTCAACATCGCAGGCCTCTCCACCGCAGCAGCGATCATCCCCTCGAAGCGCATGAGGGACAACTACCAGTCCGTCCTTGATTTTCTGCATATCGACAGCGGAAACGTCTTCGGCACCCTGGCCCTCGAGGCGGCCTACACCTCCGGAGGCCCCTGGCTGGATGAACTGCTGATCTACCTTGAGGAGAGTCTCGACTTTATCGAAAAATTCCTCGCCGACCGCCTTCCCCGAATTAAGCTTATCCGGCCTGAGGGAACCTACGTTCCCCTGCTCGATTGTCGGGCCCTTGAAATGTCCGGTCCCGATCTCGAACGCCTTCTGGTGGAAAAGGGCGGCGTCGCCCTCGACGGCGGGCACTGGTTCGGCGTGGGCGGCACGGGCTTCGTCCGGATCAACATCGCCACTCCAAGAGCACTGCTGAAGGACGGCCTGGAGCGGATCGCAAAAGCCATAGGATAGAGATTTCTTAGTTACAAAGCACAAGCGGCGCCGAGCATAAAAACTCGCGCCGCTTGTGCTTTATCCGTTCATTCTATTCGTTCATACTGTGGGTAAACTCGAGTAGTTCAAGGATTTTCTGGCCCCCGCCGGAGTTCCCCCTTCAAAAAATCCGGTCTACCGGGGGCCGACCATATTCTCCGGAACGACCCACCGGTCGAAATCCTCCTCCGTGAGAAAGCCGAGGGCAAGGGCAGCTTCCTTCAGGGTCGTTTGCTCCTTGTGGGCCTTTTTAGCTATTTCCGCCGACCTGTCGTACCCGATATGAGGGGTCAGGGCCGTCACGAGCATCAGCGACTCGCCGAGATACCGTCCAATCCGCTCACGATCGGCTTCCATTCCCCTCACGGCGTTTTTCTCGAAGGACCGCACTGCGTCAGCCAGGAGACGGCACGACTGCAGGAAGTTGTAAATTATCACGGGCATGAAGACGTTGAGCTCAAAATTACCCTGGCTCGCCGCGAAACCGATTGTCGCGTCATTTCCCAGAACCTGGACAGTGACCATGGTGAGAGCCTCGCACTGAGTGGGGTTCACCTTGCCGGGCATGATGGAGCTCCCTGGCTCGTTCTCGGGAAGAACGAGCTCGCCGAGGCCGCAGCGGGGACCGGAGGCAAGCCAGCGGATGTCGTTGGCGATCTTCATCAGGTCTGCCGCCAGGGCCTTCAGCCCGCCATGAAGGAAAACCAGCTCGTCCTTACTCGTCAGCGAATGAAACTTGTTCGGGGCGGTGCGAAATTCCTTTTCCGTGAGAAGGGATATTTCCTCCGCCGCGGACCGGCCGAAATCAGGATGGGCATTCAGCCCCGTTCCCACAGCTGTCCCTCCGAGGGCGAGGTCCTTCAAAAATTCGACGGCGCTCCTGATCATCTCTCCGTTCCGCTCCAGCATACGGACCCATCCGCCGATCTCCTGCTCCAGGGTCAGGGGGGTGGCATCCTGAAGGTGCGTCCTGCCGATTTTCACTACATCGGAGAATTCCTCCGCCTTTTTCTCCAGGGTGTGCCGAAGAATTTCCATAGACGGCAGAAGATCGTCCTCTACAGCCGCGACGGCGGCGATGTGCATGGCCGTGGGAAAGGTGTCGTTTGAGCTCTGGGATCTGTTCACATGATCGTTCGGATGAACGGCCACCGCACCCTCCGACAGCTCTCCCGCCCTTCGGGCGATGACCTCGTTCACGTTCATGTTCGTCTGAGTTCCGCTCCCTGTCTGCCAGACGGCGAGAGGAAAATGGGCGTCAAGTTCACCGGCGAGGATTTCGTCGGAAGCCCGGCAGATCAGCTCGGCCCGCTCGGCATCGAGCAGGCCGAGGGAGAGGTTCGCCCGAGAGGCCGCCTTTTTCAGTATCGCAAAGGCTTTTATTATCTCCACAGGCATTTTTTCTATGCCGATCTCGAAATTCTGCAGGCTCCTCTGGGTCTGGGCCCCCCACAATTTCTCCGAGGGTACCTGCACCTCACCGAGGGAATCTTTTTCTGTACGAAACATCTTGGTCACTCCGGATGATACCTCCTCTTTTCGTAGTTTTAATCTGATTTCCGGACAAAAGATACCCCTTGCTGCTTTTTTTGTCCAACTGGTCTCCCGGGCAAAACAATCCCAGGCTGATTGAACAGTCCGAAAGATTCTTTGCAGTATTTTTTCCGGATTGAGGTGCTGAGCCTGTGATATGCTCTTAGGGATTCCACTCGAAAAAAACAGGGAGGATCCATGGATAAACTTCAGTTGAAAAATCTTATCGAAGATTTTCTCTCCAATTCCGGATACAACCATGTTCGTCCTGAGGTTGCCATAAATAAAGATGTCGCGGGAATGGAGATCTTCTCCCCTCCTCTGCTCGGGGTCGCGGGGGCGGATGACCCGGCCTTTGTCGATCTGAAAAAAGAAGGTGTCGTGGGGCGACATCTCCTTCTTCCATCGGAATGGCTGCCCGAAGCCCGGTCTGTGATCTCCTTCTTTCTGCCCTTCACGGAGAATGTGCGCCAGGCAAACAGAGAGGACCGCTCTGAACCGTCACCGGAATGGCTTCACGGTCGTATCGAGGGGCAGGCGTGCATCAACCGGCTTATGGCCTTTCTCGTCGCCCGACTTGAGGAAGGGGGGGAAAGGGCCCTTTCCCCCTCCCTCGACTCCCGCTTCACCTCCTGCACGGGGGAGAACAGGGTGTTTCTGGACGAAGAAGGCAGACCCCTGCCCGTCTCCTTCACCAGTAACTGGTCCGAGCGGCATGCCGCCTACGTATGCGGACTCGGCTCCTTCGGTCTTTCGAAGGGGTTCATAACAGAGAAAGGCATCGCCGGAAGGTTTGGAAGCGTGATCACCACCGCTTTCCTCGAACCGGATAATACAATCCCCTCCTCGGTGTATGAACGCTGTACCCTCTGCGGCGCCTGCGTCCGGAACTGTCCCGTAGGGGCCATCACCATCGAAGGGGGAAAGGATCATATCAAGTGCGCAGAGTACCTCGATATAATGAAAAAAAAGTATTCTCCCCGGTACGGCTGCGGCAAATGCCAGGTGAATGTCCCCTGCGAGTGGGGCATCCCCGATCCGGCCGAAGGGCAGTCAGCTTCTTCTGCGGCTGGCGGGTCTCCAGAGATGAGGAGATGCACCCCGGGAAAGTAAAACCGGGAGCTGTCCCTTTCAACAAAAGGCGGAGCGCCCGAGAGTAGCAGCGCTCCGTCTTCCTTCGCAACATTATTTTCTTTTCAGATCAGTACCGCAAAACCGCCGCCAGCCACTCTCCGCCCGGCATTTCTTCCTGCACCATGGCATAGACGTCTCCGCCGTTGCGCATAGTCTTTGCCGCTGCGAGGTCGAGAAGGTCCTGGGCCCCCGCGGGGTGGTCTTTCGCGATTTCGATGGAATCACTCTCCCGGTCATACCGGCCCCAGATCTGCCGATTCTTCGGGATGAAGAGAGATTCCACTCTTCCGTGCTCCGCTGCGCGAAGGGCTTCGGAGATGTCATTCGTGATCTGTTTTGTACCGGTAAGATTGAAGTACTTCTCTTTCGCTTTTCTCATGTCCTCTCCGAAGATCGGTTCGACGAGAGGCCACGCCTTTTCATGAAGGCTCTCCGCGCTGAGATCATCGGGATTTCCCGTCACCCCTCCTTCTACGAGGTGGAGGTAGGTGTTTGCCTCCCTGTAGAGATGGAAAAGATATTCCACCCCCGCAAGGACAAGAGGAGCTTTTCCCCCTCTCAGAATACCGGAAAGCTCGTCATCGATCTGATGAAACCATTTTTGAATCTGGTCCTTCTCGTCATCCTGCGGATTGTGTCCGTGGTACATGGCGGCCCGTTCTCCGCCCGCCGAAGACGTTCCGGTGTGATACTGAAGATGACCTCGCACATCGTCGAGGTTCAGCGCCTCGGCAACGCTCTGGGGCATGTCCTCAAGATTGACTTCTTCCACCCGGAACCGGGTGCCCTCGAAGAGGCGCACCTGCTTTTGACTGAGGGCGAGAATGTAAAACCGTCCGTCCCTCGCGAAGTAGGGGAGCAGGGGCTTCAGGTGAAAACGATCGGAGACAACGGCCAATTCTTCAAAAGAAACGGGTAGTCTGTAGAAGTGGCTCTCTCCGCTTCCCAGAAAAGCAGCCAGCCCGTCGCTTTGGTTCTGCCAGAAAAGAGAATCCTGGTGAAACTGCCAGGCTTGCTGAAGACATTCTTTGATGTCTGCGGGCCGCATTCCCTTTTTTTCGAGCCGTTCCTCTGCGGTTCGGAGGAGATTCTTCCACCGGATAGGGTCCTGTTGGGTCTGGGGTCCACCCCGATGGGTCGGCATGTAGAGTGAAACAAGCCACTCTTTATTTCCTTCCAAAAGCGGTTCCAGTTCTTTGATTGTGAAAAAATCCATGGAACGATCCTCCTCCTCGTGGATAATATTTCGCCCCTGTTCTCAGGGCCGGCAGCCACGGTAATGACAGCTCTCCGATCCCGTACCAGGAGTTCTTTGCGGAGCTAACTGCCTCCGCTGAGTTCAAGCCCTACCACACCAGCAACAATCAGCGTCAAGCTGATAATTTTCCCCGGCGTGAGAGCGTCTTTGAAAAAGATGAACCCAATGGCGGCAACGATAGCCGTTCCCACTCCAGACCATATGGCATAGGCTATGCCGAGCTCTATTTTCTTCAAGGCGAAATTGAGTAGAGTAAAAGCTCCGCCATAAAAAAAGAAAAGAGCTACCGAAGGCAGGCGATTCGCAAAACCGTCCGAAAGCTTCATAGAGATAGTGCCAGCCACCTCAAGGACAATAGCACCCAGCAAAAACAGCCATGCACTCATACCCTTTTACGTACATGCGTTCGGGCTGATTGCAAAGATATGGAATTCATCATGTCCTCCTGTGAGTTCGAGTCTTTATTGTACACTGGATAAAATTGAAAAGCTGATCAGGCATGTTTTGTAAACTTATATAACTTATTGTAAGCGATTAGTGTGGTCATGTCAAGACTTTGCAGGCATTTCAATGAGGAAGAGCGCTTCTTCTCTGCTTTGAACGGAAAGAAATATATGACATGTACACGCAAAAATTTCTCCTGATTTTCAAAAAGCGCAGACACCCATTACACCGTCTTCTTTTCAAAACGAGCTTCAATAATATGTTTCGCGGTCCGGACTACTCAATTTGCCCTTTGATTTCAGAAAATATACCATTTAACATTCTTTTTTGAACCTATTGACATTCTTCAACCTCTCATTCAGAATGGTCGGCACTTGCCAAGCCCGAAAGAAAGGAGGAAACCGGTAATGACGACAATTTATTGCAGTGCAGCAACTCTTTCCGCTTCTCTGGAGCTCCTCCTTACTTGCCGGTTCCCGCCTGGAACGCCGGCAGCCTGGTAAGCTGCGAGTCGGTATTCTCGGGCCGGAACCTCTTTTCTTTAGAGGTTCCGGCTTTTTTTGTGCTTTTTTTTCGGGATTGAGATGAGAAAAGGAGTGAGGAACATGACGAAAGACGGACGGTGCAGGATTTTCGACACGACCCTGAGGGACGGAGAGCAGGCGGCGGGGATCAATCTGAACAGGGAAGAAAAGCTTCAGATCGCCCTGCAGCTGGCGAAGATGAAGGTGGATATCATCGAGGCGGGGTTTCCCGCCGCATCCCCGGGGGATTTCGAGGCGGTAAAAATGGTGGCCGAGCGAGTGCATGGACCGGTCATCGCAGGGCTTGCGAGAACCCGCAGAGAGGATATCACTGCGGCGGCCCGGGCCGTGGAGGGAGCGGCCAGAGGAAGAATTCACACATTCCTCGCCACCAGCCCCATACACATGGAGTACAAGCTCAAGATGACCCCGGAAGAGGTTTTGGCGGAAGTCCGGGAGGGCGTCTCCTTCGCCCGCACCCTTGCGGAGGATGTTGAGTTCTCCGCCGAGGACGCGAGCCGGTCCGACCCCGCCTTTCTCGTGCAGGTCTTCCGGGCGGCGGCGGAATCCGGGGCCTCCACACTGAACATCCCCGACACGGTGGGGTATGCCGTCCCCGAGGAGTTCGGCTCCTTCGTTCAGGGGATTATCGAAGGGACTGGCCGGCCGGACGTGATCTGGTCGGTCCACTGCCACAATGACCTCGGAATGGCCGTGGCGAACTCCCTCGCCGCCGTCCGCAAGGGTGTCCGGCAGGTGGAGTGCACTGTGAACGGCCTTGGAGAGCGGGCGGGAAACGCCTCTCTCGAGGAGATCGTCATGGCCCTCCGGACCCGGAAGGAAAGCTACGGCTGCGAGACCGGCCTCGATACCCGGCGGCTCTACGGGGTCAGCTCCCAGGTCTCCCGGATGACCGGCTTCCCCGTTCCCCCTAACAAGGCTATCGTGGGGTCCAACGCCTTCGCCCACGAGGCGGGCATTCATCAGCACGGAATGCTGTGCAACCGTGCAACCTATGAGATCATGAGCGCCGAGGATGTGGGCGCACCCGGCACCCGCCTTGTCCTCGGCAAGCACTCCGGACGGCACGCCTTCCGGGCGCGGGTGGAGGAGATGGGGTTCTCCCTGTCGAAGGAGAAGCTCGAGGAGGCCATGATCCTCTTCAAAGACCTCTGCGACAGGAAGGAGATCGTCACCTCCGAGGACCTCGAGGCCATGATCGACAGCGAAATCCTCGCCGGAGGAGAGAGCCGCAGAATCACCCTCAAGGGGTTCCTCGTTCAGGTGGGGCGGGGGCACGGCAGCGCCACCGTCACCCTGGAGGACGAGGGTCGGGAGGTCACCGACGCAGCGGCAGGGAACGGCCCAGTGGACGCGGCCTACAGGGCCATCCGGCGCATCCTCGCCATCGAGCCGGTCCTCGTGAATTACTCCATCCGGTCGGTCAGCGAGGCGTCGGATGCCATCGGCGAGGCCCGCATCACCCTTGCCCTCGGGGACTGCCAGGTCTCAGGCCGGGGGGCCAGCACGGACGTGATCGAAGCGAGCATCAAGGCTTACATTGACGGAATCAACCGCCTCTTTCAGAAGGCGGCAACGAAAGGAGTCTCTCTATATGAAAAGAACGTTGGCTAGCGCAATCATTGCGGCCCACTCGTCCGAAAAGGGCGTGGAGGGAGAGATCTGCAAAGTGAAGGTGGATTTCGCCTTCGCAAACGACATCACCGCAGCTCCGGCGGTGGAATCCTTCCGGGAGATGGGGGCCGAAAAGGTCTTCGATCCGCAGCGGTGCGCCGTACTTCCCGACCATTTCACTCCGAACAAGGACATCGCCTCGGCGGAGCAGACGAAGAAGGGGAAGGAGTTCGCCCGGGAGCAGGGGATGCTCTACTGGGAGGTCGGACGGGTGGGGATTGAGCACGCCTTCCTCCCCGAGAAGGGGTACATCCTCCCGGGGGACATCATCATCGGAGCGGACAGCCACACCTGCTCGGGAGGCGCTCTCGGCGCCCTCGCCTCCGGTGTGGGAAGCACCGACCTCGCCGCCGTCTGGGCCCTGGGCGAGACGTGGATGAAGGTTCCCTCCACGGTACAGGTGGAATATACGGGGAAACGGTCCGGATGGATCACGGGGAAGGACATGATCCTCGCCCTTCTCGGACGGATCGGCGTCCAGGGAGCCCGGTACATGGCTCTTGAGTTCGGCGGAGAGGGGATCGCCTCCCTTCCCCTCGACGACCGCTTCACCATGGCCAATATGGCTGTTGAATGCGGAGCCAAGGCGGGGCTCTTTATCCCCGATGAAAAAATTCTCGCCTACGCGAAGGAGCGGGCGGCCCGGAATTTCACCCCCATCTCCCCCGATGAGGGGGCGGCCTATGTCCGCACCGAGCGTTTCTCCCTCGACGGCATGGAGCCCGTGGCGGCCATGCCCCACTCTCCCGACAACGTCAAGACCGTGAGGGAGTGCGGCTCTCCGAAGATCGATCAGGTCTTCATCGGCTCCTGCACCAATGGCCGCCTGAGAGATATCGCCGCAGCGGCGAAAATGCTCGAGGGAAAACAGGTGCATCCGGACGTCCGGTGCATCGTCATTCCAGCGACCTACGAGGTCTACAACCAGGCCATGGAGAGAGGGTATCTGAGGGTCTTCACCGAGGCCGGGGCTGTCGTCTGCACCCCCACCTGCGGCCCCTGTCTCGGAGGGCATATGGGCATTCTCGCGGCGGGAGAGCGGTGTGTCTCCACAAGCAACCGGAATTTCGTCGGCAGAATGGGAAGCCCGAAGAGCGAGCTTATCCTCGCCAGCCCCTTCACCGCAGCGGCAAGCGCGATCACCGGAAGGCTCACCGACCCCCGGGACGTAGCCGACGAAAAAATCTTTGCGTCTTTCGAGGAGGAATAGCCATGACAGGCTCTTATAAGGGAAGCGTTTGGAAATTCGGCGACCACATCGATACGGATGTCATCATCCCCGCCCGATATCTCGTCTCCAGCGATGAAAAGGAACTCGGAAAGCACTGCATGGTGGATATCGACCGGGACTTCGTCTCGAAGGTCTCCCCCGGCGATATTATCGTGGGGGGAGAGAACTTCGGCTGCGGTTCCTCCCGGGAGCACGCCCCTCTGGCCATCAAGGGTGCCGGGTGCAGCTGCGTCATCGCCGTCTCCTTCGCGCGAATCTTCTTCCGGAACTCCATCAACGTCGGCCTCCCCATCTTTGAGTGCCCCGAGGGGGCGGCCTCCTTCGAGACGGGAGACGTGGGACGGGTCGACCCGGCGGCCGGAACGATCGAAAACGTCACAAAGGGGCTGACCTTCACCATCGTCCCCTTCTCCCCCTTTCTTCAAAAACTCATCGCCCTGGGCGGACTCGTTCCCTACGTCCGGGAGGAGCTCGAGGCCCGGAGGAAGGGAGCATGACGGCAAAAGAATACGCCATCGCCAGGCTCAGCGGTGACGGCATCGGTCCGGAGGTCCTCGCCGCTGCGGTACCCATACTCGAGGCCGCGGGAGAAAGGGAGGGGTTCTCCCTCCGCTGGACAGACTACCCCTTCGGAGCGGCTCACTACCTCCGCACGGGGGAGGTCCTTCCCGCTTCCGCCGTGGACGAAATGGGCGCCATGGACGCCCTCTTTCTGGGGGCGGTGGGAGATCCACGGGTCAAGCCGGGGATCCTCGAGCGGGGCATCCTTCTCCACCTGCGCTTTCACTTCGACCAGTATGTAAACCTCCGGCCCGCAAAAAGCTACCCCCGGGTTCCCCTCCCCATACAGCCGAAAAAGGGCTCCGGGCTGGACACTCTTGTCGTACGGGAAAACACCGAGGACTTCTATATGGGCATCGGCGGGCGCACCACCGGCGGTGCGGCCTCCGTTGACCTCGCCGCGGAAAGGGGGCTCTACTCCCTTGAAGGAACCCTCGAAGGGCGCTTCTCCGGGGGCGTCGAAGGAGCCTTCCAGATAGGAGTGGCCTCTGAACCGGCCGTCCGGCGGGTCGTCGCCTGGGGGTGCCGGGCCGCCCGGGACCGGGGAGAGGAAAAGATCACCCTGGCCTCCAAGTCGAACGCCCTCCCCCAGATCTATGGATTCTGGGAGGATGTGGCCGCCGACGAGGCCGCCCGGCAGGGGATGGCCCTTTCCGTGGTGAATGTGGACGCTATGTGCTATCACCTCGTCCGCACCCCCGATCTCTACGGCGTCATCGTGGCCCCCAACATGTTCGGTGACATCGTGAGCGACCTTCTGGCAGGGCTTTCGGGAGGCCTCGGCGTCGCCGCCGGAGCGGACATCGGCGACAGCCTCTCCATGTTCGAACCCATCCACGGCTCGGCCCCCGACATCGCCGGAACCGGCAGGGCCAACCCCCTTGCCGCCATTCTCACCGGTGCCCTGATGCTCGATCACCTCGCTGAAAAAGGAGCGGCCCAAAGGGTTGAGCAGGCAGTCACGAGCTATCTCGAGTCTGCCCCTTCCTCAAGCCTTCCCTTCGAGTTCGGCGGAGAGGCCTCCACAGCGGAAGCCGGAAGGCTCATCCTCGGCCGCATCTGATATTTTTTCAAAGGAGAAGCAAAATAGGGGAAAATTTCACCTCCTGTGGTTTCGGAGCTGCCGGTGCGAAAAATCCCCTCGCACCGGCTTTTCTTTTGAACTGGGGGTGTGGACGAAAACTACTTCATGGACGGAATGACCTTTTTTCCTAACATCCCCAGAAATTCATGCCCGAGGCTATCTGAAAGACTGAAGATCGAGTGCCATGCGATCGCTAACGGCTATTCCTTCCGCTTTTCAGAAGCAGGGTGAATAAAATCAAAAGCGGCGCTTGACAAGGCTTCTACGTCTGAAGTAAGTTACTCCACAGACGGGGCAACGTGGTGAAATGAGAATTGATGGAAACGAAATAGTTAAAACCTACGCCACACTGCATGAGTATATGAAGCGCGTCAAGCCTACGAACTCGATGCCTTTGATTTTCAGACTCTCGACAAGGAGCGCACCAAGCAGATTTTGAAGCTGTTCCGGAAAGAGCATTAACTTGAAAGCCACAGTGAAAGCTCTCTTTTAGCGGGAATGGAGGTGAGTCCACCATAATTCTGTCGGTAGTAGTGAAGAACTTCAAAAGCCTTGTAGATTTTCGTCTTGATTTTGAAAAATTCACATGTCTCGTCGGCCTCAACGGAGCGGGAAAGTCCACAGTACTTCAAGCTCTGGACTTTTTGGGGAATCTGATGCTTGAAGATGTGGATGTGAACCGCTGGCTTGCCTCCCGCCGGTGGAAGGCGTCCGATATGCTCAGCAGGATCGGACAGAAGAATTATCGGCGTACGATCCATTTCGAGGTCGAGATGAGCATTGGCGAAGATTCCATTCGATGGAGCGGCGGCTTCAACTGCACGGAACCCTATCTTCGCTGTACATCGGAGACAGTTGAGACGCTCGACGGGGCCCCTCTTCTTCGCGTTCTGGACGGCCGCTACAGTCTGGGCGATGAGGCGTACCGTAAGATAGACTTCAAGTATCAGGGCTCCGTGCTCTCCAGGCTCAAGAGAACGCTGCTAAAGTCCTATCCTCTTCTGCTGGCGGTTCGCGAGCAGGTCGCGTCCATTCAGTCGTTGGATCTTCTCTCACCTTCGCAGATGAAGGAGCGGGCGCGTGAAAGAGCGCAGGTTGGGCTCGGCGGCGAGGGACTTGCTGCGTACATCTTCAGCTTCTCCGATGACGAACGACGCGAACTGACCGACCGGCTGCAAAGGTTGTATCCGCTGTTCGAAAGCATGGAGATTGTTTCCATGAGGAGCGGATGGAAGGATCTTGAATTCTTGGAACGGTACGGCGGCGGTCTCGTCTCCGGCGCTCGCCATATCAACGACGGACTACTCCGTCTTGTGGCGATTCTGGCCCACCTCGTCAAGGGAGAGCGTTTCCTCCTTTTCGACGAGATCGAAAACGGCGTCAACCCGGAAATCATCGAGGAGCTGATGCGGCAGCTGGTTGAGGCACGGCAGCAAGTGGTTGTCACCACCCACAGCCCTATGATTCTGAACTGGCTCGACGACGAGACGGCGAGAAGATCAGTGGTTCTTCTGTACAGAAACGAGCGTGGGCATACGCGGTCGATGCGCTTTTTCGACCTTCCGGACGCGTCGAAAAAGCTCGGTGTGCTGGGACCGGGAGAGGTTTTTCTGGACACGTATCTCGGAGAGGCTGTCGCCTCTCTGGAAAGTATCAAAAGCGGAAAGTAAAGTGTTTTTTCTCCTCAGCGGCGAGGGATCATCGGATATGGGAGTATGCGGCAGCGGAGCCGATTTCTGCGAGATGGATTCGCATGAAGGCGGTTTTCGCCCCGGGCCGATGGCGTTATTAGTCAACATTCTGGCCGAGAAAAGGCTGGGATACTCCCCTAAAGAGTGCTATGCAATGGGATTCGTCTCTGAATCGGCGATCAAGAAGAGGAAAGAAAGTATGTCGCGCCGAATGATGACGCTGCCAAGAAGGAGTGAAAAGGGAGCGCTCTATCACAAGAAATATGCCACCATTTTCGGTGAAATCGCTCTGGAGACGGCTGCCAAGAAAGAAACGGCTGTGGTCCCTGTCTTTTTTCGCGACTGCGATGGCACGTCTTCTTCTCCCCGTGATGAATGGGAGCGCAAGCGCCACTCCATCGACGCCGGTTTCAAGCAGGCGAAATGCCCTACCGGCGTTGCGATGGTTCCCAAACCGAAATCTGAATGCTGGATTCTTTGCGCCGTTCAAGATCCACCGTACCGTGACTGCGCAAAGCTGGAAAAGCTATCTGGCAACGATGCGAGTCCCGAAAGAGCCCCTAAAAAACTGCTTGAGGAAATCCTCGGAAAAAATCCAAATTCGGCTGTGCAAGTGGAGCTTATTGAAAGCGGAACGATCGATCCGGAGCGTATCGACATGCCAAGCTTCAATGCGTTCAAGACAGATTTTGACCGTGCGCTTCAAGTTGCGAAAAGTAAAAGCCCTGAATGAGCGCAGCTCGCGCGCTGAGGGATATGAGGGTGTAGTGTAGGAACGAAAAATTCTTTCGCAAAAAGCGAGGGAGAGAAGCCTGTACAGGCTT
>CAYZZX010000030.1:0-19343 GCA_964483085.1 uncultured Synergistaceae bacterium
ATCACAACGCGAGGGCGTTCCCCAAAAGGAACGCCCTCGTGCTGTATGGAAATATCTGTAGTCCTAACTCAGTGTACCCCTACTGAAAGCAGGGGCAGATATCCTCGTTTTTCCCCGTCCCTTCTGCGATGCGCAGAGTTTCGACTTTGATTTTCCCCCTCCGCTGGAGTGACAAAAGTATGGCAAGCAGTGAGGATTCGCTGATGCCTATCATTCCGGCCGCCTCAGATACGGAGATATCCTTTCCCGGTTCGGCAAGGCGCAGCACTTCCCTTCCGATAAGCGAAAGCCATTGATCGAAGAGTACCTGCATCTCGGGAAGCGTGACGGAGCACATCTGAGCAGTGCGAGAGACGGATTCAACCAGCCTCGCGGTGACAAGCCCCTCGGACTCGATCAGTTTTTTTATTTCATCGTACATTTCTTTTTCATGCATGAAGTATCATCCCTTTCAGTAATGTGAAAAAACAGCAGTTTTGTGAACCCACTCTTCAATGGTACAATAAAAACATGAGAAAAACCGCTCCTTTCAACCTATTTGCGTCTCTTTTCGAGTTCTGATAAAGAGTAAAAATCGGAGGAGGGCACTTCATGAAGAAGAAACTTGGCGTCATCGCAGATACCCATGGAGGGTACGAAGAATGGACCCAGGCCCTCGGATATTGGGGTAAAATAGACGGAGTTCTCCACGCGGGAGATGTACTCTCTCCCGGAGCGGAAGAATTGGCCCGCTCCATACGCACAGCTCCCTTTCCGGTGATAATATCAAGAGGAAACGTCGACTCCCCCGGGGACGAAGAACTTCTGGGCCGCCCTGTAATGGCACCCTACTGCACTGTCTGGTGGAACGGTCTCCTCATTCTTGTGGGGCACGGCGACCGCTTCCCCCAGCTTCGAGAGACCGCCCTTTCCTGCGGAGCTGACCTGGTGGTGTATGGGCACACTCATATATCCTCAATCGTCCGGGAGGGCGGCACAATCTTCCTCAATCCCGGGTCCGCCCTGCTCCCGAAGGGAAGAGATCCTGCGAGCGCTGCTCTTCTCGACGAGCAGGGAATTTCTATTTTTGTTCTGCACAACGGAGAACTTCTTCACAGGGAGCCTTGGTAACAGGAATGATGTACAGCTGATTATTTCAGGAGGTAGGTTCGATGGTCGCAGCAGTTACGGCTCGAGAAAAATTAAAAACACAAAGTGAAGGAGAGAACCGTGGAGCAGAGCATATCACTCTGATTTTCGCCCTGGGAGGAGAAGATTACGGGCTCGACGTCAATAACGTCAGAGAAATAGTTCGTCTTCCTCCGTTCATCACCCGGGTGCCGAACGCCCCCTCCTCCGTAAGAGGGGTCATTAATCTCAGAGGGTCTATTGTTCCCGTCTTCGATATGCGCCAAAAGATGGATGTGGCGGGAAGCGATCTTACCGATGAAGCACGGATTGTCGTTCTATCCTGGAACGAAGTCCTCTTCGGTATTCTCGTAGATGCGGTAAGGGAGGTCTCGACGATTTACGACGGCCAAGTCGAGCCCACTCCTCAACTGAGCGTATCCATTGAAAGGAAATACCTTCTTGGAGTGGCGAAGAGGGACGACGGCAGGCTGATCATTCTCCTCGATATTCCGGCCCTTTTCGGTATAGACGACGTTCTTGACGAGAAACAGCTGTAAACAGAGGAATGCTCATCGACCTTCACCTTCACAGCACCTTCTCTGATGGTACCTTTACACCGAAAGAACTCGTTCTCCGGGGAAAGGCGCTGGGAATTTCCGTTCTCGCCCTTACTGACCACGATACGACCGCTGGCCTCCCCGAGTTTCGCGCAGCCTGTAAAAGGCGGGATATGGCCTGTGTTTCCGGAATAGAGCTGTCCGCCGAATTTCCGGGAACGCTCCATATTCTAGGATACCGCATCGATTCCGGAGACGGCGAGATGGAAAAAGCACTTGCCCGCGTTCAGACTGGCCGGGAGAAAAGAAACAGTACCATGATCAGCAAACTTCGTGACCTTGGCATGGATATCACCATGGAGGAAGTGCAAGAGGAAGCGGGCGGAGATATCGTGGGGCGGCCTCATATGGCCCGCATCCTCGTCAAAAAAGGGTACGCTCCGGACGGTAGGGCGTCATTTGCACGCTTTCTGCAAAAAGGCGCGCCAGCGTACACAGACCGTTTTCGCCTGTCCCCTTCCGAATGCATTGGCCTGATCCGAAAGGCCGGTGGAGTGGCAGTCCTCGCCCATCCCGGACAGACTACCGAAAACATCGGTGAGTTAAAGAAAATCCTGGGCGACCTGAAGAAAGAGGGTCTCTGGGGGCTTGAATGCATCACACCGAAACATCGGGCGGAACAGTGCGTTGAGTATCTTTCTCTGGCAGCGGAATTCTCCCTCTTTCCTACCGCTGGAAGTGATTTTCATGGATTAAACACCTGCGTTTCCATGGGGATTTCCGTTGCGGATGATTTTCTTCCCTGGGCCCGTCTGGGCGTGCGCCTGTGATCTACGAGAAAAAAATACAATTCGCAGAAAAAGCCCTCGGGAATTAACCCCTTTGGTGTTATTATATCGATTTGAAATCTACGGCTTCGGCCATTCAAGGAGGATGTATTCATGTTCCCCATCGATCTGAAAAGTGATACCGTAACCCGTCCCTCTCAGGAAATGCGGAGGGCCATGGCCGAGGCGGAGGTCGGAGACGACGTTTATAATGAGGATCCCACAGTCCATCGCCTCGAGGAGAAAGGCGCGTCTCTGACAGGAAAGGAAGCTGCCTTGTATCTTACCTCCGGTACCATGGGCAATATCGTCGCCCTTCTCACCCACTGCTGCCGGGGTGACGCGACTGTCGTGGGCGCAGACTCTCACATTCTCAACTATGAAGGAGGAGGTCTCGCAGCCCTTGGCGGTATCCTTCCTCTTGCGGCAGACGATTCGTCCGGGATCATTCCTCCTGAGGAGGTCGCCCGTTTTTGCAGGCCATCGAACGTCCATTTTGCTCCGGTCACGCTCCTGTGCATGGAGAACACCCATAACCGGTGCGGCGGCCTCGCCCTCTCCCCTGAACAGATGAAGAAAACCATTGACCAGGCCAGAAAGTGCGGTCTGCTCGTCCACCTTGACGGAGCGCGGGTTTTCAACGCCGCCGCCGCATGGGATATTGGCGTCGATGCCTACGGCACCCTTGTCGACTCAGTCCAGATCTGCCTCTCCAAGGGGCTGGGTGCCCCCGTTGGAAGCCTGCTGTGCGGCACAAGAGAGTTCGTCGAGCGGGCGCGGTTCTGGAGGAAAAGAGTAGGCGGAGGGCTCCGGCAGGCAGGGATCATCGCCGCCGCCGGCCTCTACGCCTTTGAACATAATATCTCGCGGCTGAAAGAGGATCATGAGAACGCTGCCCTTCTCGCTTCTCTTCTTGCTGAAGGCGGAATCGAAGTAGAGCAGAACGCAAAACCAACGAATATGGTGTACTTCAGAGTTCCCGTCGCCGAGACTCTTTCCGGACGCTGTGCTGCCCGGGGCGTGCTGTTCAACGTCGCCGGCCCGGGGCGCATACGCCTTGTAACCCATCTTGACGTTTCGAGGGAGCAGGCGGAGACAGCGGCAAAGATCATTCTCGAGGAGGTTTCTCCTTCGTGAACCCCCTTTTTCCCCGTGACCGTGCGGAAGATGCAGCATCTTTTCTTCTCCGCAGGGCAAAGGAGAAGGGAGCCGCAGCAGCGGACGTGCTGTACACTTTCAGAAGCGGGCAGTCTCTGGCCCTCTGCGATGGAAAGCCGGAGAGAAATTCTTCCGGGACCTCCATCGCCATAGGGCTGAGGACCATCGACCGGGAGGGCCGTCAGGGGGTAGCTCACAGCAACTCCCTGGATCGGGAGTTTCTTGAGAATATTGTCGAGTGGAGCCACGTCAACTGCGCTTCCTCCGAGGCGGATCCTCATGTTTTTCTCTCCGATCTTCCTCTTGCGGAGCTGCCCGACCTTGACCTCATCGACCCCTCCCTTTCTGAGATTTCCGGAGAGCAGCGTATGGCCTGGTGCAAGGAAATGGACGAGATTGCCCGGGCCGCGGATCCAAGGGTTCTCTCCGTGAGGAGTGCCTCCTGGGCGGACGGAGGCGGCGAAGTCCACTATGCCTCAACCTCCGGCCTCTCTGGGTGGTATGCCGGAGGAAGCGCAGGGTGCGGCCTGTCGGTGATCATGCAGGACGGAGAGGCCATGGAAATGGGGGGGTACGGAGAGGAAAGCCGGGCTCTCGCGGCGCTTTCTCCCTCCCGTATCGCCAGTGAGGCTGTTCATCGAACGGCCCTCATACTGGGAGGCAAACCGTTGGATACGGGCAGATACGACCTCCTCCTCAACGGAGAGGCGGCAGCGTCACTGATTGACGTCCTCGGTGAGCTCTTTCTCGCCTCGTCCATTCATAAGAACACTTCCTTACTGAAGGGGAAAATGGGTAAAAAAGTCGCCTCTTCATCCATAACCCTGACGGATGACGGCCTGCTGCGCCGGGGCCTCGGAAGCGCTCCCTTCGATGGAGAGGGGGTTCCCTGCAGAACGACCAGAATACTTTCAGACGGAATCGTTGAAGCATGGCTTTATAATCTGAAATATGCCTCTCTCGATGGAACAGCCTCCACCGGCAACGCAGACCGGTCCGCCTCAAGCATTCCTGACGTGAACTGTTCGAACCTCTCGATCTCTCCCGGCCCCTGGACTCAGGAGGACCTATTGCTCCAGATCGACAAGGGGCTCTATGTCACGGAATTCCTCGGCCTGCACACCATCAATCCGGTGAGCGGCGACTACTCCATTGGAATCAAGGGAGCATCCATCGAGGGTGGAGAAGTGGGCGGCCCGTTTTCAGGAATGACCATCGCCGGAAATCTGAAGGATCTGTTGTTTTCGGTGGATCTTGTGGGAAAGGATTTTGCATTTTATGGAAGCACAGGTGCATGCTCAATGCTGGTACGGGATATTGCGGCGGCAGGCCGGTAGCTTTTTCCTCCTTCTTCTCCTCCTTTTACTCTGCCCTCTGGGCGCCACTGCCGGAGAAGGGCTGACCCTTTATTCGGGCAGCGCTCCTCTCGGTTCTGTACCCTCAATCAAAAAAGGACAATCCGTTCTCGTCTCCGCCGGAGCTATGGCCAAGCTGCTTAAACTTTCCGCTGTCGAAAAGGGAGACACCTTTATCATCAACAGCGAAAAGAGCAAGCTGCAACTGGTAGCTGACGCTGCGGCCGTATGGCTTGATGCGGAACTTGTTCCTCTGGCTGCATCCTGTCTTTCCACTCCGGAGGGATGGTTCATTGAAACCCGCTCGGCCCTGAAAATCTTCAACGGCCTTCTCACCCGATCAGGGAGGAAGGGAGACTTACAGTGGAAAGCGGGAGAAGAAGCGCCTGACGGACGGAAGGAGGAGAAGACTCCCAAGCAGCCCGAGATACCACAGCTGGTTCCCAGAAAGTCGGACGCCCGCTCTTCAGGAAGCAGGCCTGTACTTCGGGGAATCCGCTGGGGAATAGAGGATGAGAAAATCCGCACTGTTCTCGATATCGAAGGGGAAGGGGATCCTGAACTTCAGCAGTCCCCGGGAGGGGTCAAGCTCACCTTTGGCCCCGGCACATCTTCTCTGCCGGGAATGCCATCTCCATGCAGCGATGTGAAGGTCGCCGCACTGAACTTCGGCGACAGAACTCTCTATGAATTCACCTCAGCGCTTCCAGTGGAAATCATCAGTCTCTCTGACCCGAGAAGGATTGTTCTTGATTTTCTGCGTCACAGCGCGCAAAATAAGGGGTCGGGAGTTGAGATTCCGGAGCGGCTACCAGCAGAAAAAAAGGCGCCCCCTTCCAGCGGTGCGACCAGCAAGGGTTCAGGTATCGTCGTCATTGATCCGGGGCACGGAGGCAAAGACCCCGGAGCGGTGGCAAACGGTCTCAAGGAAAAAGACATCAATCTGGCCGTTTCAAAAAAACTGGCCGCAGCGCTCAAAAAAAAGGGGATTGATGTCCGGCTCACCCGGAACTCCGATGTGTATCTGACCCTGAAAGAGCGGACAAATCTGGCGAATAAATGGAATGCCGAGGTTTTCATCAGCATCCACGCCAACGCACTTCCTAAAGGGCGCCACGCCACGGGGATGGAGATTTATCTCATGGCGCTGCCTACCGACAAGGACGCAATGCAGCTTGCCCTGATAGAAAACCGTGATATGGCCGAGGGGGACGGCGAAGCTTCGAAAGCAGCGGACAGCAGAACGAAAATGCTGCTCAATATCCTCGGAAATATGCAGCAGAATGCAAAAATCAGCGAAAGCACAGGGTTTGCCGAACATCTCTTTACCGCAGGGCAGGCAGGAAAGATAAAGATGCGGCGGGTGGCCCAGGCCCCGTTTTTTGTCCTCCGTGGAGCCGCCATGCCTGCCGTGCTCATTGAAACTGGTTTTCTGACTGAAAAATCAGAGGCCCGCATGCTCGCAGATGGGGCCTACCAAAACCGGATGGCCGACTCTCTCGCAAAGGGTATTATCAGTTTTCTCGCGACTTTATGACGGTTCTGATTGAAAAACGAGGGAGGGGAGTACCCTATGGTAGAAAATTACGATGACGAATACGAAGATGATTTTACAATGAGAAATATCGACCGGGAAGATACCCCGGAAGATGTACGGGGAGAACCCTACCGGGCATCCCGCCGCCGCAGCAGACCAGCCAGGGAGGAGGTAACAAAGGCTCCGCTGCTTTTTCGGATCATCGCCTGGGCCGGGGTCATCCTTTTCTGTTTTGTGGCAGGCTATGTGGGAACATCCCTCGCTTTGAGAGTACTCAATAAGAAGGACATTCTCGTCCGTTCCGACGTGGCGGAGAACCGGGAGGGCGCCGAGGGAGTGCTCGCTCAGGAGAATGGCGAGATTCGACTTAACGCCAGAAAAGTCGCCTTCACACTCCATTATCCGAAAGAGGGAACTATCGCCTCAGAGAAGGTCGAGCTTCTTTCGGGCATTATGGACGATGACATCCGTCAGGTGGTCGAAAAAATCATCTCCTATCTGCCCGGAAAATTTTCCGCTGATGTGAAGGTACTTCATACCTTCCGGGCAGGGAACACACTGTATCTTGATTTTCCCGCCTCCTTCGTCTCCTCCCTGGCAAGCCAGGGGAATGAAGAGAGCACCCTCTTCATCACCGGGATCGTTCAGACCATGACCGAGAACTTTTCCCCCATCGTCAAGGTGCGCTTTCTCGTGAACGGCCAGGTTCCCGGAGAGAAGGCCGGTTCACCCGTGGATCTTTCAGTTCCATGGCAGCTGCCCAAGGTATGACCTCAGTGGATGGGCGCAGCGGAGGGCGGGGCAAGGCTGATCTCCGACCAATAACTTTCGAACGTAACTATACTCGCTACGCTGAGGGATCAGTCCTCGTCTCCTTCGGTAATACACGAGTTCTGTGCAACGCTACAGTTGAGGAGCGCGTGCCCCCCTTTCTTCGAGGGAGCGGCAAGGGCTGGGTTATGGCCGAATACTCCATGCTCCCCCGGGCCACTGCCGTCCGCACGAACCGAAGCACCGCAAGAGGAGGGCAGGACGGCAGAAGCACTGAAATCCAACGCCTCGTGGGCAGAGTTCTTCGGTCTGCCGTTGATATGACCGCCCTCGGAGAGCGAACGATAATCCTCGACTGCGATGTACTCCAGGCCGACGGAGGAACCCGTACAGCAGCGGTATCGGGAGGCTTCGTCGCCCTTGTCGACAGCCTGCGGTTTCTTCGAGATAAGGGGGCCTTCGAGCTCCTTCCGCTGAAATTTTCTCTTGCCGCAGTCAGCATCGGAAAAATTGACGGAGAAATGCTCCTCGACCTTGACTACAGCGAGGATAGTCGGGCCGAGGTGGATATGAATGTTTTCATGACCTCCCTGGGCGATTTCGTGGAGATTCAGGGATCCGGAGAGGGCGGAGTATTCTCACCGGACGAACTTCAGTCCCTCCTTGCCCTCGGAAAAAAAGGAATCGCCGAAATCCTTGATCTTCAAAAAAAGGCACTGGAGTTCGAATGAAGGACCTGCTGTCCCGGGGGCTTCTCTTCGGAAGCGGCAACCGTCATAAATACGACGAAGTGGTAGAGCTTTTTGCTCCTCTCGGAATTCCGATCATCTTCGGACCTGACAGGGCCCTTCTCGATGTGGAGGAGGGCGGAACAACCTACGCCTCGAACGCCTCTATCAAAGCCCGTGCCTGGGCGGAAGCTACGGGGTTTCCCTCCCTTGCAGACGACAGTGGCGTTGAAGTCCGTGCCCTTGAGTGGCGTCCGGGTATTTTCTCCGCGCGCATGGCTGAAGACGACGCAGGCCGGGTGGAATGGATGCTTCGACAGATGAAGGGGCAAACTGACCGATACGCCCGGTACGTGGCGGCCTTCGCTCTCTGTTTTCCGGGTGAACGCTTCTCTCTTCTCACGGAGGGGGTATGTCCGGGGAAAATCACCGAAGAACCGAGAGGAAGGGAGGGGTTCGGCTACGATCCCGTTTTCCAACCCCTGGATCAGAAGGGAACCTTCGGCGAGATTTCCAGGGAGATTAAAGGCACAATCTCCCACCGCGCCCTTGCGGGTTATTCAATGATGGATATTCTTTCCCGTGGTTCTGTGATAAAATAGCTTCTCGTTTGGATAGGGTTTCAATTTTCTAGGAGGTGCGCAGTGTGAAGACCATACTTGGAGTTATACACATCCTTCTCTGCTTCTCTCTTTCAGGAGTAATCCTTCTCCAGCAGAGAAAACAGGGCGGTTTCTCCGGAATCTTCGGAGGAGGAACGCAGGCTGACATGGGCGGCAGCCAGTGGCAGAGGTTCACTGGATTGTCAAAGGTCACGGTTGTACTTACCATCCTCTTCATGGTGACAGCCATCGTCCTCGTCCTGTATAAATAGACTGTCATGGAGACTTCCCGCTGCGGAGAAGATGCTTCTTCTTTGCCGACACTCGACAGCTATCGGGACGTTCAGGAGTTTTCCGTTCGGGAAGACCGGCTTTTTTCCGCTACCCATGAGGAAATACTGGGCGGCTACACCACCGACGTCTACTTTGTAAAGACGCGGGATGTTCTGCGTGCCGCAGGAAAGCTCTCCACCAGCGTCACCTCAGAAGTCTTTGCCAGAAAGCCCGGTGTTTTTGCGGGGCTTGATGAGACTCTGCGAGTTCTTGAACACAGTGACGTGGAGATCTACGCCCTTCGGGAGGGAGACTCCTTCTATCCTCAGGAGGTCCTTCTCAGGATAGAGGGTTCCTATGAGGCCTTCGGGATGTACGAAACGGTCATCCTCGGCATCCTTGCCAGCTCTTCTGCCTGGGCGACCGCTGCCCGGGAGTGCGTCGAGGCCGCAGGTGGAAAACCTGTTTTCTGCTTCGGCGCCCGCCATGTGCACCCCGCCATCGCTCCGGTTATGGAGCGGACGGCCGTCCGAACAGGAGGGTGTGCGGGAGCGAGCTGCATTCTCGGTGCCCGCCTTGCGGGACGAGAACCCCTTGGCACCGTCCCCCATGCAGCGGTACTTATCATGGAAGACACGGTCTCTCTCGCCCTTCAATACGATGCCGTCATGCCCGAGGGAGAACCCCGTATCGTCCTCGTTGATACCTTCAAGGACGAATGGGAAGAGAGCTCCAGAGTGGCTTCCGCCCTCGGGGACAAGCTTTCCGCAGTGCGTCTCGACACTCCCGGTGAAAGAGGGGGAGTGTCTCCTGCCCTTGTCCGGGAAATTCGCGCCCGCCTCGACCTTGCGGGTTTTACTCATGTGGAGATCGTGGTCTCAGGAGGGCTCTTCCCCGAACGGATCCGCGAACTCTCTCGGGCCGGAGCGAACTCCTTCGGTGTGGGGAGCTACATTTCCCATGCGAACCCCATCGACATGACCTTGGACATCAAGGAGATCGAGGGAAAGCCCATAGCGAAACGGGGCAGAATTCCCGGGAGGATTGAAAACCCCCGTCTTTCTCGTGTAAAATAGTATTTTCGCTTTCTCTGCACCAGTTTGTCCCGCCGAAGAATGAATGCCCCGGATTTTCCCTGCCACGGAATCCGATTTTGCTCGGGCGGCTTTTCTTCCTCAAGACGGCCGGTGATTTCTATAAATAAAAAAACTGCAGGAAAGAAAATTAAGGAGGAAATACCATGTCGGACACCCGTTCCTATATGGCCGTCAAAGAAAAAGTTGAGCATCGCTGGTTCCTTGTCGATGCCACGGACAAGCCTCTCGGCCGTATTGCATCCCAGGTAGCAAAAATACTCATGGGAAAGAACAAGCCAACCTATACTCCCCATGTTGATTGCGGCGACTTCGTCATCATCATCAACGCCGGAAAAGCCAAGCTTACCGGAAACAAAAGACTGAAGAGCACTGTCCACCATTATACGGGGTACATCGGAGGATTCCGCTCCGCTACCTACGGAGAAATGATTGATAATAAGCCCGTTCAGCTCATGGAGCGGGTAGTGAAGGGCATGCTTCCCCGGACCAGGCTGAAAATGCACCGTAAACTCAAGGTGTACGCCGGTCCAGAGCATCCCCACGGAGCTCAGTGCCCCGTGACTATTGAAGTGTAATTCGGAATGAGGGGGAAAAAGTAGATGCAGAAATCACCCTACTGCTGGGGTACAGGCAGAAGAAAATGCGCTCTTGCCCGTGTACGGGTTCGGCCCGGTGACGGAACGATCACAATTAATGAAAGAACCCTTGAGGATTACTTTCCCAGGGTCATCTGGCAGACCAGCGCCATCCAGCCCTTGAAGACCGCAGGCCTTGAAGGGAAAGTCGATGTCTTCGTCCGCGCCTCCGGCGGCGGCCTCACCGGCCAGTCGGGAGCGGTGCGCCTCGGCATCGCCAGAGCTCTCCTCAAGCTGAACCCCGATCTTCGTCCGATACTCAAGAAGAACGGTCTGCTCACCCGGGATTCCCGGATGGTTGAGCGGAAAAAGTTCGGCCAGAAGGGTGCCCGTGCCCTCCGGCAGTTCTCGAAGCGCTAGAGCACACAGAAGTCCAGCGATCGCACGAATTTCAACAGGCCCTTTCCGGGCCTGTTTTTTTGCTCTCCCTCCTTGACTGACCGGTTAGTCTATAATATACTTCGTCTGAAGCGGAGGGATTGAAAGATGACTGAGCAGGTAAAGGATACGAAGCGAATTCTTCTGAACGCAGCGAGAAAAGGTTTTGCCGAAAAGGGCTACTACGGCACGAGCATGGAGTTC
This sequence comes from uncultured Synergistaceae bacterium, assembly GCA_964483085.1. GTDB lineage: Bacteria > Synergistota > Synergistia > Synergistales > Aminobacteriaceae > JALHFZ01. The sequence goes on from CAYZZX010000030.1 coordinate 11,233, forward strand.
ATCGTCAGAAAGACAGGGCTCAGCAAGGGGACGATTTACTGGCATTTTCCCGGAAAGTGGGAGCTCTACAAGGCTGTACTCTCTGAGGAAATAGAAAGAATTCTCTCCATGATCATTCCTCCCTCCATGGAGGCTCTTGAGGGTTCGGGAATGGATTTTCTGATCTCCCGGGGCGACCGCCTGATCGAAAGTCTTGCAGACGACTCTCTCTGCCGCCTTCTCTTTATCCATCTGAGCCTCGAGGCTATGAGAGGCGAGGGGGAAATGGTTGATTTTGTCGCATCCCTTCGAGAGCGGATGGCCAGGGATCTTCGTCCTCTTTTTCAGAGCATCTTCCCTGAGGGAATACTCGTACGCCAGGGCTTCTCCCACGGCGAGATGGTCAATATGTTCATCACCATCCTCCACGGGATCATACTCAATCTCGAGCTCTCAATATCACGGAAAGAAGCGAGTAAAACATGGCATTTTCTTATTCAGTCTCTTCTCGAGAGGCTCGGTCATGACAAATCTCAAGAGTAAACTTTTCCTTCTCTTCCTTATTTTTGTCCTCTGCGGAAGCACCGCCGGAGAGAGTACCCCCCTCACGCTGGAAAAAGCCCTCGACCTTGCGGAGAAAAATAACCCCGTGCTGTCCGCAGGAAGAGAGCGCATCGCCCAGGGCAAGGCGCGGCTCGATCAGGCCACAGCCGCCGGAGTTCCGGACCTTGCGGTCTCCCTTCTCTATCAGGAGACGGGAGATGACCCTCTTCATCCGGTCTTCATCAGAGGAACGCAGGTTGGATTCGCCCGAGCTGGCTTTCAGAGCACCTGGAAAGCTGCCCTCTCTTTGAGCCATGTGCTGTATTCAGGTGGTGCCATTCGTTTCAATGAAAAGGCTAAAAAAGCAGCCCTCGAAGGAATCACCGCTCAGGAGGAGCGCACCCGCCAGAGTGTTTTCTGGTCGGTACAGGCCTCCTGGTACGAACTTCTCCGGGCAAAGAGCAGACTTCAGGTGGCCGAGGAAGTGCGCGATCTGGCAAGGGAGCACCTTCGTCAGGTGAAAATCCTGCTGAAGAACGGCGCCGTGGCCTACAGCGAGGTGCTGCGGGTTGAGGTGTCCGTCTCAGAGGCCGAGCTGAACAAAATCAAGGCGAAGAATGCAGTGGACGTAGCGTGGCAGGCCCTGGAAAGGACCGTAGGAGTTTCCCTTCAAAGCGCTTTCTCCGACCTCTCTGACGAACAGGAAGGGGACTTTCCAGCCCTTCCGGAAGATCCTCTTCCCTTTGCCCTGCGATTTCGCCCGGAGATGAAAGCCCTTGATCGGGCGATGAACTCCGCTCTTTTCTCCTCCCGGGCGGCATCAGCCCTCGGAGGTCCCCGGATTCTTCTTTCAGGGGAGGTGTATGCGGCGGATGAGGTGTTTTTCCCCTCGAAGATGGAGGACTGGCGGATCACCCTGGCCGCGTCCTGGACGCTGTGGGATGGCGGCGAGGCTAAGGCAAAAGCCCGGGAGGCCAGGGCGGCGGCGGATGAACTCTACTATCGCATAGAGGATCTGAAAAGGCAGATTGCCCTCGAGATTTCAGTGGCGAAACTCAATTACGAGTCATCCCTTCAGCGAATCAACGTCTCCCGCGCTTTGGAAAAGAGCGCCGGAGAGGAATATCGTATGGCCCTCAAGCGCTATGCCGCCCAGGTGGGGACCAATATCGACGTCCTCGATTCCCGGGTGGCCCTTACAAGCGCGAAAAACTCCCTCGTGGAGAGTATCTACGATACTCGAAAAGCCCTGATTGAAATGGATTTCGCCATGGGACGTACACAAAGTAGAAATGATGAGGAGCCCGTAAAATGAAAAAATTTGCCGTTCTTCTGCTTTTTATCGCCCTCTTCGGCGGGCTGATCCTCTACCGCCGCCATGAAATGAGATCTCTTTCCGGTGAACTCGGCGATTCCGAACCCCTGACAGTGGAGATGGTGACCCTCCAGCCGGCGGACTTCGAGAGAATACTGTATTTCACCGCAAACATCGAATCTGAAGAGACCGCAGCAGTGGTGACGAAAGTTCCCGGAAGAACCGTCCTCGAGGTTTTTGTCCACGAGGGGGATCCCGTGAAGAAGGGGGACCGCCTCGCGACCCTCGACGACTCCCTTGTGGAGCAGCAGATCCTTCAGGCCAGGGCTGTCCTCGGAAAAGCCTCCGTCTATGCCTCCACAGCGGGGGCGGAATACCGGAGGATGGCCGAACTCTATGAAGAGAGAGTCATCAGCCGCCGACAGTTCGAGCAGGCTGAAGGAGAATCAAAGGGGGCCGCCCGGCAGGTTCAGGAGGCAAAAGCCGCCCTGGGGCAGCTTCAGATCATGATGGGCTACCACATCCTGGAGGCCCCCATCGACGGGATCGTCCTCGCCCGGAACATCAATCCGGGGGATACGAGCTCCCAGGGGGCGGCTTTCCTTCTCTCCCGTCAGGAAAATGTGAAGATTTCAGGGAGCGTTCCCGAAAAAGCCTACAGTTCCGTTCAGCTCGGGCAGAATGTCACCGTGGAAGTGGACGCTCTTCCCTCCCGGATCTTTTCAGGCAGAGTATCCCGTATTTTCCCCTTTCTCGACCCTGCCGCCAGGACGGGCACGGTCGAAGTTCTCCTCTCTTCTGAGGGAGTGCTCGTCCCCGGCATGTTCGCCCGGGTAACCCTCAGCACTGGATCCCACGAGGGCCTTGCCCTTCCGAGAGAGGCTCTGGATACCCTTCCGGGGACGGGAGAGACCATCTGTTATGTCGTCTCGGACGACAAGGCCGTTTTACGGAAGATCACTCCGGGTGCGGAGCGGGAAGGGCTTGTGGAAGTGCTCTCAGGGGTTGAACCGGGAGAGCTGGTCATCGCCGTCCGGTCGGAAAAGATCCGTGACGGATCCATCGTCCGGAGCGTCCGAAAATGAACCTCCCGGAACTATCAGTCAAGCGGCGGACCGCCATGCTCATGGTCTTCCTTGCGGTTATCCTTGTGGGAAGCATCGTCTTCTTCAGCCTCAAGCTCGACCTGCTGCCGAAAATTGAACCGCCGGTGGTGAACATCCTGACCACCTGGCCGGGGGCATCTGCGAGCGACGTGGAGCAGCGGGTTTCCAAAGTTCTTGAGGATAAGTTCGCTCTCATCGAAGGAGTGGACTCCACCTTCTCAAAATCCCTCGACAACGTCTCCGTGGTGACGGTGAAGTTCAAATGGGGAGAAGATGTCGACCTGAAGATGGGGGACCTTCGCGACGGAGTGAACTTCGCCCGCCGGGATATGCCCGATGATGCCGAGGAATCGGTGCTGCTCCGGGTGACTTCGGGGACCGTTCCTTTTCTCACACTCTCCTTCACTGCGGAACGCTCCTTTGAAGGGCTGCACCACTTCGTCCAGAATACAGTGGTGGAAAACCTCTCCAGAATTCCGGGAGTCGGACAGGTCCTCGCCTACGGCGGAGAGCAGCGGGAGATTCAAATCAGGGTCGATGCCGCAAAGCTCGAGTCCTTCGGCCTGCCCATGGAAGCCCTTGCCACCGCCCTTGAACGGGAAAACATGAACGTCCCCGCCGGAACTCTCAAGGAGGGGCGCACAGAGTACATTCTCCGCGTTCCCGGGCGGTTCTCATCGGTATCGGACATCGCCGGAACCGTGGTGGGCGTGGCCGGCGGGAAACCCGTCTATATGAGGGACGTGGCCGAGGTGGCCGACGCCTACAAAGACCACGATCTTCAGGGGTATCATCTCGGTCAGAAAGCCGTCATCATGGCCATATTGAAAACAGGGGACGCCAATACCGTGGAAGTGACCGGCGCCGTCCTCTCGAAGCTTGAAGAGATGAAACTCCGGCAATTCCCTGCGGACGTGAAGTACACCATAGGCATGAACACCTCAGAATTTATCCTCAGTTCCATACGAAATCTCACAACATCCCTCTTCGTCGGAATTATCCTCGTCTTTGCCGTCACGTGGATATTCCTGAAAAGGCTCTCTGCGGCCCTTATCATCTGCGGCGCCATCCCCTTTTCCCTCGTGATCACCTTCATCGTCATGGGAAAGCTGGGCTACACGATCAATATTTTCACCCTCTCGGCCCTGGCAATGGCAAGCGGATTGGTTGTAGACAACTGTATCGTGGCAACGGACCAGATCGTCTACCATCTGGGGCAGGGGATAAGAAAAAGAGCGGCAAGCATTATCGGCACGCAGGAGGTACAGTCCGCCCTCATCGCATCCACCCTGACCACCGTGGTGGTGCTTCTTCCTCTTGCCTTCATCCAAGGACTCGTGGGCGTTTTCTTCTCCTCTCTCACCATTGTCATGGTGGCGGCCGTCACTGCCTCGCTTTTTGTCAGCCTCTCCTTCGTTCCCCTCATGGGCAGCGTCTTCTTTCGCAAAGAAGAAGACCGCCTTCGAATACACAAATACACTGACCGGGCCATCTCCTTTCTTGAGGAGGGGTATGGAAATCTTCTCGGATGGAGCCTTGGCAACCGGAAAAAAGTAGTCTTCGCTGCGGGGGTCCTTCTAGTTCTCACGGTGATCAGCTTCAAGTTTATCGGTACGGAACTCACACCCGATCCCGATACGGGGGAAATTTCCATCTCCATAACCCTTCCGGAGGGAACGCAAATTGCCGAGACGGACAGGATCGTCCTCGACACTATCGCCTTCGCCCGGCAAAATATACCCGAGGCTATAAATATCTACGGCTACGACGGCAGGGATGAAAAGGGTCTGGCCGTGGCGGTAGGCCAGCAGGCCGGAGCAAATATCGGCAATGTCGGTCTGAAACTTGTGGACAAAACGAAACGAAAGAGGAGCGCGTTTGAAATAGGAGAGATCCTCAGAAATCATCTTCGAAATCAGCCGGGGATCGAAAATTTGAACGTCATCGTTTCATCCCCCATCAAGGCGCTCTTTCTCGGTTCAAAGCCGTTGAACATCGAGGTGTACGGCGAAGACCTGGCAGAGGTTATCTCCCATTCGGAAAAAATAAAGGATATACTGTCTGAAATTCCCGGCACGGTGGATATCAGCCTGAGCCAAAAACAGAGCCGCCCGGAAATACAGATCGTCATCGACAGAGAAAAAGCGGCCCTTCTGGGAGTGAGCACCGCCGGGGCCGCCCGGACGCTCCGCACCTATTTTTACGGCTATGAGACGAAGGAGCGCTACTGGGAGGGGGAGGACGACTACGTCATCCGCCTTCGTCTCCGGGAGGATCAGCGGTCATCGAGAGAGACCTTTGAACGCCTTACGGTACCCTCCGCTTCAGGCAAGCTGGTTCGCCTGTCCACGGTGGCCGAATTTCGAAGCACCATGGGGCCTCCGGAAATTCAGAGAAAGAACAAACAGCGGTACGTGGCCGTCGAGGCGAATGTTCACAGGCGATCCCTCGGAGAAGTGACCGTCGACGCGAAAAAAGCCATTGCCGCCCTCGATATTCCCTCCGGGATAACTATTGAATTCGGCGGAGAAATACAAGAGCAGGAGAGCGCCTTCCGGCAGATGGGGCTGCTCGTTCTTCTGGGGATCCTGCTTGTCTACATGGTCATGGCGGGGCAGTATGAGGCCTATCTCGACCCCCTCGTCATAATGTTCAGCATCCCCTTCGCCCTCACCGGAGTCGCCTTCGCCTATCTTCTGACGGGAACGTATCTTTCCCTCCAGGGGCTGCTTGGAACCGTCATGCTCGTAGGAATAGTGGTCAATAATGCCATCGTCCTTGTGGACTATATAAACCTACTCAGGGCGAGGGGAAGCCGTCTGCGGGATGCCCTCGTCGAGTCGGGAATGCGCCGTCTCCGTCCTGTTCTCATGACCACCCTGACGACCTTCTTCGGAATGCTCCCCATGGCGGTGAGCAACGCTGTCGGGTCAGAGATATGGAAGCCCCTTGCTGTCTCGGTCATGGGCGGACTGATGGTCTCCACCTTCGTCACCCTCCTCTTTGTTCCGGTGATGTACAGCCTCTTCGAGGAAAAAATTCGGAAAAAAGGCAGATTTCAGGAAGGAGTGTCCGTGAAATGAATATGCTCTGGATCTTCTGCAGTGAAGGGTTTTCGGAGGATGTGGAGGAGATGATAGAGCGGAGCGGAGTTTCCTTTTACTCCGTCTGGCGGGATGTCCTGGCCCGTGACAGAAAGGGCGACAAAACCCGCTGGGACGACCCTGTATTTCCCGGAAAAAACTGGGTTTTCCAGCTGCTTTGCGATGACGAACAGCTGAAAATCCTTACGGAAATCTTCGGTGCCTTCGCTGCGGAAGAAGACGCAGCCCAGGCGGGGGTCTCTCTTATCCTGCAGGAGGGTAAAAAAATACTCTAAAACGCTTTCCTCAATTCCTGGAATACGTTACAATAAAATATATCCAGGAAGGAGGAGTTAATGAATGCGATATATCAACTGGTCAGATATTAGAAAAAACCTTTTTCTTCCCACGGTTTTTTCCATGGGAGGAATGCTTGTCATAATGTTCTTCCCCCTTGTGAGTGCGCATCTTTCTCCGGGGATATCAAAACTTCTGCTGCGGATTCTCAAAATAGCCGCAGTTGGTTTCTTCACATGGATGTTTGTCGGAGGAATTTCTCTCCTCGAAGTCTATTTCGAAAACAGGTTCGACCTGAAGGCCGCAAACAACCTTGAGGCCCGAAAGGTCAGAACCCAGTCCATGATCTTCAAGAGGCTTCTTCATATTCTAGTCATCCTTCTCGGCATCTCGGCAGCTCTCCTGAGCATCGATGAATTTCGGCAGATCGGTACCTCACTCCTGGCCTCCGTCGGAATTGCCGGAATCGTCGTCGGCGTCTCGGCTCAAAAGACCGTGGGGACCTTTCTTGCCGGAATTCACCTCGCCCTCGCCCAGCCCATCCGCATCGACGACGTCATCGTGGCCGAAGGAGAATGGGGAAGAGTGGAGGAGATAAACTTCACCTTCGTGATACTCAAACTCTGGGATCTTCGGCGTCTAGTGCTTCCCACAACCTATTTTCTCGAAAAACCCTTCCAGAACTGGACGCGGGCGTCCACTGAACTCATAGCTGCAGCCTACATCCACGTGGACTTTCGGGCGGACATGGAGGAAATACGAAAACATTTCCTTGAAATTCTCAAGTCTACATCCCTGTGGAGCGGACAATCCAGCGCCATGCAGGTTACCGGGACGAGCGCGGAGACCATGGAGCTTCGTGCGATCATGAGTGTAGAGAACTCATCGGCGGCCTGGGATATACGCTGCCTCGTCAGAGAAGGAATGATCGCCTGGCTTCGGGACGAGCACCCCGAATGGCTGCCTCGGGTTCGGATGACCAAGCCCGATGACGAAAGGAAAGCACCCCTCATTGACACTCCTTCGTTTTCGTGACCGAGCACGGGTAGGTAAGTTTCTCGGAAAAGGAGTAACAGATATAAAGTGCATGGCGATATCCACCTCCTGGGGGTTTAGAATTCCCAAAAAGGCTGTATTCACCAAAGGCATCTGATGACGTGGGGAAATCAAGGGGAAATGGATTCATGAAAAATGCCGAGAAACGCTCAAACGCGGTTGACAAGTCCGATTCACCCGCTATAATATATCTTCGTTGAGCCGGTGTAGCTCAGCAGGTAGAGCAGCTGATTTGTAATCAGCAGGTCGCCGGTTCGAAACCGTCCACCGGCTCCAGAACTTTGACAGGCAAAATTGTGGTGGGATGGCCGAGTGGTCAAAGGCAGCAGACTGTAAATCTGCCGACAACGTCTACGAAGGTTCAAATCCTTCTCCCACCACCACACTTTATACATGAATGCCGACTTAGCTCAGCAGGTAGAGCACATCCATGGTAAGGATGGGGTCTCCGGTTCGAGTCCGGAAGTCGGCTCCATTGAAAAAATGCCGGGAGAGGAGACTCTTCCGGTTTTTTTTGCCTTGATCTTGACTTTTGGTAAATATGCTACAATATTCACCGTGATCGGGAGTTCACTCCCGACAATGTTTGATTGACACACGACCTTAAAACGCCCTTTCAGGGGGTGGACTTTTATTTACAGGGAGGTTTATTCACCATGGCAAAAGAAAAGTTTGAGCGATCAAAGCCCCATTTGAATATCGGCACCATCGGCCACATCGACCACGGAAAGA
>CAYZZX010000031.1:0-18618 GCA_964483085.1 uncultured Synergistaceae bacterium
AGGGGAGAGAAGGGCTATTCCGGAGAGTATCTCATCGGCGGCCTTTCGGCGCTTTTCCGGTGCGGAGAGCATGTTCCGCCGAAGATGAATATGATGGAGAACGAGGGGGCGTGCCGAGGAGAGGGCTTTCGAGAAGATTCCGTGCCCCTCCGGCAGGGAGAGGAGATCATCGGGATCCTTCCCCTGCGGGAGCTCCACAACCCGCACATCGAGACCGACCTTCTGAAGGACGTACATGCCCTTTACCGCCGCCTCCTGCCCGGCGAGGTCCGAGTCGTAGCAGATATAGCACCGGTCGGTGAGCCTGCGGATGAGCAGCGCCTGATCTTCCGTCAGGGCAGTGCCGAGAGAGGCGCACGTCTCGGGGAATCCGGCGAGATGGAGCCTCAGGGCGTCCATGTATCCCTCCACGAGGATGACTCTGTCCTGGGTCCGCACAGCTTCCTTGGCCCGGTGAAGGAGGTAGAGATTTCGCCGCTTGCTGTAGAGTGTTCCTTCCGGGCTGTTGATATATTTCGCCCCCTCGCCGTCAAGGAGGCGTCCGCCAAAGGCGAGGAGTTTGCCGGCGATGTCCCGGACGGGGAAGATGATCCGGCCGCGGAAACGGTCGTAGAATCCATTCTTCCCTTCAAGGATGAGTCCCGCTTCGAGGGCCTGAGAGGAGGTAATCCCCTCCCGGAAGAGGGTGTTCCAGAGGGTGTCCCATGATGCGGGGGCCCAGCCTATCTCGAAGGAGTTCCACGTTTCCGGAGGAAGATTTCGCCTCTCGAGGTAGCTCCTCGCCGCTGCTCCCTCCGGAGCTTTCAAAAGCGCCCGATAGAGGGACAACGACTTTTCGAGCACATCGTAGAGGTTCCGGTCTCTCCTCGTATATTTCGAGTCAGCCGTCAGGGTGATCCCCGCTCTGTCAGCGAGGATTTCAAGGGCCTCCCGAAAGGAGAGGCTTTCCCTTTCCATCACGAAGGTGAAGACATCCCCTCCTCTGCCGCAGCCGAAACAGTGCCATGTCTGCCGGGAGGGGGAGACGCTGAAGGAGGGGGTTTTTTCGTCATGAAAGGGGCAGAGCCCTAAAAAGTTATTTCCGGACTTTTTCAGCCGGACGTGGTCTCCTATGACCTCCGCGATATCGAGACGCTCTTTGACCAGGCGGACGTCATCCGACTGCATTCCCTTCACCTTCCCTTACAGCGCAAAAAGGGGGAGGGTCTCCCCTCCCCCTTCTCTGACGTTGTTTAGATGAACAGAGGGGCAAGCACCAAAGACACTACGGACATGAGCTTGATGAGGATATTCAGGCTCGGCCCCGCGGTATCTTTGAAGGGGTCACCCACAGTGTCGCCCACGACTGCTGCGGCATGCTCCGGTGTGCCCTTTCCTCCGAAGTTTCCCTCTTCGATGTACTTCTTGGCGTTATCCCACGCACCGCCCGCGTTGGACATGAAGATGGCCATCATGACTCCCGTGACGATGGAACCGCCGAGGAGGCCGCCGAGGGCCTGGGCGCCGAGAGTGTACCCCACCACAATCGGAGAAAGAACAGCGAGCAGCCCGGGGATGACCATTTCCTTGAGGGCCGCGGCAGTGGAGATGTCAATGCATCGCTCGTATTCAGGTCTGCCCGTTCCCTCCATGATTCCGGGGATCTCGCGGAACTGGCGGCGAACCTCGTCGATCATGGCTTCAGCCGCCCGGCCAACCGCCTGGATGGAGAGCGCGCTGAAGAGGAAGGGAAGCATTCCGCCGAGGAAGAGGCCGACCATGACTTTCGGGTCGTTCAGGTCGATGACGGTCAGATTCACCGAATGGGCGTAGGCTGCGAAGAGGGCCAGGGCAGTCAGAGCGGCGGAACCGATAGCCAGCCCCTTGCCCATGGCGGCGGTGGTGTTTCCGATAGCATCGAGCTTGTCTGTGATCATCCGGACTTCCTTCGGCAGGTGGCTCATCTCGGCGATTCCGCCGGCATTGTCGGCGATTGGGCCGTAGGCGTCGACGCTGAGGGCCATTCCGGTAATGGAAAGCATTCCCACCGCAGCACAGGAGATTCCGTACAGTCCTCCGAAACGGTAGCTGATGAGCGTAGCGGCGCAGATGAGCAGTACGGGGACGACAGTGGATTTCATGCCCACCGCAATACCTGAGAGGATGACCGTGGCCGGCCCCGTCTTCGAGGACGCGGCGATATGTTTCACCGAGGCGTAGTCGCCTGACGTGTAGATCTCGGTGACGAAACCGATAAGCACTCCGACGCCGACGCCGGAGAGGACCGCCCAGAAGAGGGTGAAATCACCGAACATGGCCCGAGTGACCAAGAAGGCGCCGACGATCATGAGGCCGCCGGTGACGAAGGTCCCCTTCCGGAGGGCAACGGCGGCGTTGCCTCCCTCTTTCACCTTGACGAAGGTCGTTCCGATGATAGCCGCGAGAATTCCCACTCCTGCGAGTACGAGGGGGTAGGCCACTCCCCGGGCGCCGAAGATAGTGATGCCTATGGCCATAGCGGCGATGATGGAGTTCACGTAGGATTCGAAGAGGTCCGCGCCCATTCCGGCGATGTCGCCCACGTTATCACCCACGTTGTCGGCGATAACGGCAGGGTTCCTCGGGTCATCCTCCGGAATTCCCGCCTCAACCTTTCCGACGAGGTCGGCTCCCACGTCCGCGGCCTTGGTGTAGATGCCTCCTCCTACGCGGGCGAAGAGGGCGATGGAGCTTGCGCCCATGCCGAAGCTCGTGATGAGGGCCGGGTCACCGAAAAGAGCAAGGCAGGCGATGATGCCGATAACGCCGATACCCACCACGGACATGCCCATGACGCTGCCGCCTCTGAAGGCCATGCCGAGAGCTTCGTTCATTCCCCTCGTCGCGGCGAAGGCTGTCCTTCCGTTTGCCCTTGTGGCGACCACCATGCCCGCGAACCCGGCAGCGGCGCTGCAGAGACCACCGACGATGAATGCCACACCTGCAGGCATCCCGATACCCCACCAGAGCAGAGCTCCCACGATCAGAAGAAAGGGAAGAAGCCATTTATACTCCGTGTACATGAAAGCCATGGCTCCCTTGTGGATAATTTCCGAAAGCTCCACAACCCGGGGGTTATCCACCTTAAAAGCCTTTATTTTCCCATAAGAGACAAAGGCAAAGGCAAGAGCGAGAAAACCCGTTCCGGCCACAATCCACATCAACATCACGTCCATTAACATTACCTCCTCAGCAATATAAAAACATTTCATTGACTTTCTCCTCAGGATGAAGAGGAGAAAAGTGTTCGGATGCCATTATAGGGAGCAAAAATACAAAATACAAGCTTCGATTCTAAGAAAAGGCATTTACTTCATCCCTTTGAGAAAAATGACCGCACCATCCTCCAGGGAGTTCACTCTATCAAGGGGCTCGTTCACTCCGGCGAGGGAAAGATCATCCTATTCTTCTGGGGACTCCCCCGGTTTGCATGGAGGACGAAGGGCGGGGTTGATATAACCGGTCCACATTCGGCGGTAGCTGTCGAGCAGAAAGATGAAAAGGCTCAAAACGAGGGGTCCCATGAACAGCCCCATGAACCCCCAGATAGCAAGCCCGCCGATGACGCCGATGAAGACCACGAGCAGATGGACCTTGCCGCCTCCGGAAATGAACAGAGGGCGGATGAAATTATCCACCATTCCCACGATAAGGAGCCCCCAGACGAAGAGGATGATTCCGTTCGTCACATCCCCTGAATAGAAAAGATAGATCGCACCGGGAACCCAGATCACGGTCGTTCCGACAAAGGGGATCATTGAAAAGAGCATCATGACCACGGTGAAAAAGATCGGGCTGGGAAGACCAGTATACCACCAGCCTATTCCGCCGAGGGTACCTTGAACGACGGCGGTTACGATGAGGCCGTAGACCACGGCCTGCAGAATCTGCTGAGCCCGTTTGAAAAAAGCGTCCCTCTCTTCGGAGGGCAGGGGCATGATGTCTTTGAGATAGTCCACAATAATGTATCCGTCCCGGATGAAGAAGAAGGAGAGGATGACTATAACCACAAGATAATAGGCGATAGTGAAGGTGCTTCCCACGACCTGCTTTGACGTGTCCAGCGCGGTTGTGGCGATCCACTTTCCACCCTGTTCGAGCAGGCTTTGGACTCCGGGGTAGCGTTGAATGACAGGGGTCACCCATTCCGCAATCATATCGGGCAGGAGTTTGGACAGATCAAGTTTTCCTGCTTTGTCCATCTTCGATATGATCGGGGCGACATTGTCGTAAAGGCGTATGCCCTCCCGGGCAGCCACGTACCCTCCGAAGACGGCCGGCAAAACGATGACCAGGGCGATCGCACCGGTGGCTATTCCGGCCGAAATTGTCGGTGATCTTCTAAAGGAGATGTTTTTTTGAAGCCAGCAGTAGAAGGGATGGACGACAAAGGAGAGAAGGACAGCCCAGGCAAGAGGTTTGACCAGCGGATAAGAGACGCTGTAGGCCAGGTACCCCATGACGAGAAAAATAAAGAGAAAGGGAAGAAACCAGCCTCTTAACTTCTTCGATTCCCGCCTGCTTTCGGAAAACATGGTCTCCCTCTCCTCTCCGGCGCCCCTACTCCCACTCGATTGTGGAGGGCGGTTTGCTTGTCACATCAAGGGCTACCCGATTGACTCCGGGAACTTCGTTGCATATTCTCCGGGCTGTCCGGTCGAGAATATCGTAGGGTACGCGGACCCAGTCGGCGGTCATACCGTCGTGAGACTCCACCGCCCGGAGGACGGCGACCTCGGAATAGGTTCGAGAGTCCCCCATCACCCCGACGGTCTTCACAGGAAGGAGGACGGCGAAGGCCTGCCAGATTTCGGGATATTTCTCCCACTTCGCAATTTCCTCACGGAAGATTGCATCCGCTCCCTGAAGTGTTTCAAGCCTTTCCGGAGTAATCTCACCGAGGCACCGGACAGCCAGCCCGGGGCCGGGAAAGGGCTGACGGGAAAGAATCTCTTCAGGAAGGCCAAGCAGCCGTCCCGTCGTCCGGACTTCATCTTTGAAGAGGTCCCGGAGAGGTTCGAGGAGTTTGAGCTTCATGTCGTCGGGCAGGCCCCCCACGTTGTGGTGGCTTTTGATCATCGATGCATTTTTTCCCTTGAAGCCGCTTTCGATAACATCCGGATAGAGGGTACCCTGAAGGAGCCAGGCCGCGTCCTCGAAGGAGGCAGCCGCCTTCTCGAAGACTCTGATGAAGGTCTCTCCGATGATCTTCCGCTTCTGCTCCGGATCGGTCACTCCGGAAAGAGCCGAAAGAAACTGCTCTGAGGCATCCACATAATGAACCCGCAGATTCAGTTTTTTATACTGTTCGAGAACCTCTTCCGCCTCAGAAAGACGAAGAAGACCGTTATTGACGAAGAGGCAGTCGAGACGGTCGCCGATCGCCCTGGCCGTGAGGACGGCGGCAACGGAGGAGTCGACTCCTCCGGAGAGGCCGCAAATGACCCTTTCCTCCCCCACCTTCCGGCTGATCTCTTCCGTCATGGATTCTATCCAGCTGCCGAGCTTCCAGTTGGGAGAGCAGTTGCATACCTTGAAGAGGAAGTTAGAGAGTATCTCGGTGCCGAAACTGGTGTGAACCACCTCCGGGTGGAACTGGAGCCCCCAGATGCCCTTTTCAGTATTTTCCATGGCGGCAGGGACACCTCCGTCCGTCTCGGCGAGACGGCGAAAACCGGGGGCAAGCTCCTCGATATGGTCGGCATGGCTCATCCAGACCTCAAAGGAGGAGGGAACTCCCTCAAAGAGAAGGGATTTTTCGGAGATCGAAATCTCCGTCCGGCCGTACTCCCTGGCCTTTCCCGATGTGACCCGGCCTCCCATCATGCGGGTAAGGAGCTGCATCCCGTAGCAGACTCCCAGCACGGGCACTCCAAGAGAAAGGAGACCATCCGGAACGGAGGGGGCATCGTCGTCGGTGACGCTCAGAGGGCCTCCGGAGATGATGACGCCGCTCGGTTTGCGGCTCTCGATCTCTCCGAGGGAAGCATCCCAGGGAAGGATTTCGCTGTGCACATTCAGCTCTCTGACCCTGCGGGCGATGAGCTGAGTAAACTGGGAACCGCAATCAAGAATGATGATATTGTCCAAAAAACTATTCCTCCCGAATCAAAAAAAGGTGTAGAGCACAGGTATTTTATCAGAAAGCACTGATACGTTCCACAGAAGTGAAGAAGAGCAGCTCGGCGAGACCGCAGACATCATCCCGTCCCTTCGGAGGGGACAAGGGCGCTGCCTCCCGGACCATACTTTCTGGTCTGACTTTTTATTTCCGCCTCCGGGAGCGTGGTTTCTCTGATCATATCCCTCCGTTGTCCGAAGAAGCCGTAACCTCTTCGGAGACGGCGCGGGAGGTACGCATGATTCTGTAGTTCTCAAGAAGAAACAGGAAGAGGCTCATGACGAGAGGCCCCATGAAAAGACCAAGAAGCCCCCAGGCGGCGAGTCCGCCGATAATGCCGATAAAAACGACGAAAAAATGGATCTTCCCTCCGCCGGAAATAAAAAAGGCCTTCAAAAAACGGCCGATCATCGCTACCACCGAGATACCCCAGACAAGAAGGATGAGACCACCGGCCCAGTCGGACGACGCAAAAAGATAGAACGCACCGGGAATCCAGACGAAAGCGGTCCCCAGGAAGGGGATCAGGGCAAAAAATGCCATGAGCGCGCCGAACAGTACCGGGTTCGGCAGACCTGCTATCAGCCATCCAAGCCCTCCCGCCACACCCTGGGCAAGGGCGGTCAGCAGGACGCCGTAGACTACTGCCTGCAGAGTTTTTTTCCCCTTCTCAAAAAAAGGCAGAACCTGATCTGCGGGAAGAGGAACAATCTCCATCAGATAGGCGACGATGTACCGCCCATCCCGAATGAGAAAAAAACATGACACGGTAATTATGGAGATATAGTAGAGAAACAGGACAGCATCCCCCGCTACCGATACAGCCTCGCCGGCACCCCGGGCTGCCGTCTCCCGAATCCATTCACGGATCGCCGGATAGCGGGTCATCCACGGACGAATGTGTTCGACCACAGCTTCCGGAAGGAGCGTGGCGAGGGCGCCTTCACCGGAGGACTCCATGACAGCCAGGACCTCAAGGACGAAGCCGTGGAGGCGCGCTCCCTCCCGCAGGGCGATAACGACGGCGAACAGGCAGGGCAGAAGGGCGAATAAAACGATGAGCCCCGTGGCTGCCGCCGAGGAAAAAGCCTCAGACCGCCTGCGGAAGGGGCCTGCTCTCATTCTCTCGAAGATGGGGTATATGGAAAAGGAGAGGAGGATTGACCACGCAAGGGGTTTGATCAGGGGAAAGGCTACTGCAAGAGCCAGAAAGGTCACGACGGTGAAAATTCCAAGAAAAGGAAGGGGCTGATTGCCGCTCCTGCGCTCTGGCATTCCACCTTCTCCGCCCGTCTCCGGCTCTCTCACGACAGACACCACCCTCTCCATGAAAGCTTTAAAAAAGCCTCCCGGGTTAACCCGGGAGGCTTCACTATACCATTCTTTTTCTCTGAGGGAACGGAGTTTCTAGTACATACCCTCCATACCGCCCATGCCGCCCATACCACCCATGCCGCCTCCGGGCATGCCGCCTGAATCCTTCTTCTCGGGCTTGTCGGCGACGATTGCTT
Source organism: uncultured Synergistaceae bacterium (assembly GCA_964483085.1). Lineage (GTDB taxonomy): Bacteria > Synergistota > Synergistia > Synergistales > Aminobacteriaceae > JALHFZ01. The sequence continues at coordinate 7,651 of CAYZZX010000031.1, forward strand.
CCGTGGTGAGAACCATGGCTGCAATGGAGCCGGCGTTCTGCAGAGCGCTCCTGGTCACCTTCACGGGGTCGATGATGCCGTCCTCGATCATATCGACGTACTCGCCGGTAATGGCGTTCAGGCCGTGTCCGGTCTTGAGGCCGCGGATCTTTTCGACCACTACGTCTCCCTGGTAGCCTGCGTTCTCAGCGATGAGATGCATGGGGGAAGTAAGGGCCTTGAGCACGATCATGGCGCCGGTGCGCTCGTCACCCGAGAGGGTGGCAGCGAACTTGTCGAGGGCTTCCATGCAGCTCACGGGAGCCACGCCGCCTCCGGCAACGATTCCCTCTTCCACCGCTGCTCTGGTGGCGTTGAGAGCATCTTCGATACGGTGCTTGAGCTCCTTCTGCTCTGTCTCCGTAGCGGAGCCGACCTGGATGACTGCCACGCCGCCGACGAGTTTGGCAAGGCGCTCCTGAAGCTTTTCCTTGTCGTACTCGGAGGTTGAATCCTCGATCTCCTTCTTGATCTGGGAGGACCGCTTGCGGATCTCCTCAGGATTTCCGGAGCCTTCGACGATGGTGGTCTCTTCTTTGTTTATGCGGATCTTCTTGGCTTTGCCGAGCATGGAGAGTTCGGCGCTCTCAAGCTTGATGCCGATCTCTTCGCTGATCACCTGACCGCCGGTGACGATGGCGATGTCCTGAAGCATGGCCTTACGGCGATCGCCGAATCCGGGAGCTTTAACGGCGGCAACCTGCATGACACCGCGCAGCTTATTCACAACGAGGGTTGCAAGCGCTTCGCCTTCCACATCCTCGGCAACGATCAGGAGAGGTTTGCCGGTCTGGACGACCTTCTCGAGGGTGGGAAGAAGATCCTTGATATTGCTGACCTTGCCGTCATGAATCAGGATATAAGCATCGTCAAGGGCAACTTCCATCCGCTCGGGGTCGGTGACCATGTAGGGGCTGATGTATCCCTTATCAAACTGAAGGCCCTCAACCATCTCAAGGGTGGTGCCGACGGTCTGGCTATCCTCAACGGTGATGACTCCGTCCTCGCCGACCTTGTCCATGGCCTCAGCGATGAGCTGACCCACTGCGCGGTCGTTGGCGGAGATGGAAGCAACCTGGGCGATCTTGTCGCGGTTCTTCACTGCGATGGCCTTCTTCTTGAGCTCATCCACTACGAGGTCGATGCCTCTTTCAATACCGGAGCGCATGAGCATTCCATTGGCGCCGGCGGCGACGTTCTTCATACCCTCGGCGATGATCGCCCGGGCGAAAACAGTCGCGGTGGTGGTGCCGTCTCCTGCGATGTCGTTCGTCTTGGAGGCAACTTCCTTGACAAGCTGCGCACCGGTGTTCTCGTACACGTCGTCGAGTTCGATTTCCTTGGCGATGGTCACGCCGTCATTGGTGATCGTGGGGGAACCAAACTTCTTCTCAAGCACAACGTTGCGGCCCTTGGGCCCAAGGGTAACTCCTACAGTGTCGGCAACTTTATCAATACCGCGGAGCATCGCGCGGCGGGCTTCTTCTCCGAAAATAATTATTTTAGCCATTTGTTTTCTACCTCCTCAGGGAATAATGGAACTACTTCTCTATAATCGCGAGCACGTCCCGCTCGCTGAAAATGACCACGTCATCACCGTCAACCTTAACCTCAGTTCCGGCGTACTTGCTGAAGATGATCCGGTCGCCGATTTTCACCTCAAGGGGCAGCTTCTGGCCATTTTCAAGAACTTTTCCTGTGCCTACAGCGAGGACTTCTCCCTCAGTGGGCTTTTCCTTTGCGGTGTCGGGCAGTACGATGCCGCCGCGGGTTTTTTCCTCATGATTAATAACTTTGACTACGATGCGATCTCCAAGCGGTTTCAGATTCATTGTATCGAGTCCCTCCTCAAAATATGTTCTACATTGTGCTAGCACTCACATCGGTCGAGTGCTAATATCCGCAGTAGATATTACGGAGGATGGGCGATATTCACAACTCCTGTGGGTTTCGAATAACGGGTTTTAAGAGCGGTTTTTAGCTATTTATCTCTCTTAAACTTCCAGTATCGGCGTTTTTTGAGAATCGTCTTACCAAATCTGCCAGGAGGGATCAGCGGAGAGATCGAGACCTGACCGATGCCCCCGGGAAAACGCAGCGAAACCCGCTCCCGCAATCATGACGGCGTTGTCGGTACACCGGTTCACGGGAGGAAGCCAGGCGGTCCATCCTCTTTTTTTCGAGAGCGCCGACCTAAGACTGCTGTTTGCCGCCACTCCGCCCGAGATGGAAATATCTTTTATTCCTGTCTTTTTCACCGCAAGCTCGAGCTTCCCCAGAAGGGAATCCACCACCGCCCTCTGGAAGGAGGCGCAGATATCCGCCACTGGGATCGGCTCCCCTCTCTGCTGACGTCTCCGAATTTCCGTTATGACGGCGGTCTTCAGCCCGCTGAAGCTGAAGACGATCTCAGGGCTGTTCTTCATGGGGACGGGAAAGTCGAAGGCAAAGGGGTCTCCTTCCGCCGCAAGGCGGTCGATTTCAGGCCCTCCCGGATAGGGAAGGCCAAGCACCTTGGCGACCTTGTCGTAGGCCTCCCCTGCCGCATCGTCCCGGGTTCCTCCGAGAAAGACATATTTCCCGAACCTCTCCGCAAGGACGATCTCCGTGTGCCCACCCGACACGATAAGAGAGAGGAACGGGGGGGCCAATTCCGGAAAGGAGACGACGTTCGCGAAGATGTGTCCCTCGAGATGATTGACGCCGATCAAGGGTACGTTCCATGAGAGCGCCAGGGCCTTTGCCGCCAGAACGCCCACGAGAAGAGATCCCATGAGCCCGGGGCCTGCGGTCACGGCGATCAGTGAAAGCTCCTCTCCGGGATCGGTGACCCCCCCTCGGCGAAGGGCCTCTACAGTGAGGGGGAGAAAGGCTTCCAGGTGTTTCCGGGCCGCAAACTCGGGGATGACCCCTCCGAAGGGAGCGTGGTCGGCGATCTGGCTGGCGAGCAGTTCGGCCCTGACGAGGCGAGGCCCCTCGAGGACGGCTACTGCCGTATCGTCACAGCTGCTCTCAAAGCCAAGGGTCAGAAAGGGTCTTTCACTTTCCGTCATCGCGAAGAAAGCTCCAGCTCCGCTGAATAGTCCCCCACCCGGAGAGGGATTATCTTTCCCTTCACCGCGGAAGCCGGGACCGCAACGGCAAAGGGCACCGTCAGGTCGGGAGGAAGGTCTCCGACGGGGACATAGTGTTTGTTTGTCAGCACATCCTCCGCTGAGAGGACGTGGGAGCCTATGGAGATCATGGGGAGTTCGAGGGTGAAGTTACGAATCGTCTCCACGAGAACGATAAAGAGCTTCTTTTTCTTCAGCTCCCTGCTCCCTGAGTAGCCCACGTTCGTCTTGAGCCACTCGGGGGCGGAGGGGTCGCTCCATGCGGCCTCGGTGAGCTTCCCGTCCACGGCGATGAAGGTCAGTCGCGCTTTGGCACCGATCATCATATCCCCGAGAAGTTGTCCTTCAACCCACAGGACGGCACTCCGGTTCTTTAAAAGCGTCTCGAGGTCCTCCCGGCATTCGCCCGCGGAAGGCCAAAGGATGAGCATAAGGAGCAGCGCTCCCGTTATTCCCTTCAAAAACCTCATGGTTACTCCTCCTTCTTCTTTACTTCATCAGATTGAGCTTCTTTCTTCTTGCGGAGAAAGGCTCCTGTAATCCACTTCCATTCGGAAAATCCTGAAATCCTCGTCACGACGGCATATCCGCCCGTTCCAAGGAGAAAGACCCCGAGAAACCAGCCGCCCCTCAGAGAGAGGGAGGCGGAGGCGGGATAAGAAAAAATATGCTGAAAACCCATAATGAACGCCGTCAGAACGAAAAGAGAGGCGGCCATTTTGCCGGTCCAGGAGGGGGTGAAAATCTCGAGTTTCCTTTCGAGACTGCGGGACAAAATGCGTACTCCCACCAGGCCGGAGAGGGTGAATGCGATGGAGGTAGCCAGGGCCAGCCCTCCAAAGGAGAGAGGGCCCATGAGGAGCAGGGAAAAAAGCGCCGTGGCGATCACGCTCGAGGACGTGACCCACAGAGCACCCCTCGCCATTCCCCGGGCGTAGAGGCCTCTCAGCACCACCGTGGAACAGGCCATCCCCGGAAGGCCGAGGGCGTACATTGCAAGGGAGAGCGACGTCCCCTTCCAGGCCCATTCTCCGAAGGCTCCCCGGACGAAGAGGAGGTGAATCATCTCCTCCGAGAGAAGGATCGTCGCGGCAGTTACCGGCAGTACCACGAAAAGGGCGAAGCGGAGGGCGTCCCGCATAATCTCCCGAAATTCCTCCTTCTGGTCTGCCGGACAACGGGAGAGCTGGGGAAGGACGGCCTGGGAGATGGCGATGACAAAGAGGCCGAGAGGAAGCTGGATGACCCTGTTTGCGTAGTTGAGGACGGAGATTGATCCCTCCTGAAGAAAGGACGCGAGCATCCGGCTGAGAACCGGATTGATCTGGTTCAGAGAAAGCCCGGCGGCGTAGGGCAGAAAGAGGGTGAGCATGGAACGGAGCTCGGGGTCCCTTCTGCTGGGCTTCGATGGAAGAAGGACAATGCCCTTTCGAAAGGCCCAGAACCATTGAAGAAGGAACTGAAAGAACCCTCCGGTGAGAACGGCGGCGACGAGCCCCCAGACCCCCCAGGTTGAGGCGAGGAGGACGACGAGGATGATATAGACGAGATTGCTCAGCGCGGGGGCCAGGGCCGGAACGAGAAAGGAGCCCATGCTGTTGAGAACTCCCATGGCAAGAGCGCCGAGAGAGACGAACAGGAGAAAGGGAAAAAGCCAGCGGGTCATTCTGACCGCCAGATCCGCTTTGACAGGATCAAAGCCCGGGGCCATAATCTTTACGAGAAGAGGTGAAAGGGCAGCCCCTCCCGCCGCCGCGGCGATACCCGCCACAAGAAGTACGGCGAAGGCCTGCCGGGCGAGCCCTTCGGCCGGCTCTCTTCCTCTGGCAGAGAGCACCCGGGAAAAAACCGGAACGAAGGAGGCGGACAGGGCGCCTTCGGCGAGAAGCTGCCGGGCGAGGTTGGCGAGGGTGAAGGCCACATTGAAGGCATCGAGCAGACCGGATGCCCCGAACCATGCTGCGGTGATGATCTCCCGGGCAAGGCCGAGCACTCTGCTGGCCAGAGTTCCCGCCATCATGAAAAGAGCGTGCCGGACCATTGTGGACGTACCCTTCGCCACAGGCGGAAACCTCCTGTTCTTTCCCTCAGCCGATTCTTCGAGGAGCGTGAAATAGAATGAAACGAATAGTTCTCTGGTGCGTCGGTAATCCTCTGATGTCAGACGACGGCGCAGGGCCGGCTCTTCACTCCCTGCTTCAGGGGACTCTCCCTGCACATTTTGACTTAGTGAACTGCGAGACTACGCCGGAAAACTGGATATCTCCGCTGAAAAAAAATCCGCCCTCCCTCCTCATCATCGCGGACGGGGCGGATATGAATCTGCCGTACGGAGCTCTGAGACGGATGAGCCTGCCGGACCGGGAGAATCTCTCCTTCGGAACTCACGGCATCCCTCTTTCCCTTCTGCTCGCTCCCCTATCAGGCCGTTTCGACGTGCTTGCAACAGCCGTTCAGCCGAAAATCCGGGGATTCGGCACAGAGCTCTCGCAAGAAGTCGGCGACGCTCTGCTCCGCCTCGCCTGTGTACTTCGGGAGGAGCGCTGGATGGACCTCGAAGCCTACCAGGAAAACCTGTCGCCGAGGTAGAACTTCCGGGCGATCTCGCTCTCCGCGACATCATGAGGGGATCCCTCGATGACGATCTTCCCCTGATGGATGAGGTAGGTCCGGTCCGTGATGGCCAGGGTATCCCGGACATTATGGTCTGTGAGGAGAATTCCGTACCCTTTATTCCGCAGGCTCAGGATGATCTGCTGTATATCGTAGACGGCGATGGGGTCGATGCCGCTGAAGGGTTCATCGAGAAGCAGGAAGTCGGGCATGATGGCGAGGCTCCGGGCGATCTCGACCTTCCGGCGCTCTCCTCCGCTGAGGGAATACCCCTGAAGGGAAGCGATCCTGGTGAGGCCGAAATCCTCAATAAGACGATCGACCACCGTCGCAGGGGTCTCCTCGGGAGGCGGGTTCTCCTGAAGCACGAGTTCGAGGTTCTCCCGAACGGAAAGATTGCGGAAAATGGAGGCCTCCTGAGGAAGATACCCCACGCCGAGGCGGGCCCGGCGATAGACCGGAAGTGGAGTTATCTCCCGGGAATTGATACTCACCGTGCCTGAATCGGGCTTAATGAGCCCGACGATCATATAGAAGGTGGTCGTCTTGCCTGCTCCGTTCGGGCCGAGAAGGCCCACGACCTCCCCCATGGGGACGTCGAGGTCGACTGATGCCACCACTGCCCTTCCCTTGTAGGACTTGCAGAGCAACCTCGACGAGATCGTCTTCGTCATTTATTTGGCTTTCCCTCTTTCTTGTCTTCTTTCTTGTCTTCTTTCTTATCATCATCCATTTTGAAGATGAGCTGGGGTTTCCCCGTTGCCTCGACCCGATTCTGCCGCGGATAGTAGACGATAGTCTCAGACTTCATCGACCGGGCCACCTGGAGGACGGTGACATTGCCGGAGATTACGAGGCTGCCCCGGGATTTTGAATAGACCGCCCGCTGCCCCCGAATTTCCGTCGGCTCACCCTTTGCCGGAGTGGACAGAAAATAGACACTCCCCACGGCGGTAAAATCCTCAACCTCTCCCATGGCGAGGGTCCCCTCGAGAGAGTCACAGCTCAAACGATATCCTTCCCGGGAATCTTCGTAGCGGCGGACATTGCTGCCGAAAAAACGGTCGCCCTTCATTCCGATTATGTCCGCGTCTATCTTCCTGGGGCCCCAGGTGCCCTTCACGTTCCCCTCAAAGGAGTATCCCTGGGGGTCGCCAAACTCTCCGGCGAGAAGCTCGCCCTTCATATCCACCTTCTCCTCGGCCCAGGCGCCGAAAACGTGGACCGAACCAACCATGCGAAATTTCTGTTCGTTCATGTTTCCGTCGGCGTTGTTCGACGTGGCTGTCAGGGTCCCCCGGATAACTTTTACGTTCTCTTCCGCCGCAAAGGCCCCGGTTTCGGAATCGTACTGCATTTTCTCCGACGTAAGCTGAAGATCCTCAGCGTACAGAGGAGAGAGGAACAGGAAAGCGAGGATTAACACTCCGAAAATTGTTCGAAAGGATTTCATTGATTTCCCTCCTGAAAAAGGATTTTCACCCATTGTACACGAATTTTTCCTTTCGGCACAGGACGATTCATGGAAGAAAGGCTGTGGAAAGGGCTGCCGCCGCCTTCTCCATTTCAGCGGCGGGAACGATGCAGGCGATGACCGTATCAGCTGCCGCAATCATGTCGATATTGATATTTTCTTCCGCGAGGACAGAAAACATCCTGGACGGAATGGAGGGGCACCCGCCAAAATCCTTGCCGGCAAGAGCGACCTTGGCGATCTCGGTGTCGAAGGTCACGCCCTGCGCCTTTATCTCGAGGGCGAACTGGCGGCAGATATCCATGGCTGTTCCGAGGCGGGACCCCTTCACGATGAAGGCGATATCATTTGTCTGCCCTCTCATGACACTCTGCACGATCATTTCGGCGCCCACCTTTTCTCCGGCGAGGGCTGAAAAAAGACGGGCCGCCACTCCCGGAACATCGGGAACACCGAGAACGGCAATCTTCGCTATCCGCCGATCGGAAATTACATTCTCCACGACGCACTGGACGGAACAGTCCGACCCTATGTTCAGAGGGATCACCCTTTCTTTTTTTTCTTTCTCCCGGAGAACCGTCATACCGTCCGTATCCTCAGAGAGGACGAAGAAACGGGAACGGAGGCCAAAGCGGGAGAAAATCGAGCACATCAGCTCCGCCATCTCCGGCACTTCAGACCGTGCGAAGGCGAGAACACTCGGACCCGAGCCGCTGATCGCCACTCCGGAGCACTGTCCTATCGCCCGAACTTCTTCAAGGATCGCCTCTCCTCCCGGAAAGAGCCGTGCCCGGAAGGGCTGGTGGAGCCTGTCGTCCATCGCCCAGGGAAGATTATCCCAGTTCCCGGTGGCCCAGGAGGCAGCCAGAAGAGCTGCACGGCTCAGATTATATACGGCGTCCTTCAAAGGCACCTGATCAGGAAGAGCTCTGCGGGCTTCATCGGTACTGAGCTCTACCGCAGGTACGGCCACCACGGCGCAGATATCATGAGGAAGGGGGGGCATCCGTACGAACTTGAGGTTCTCTCCGTCCCAGCAGCTCACCACCATGCCGCCAAGACAGCAGGGGACCACGTTGTCGGGGTGTCCCTCCATGGAAACCATCAGGGGAAGCAGCTCTTCCCGTGAAAGAGGTTCTTTGCGAAGCTCGTTCGCTATGGCTACTCCCCCGACGATCGCCGAGGAGGAGCTGCCGAGACCCCGCTTCATCGGAATGGCGTTCAAAGTTCTCAGACGAAGGCCAGGAGGCTCCATTCCCCAAGTGCAGCAGGCTTTCTCATAACTGGCGATGACTCCGTTTCGCAGCGCGACACTTTCGTCTCCCGCTCCTTCGCCAATGACTTCCAGGGCATACTGACCGACGGGAAGAATTTCCAGAACATCAAAAAAGTTATAAAGAGAGAGGGCTAGACCCACAGTGTCGAAGCCTGAGCCGAGGTTCGCGCTCGATGCGGGAACCTTTATTCTCAGAAAACTCACAGTTCGAGGGCGGCCGAAAGGGCTTCCCAGGTGCCGTCAATCTCGCTGAGGGGGGCAATTCGGCTCATGACAGCGTCGGGATCCTTCAGACCGCTGCCCGTAAGAACCATGACAACACGGATGCCTTCGGGGAGTTTCCCCTGGCCCTTCAGCTTTTTCAAGGCCGCCAGAGGAGCGCATGAGGCTGGCTCGGCAAAGACTCCCTCCGCAGAGGCGAGAGCACTCTGAGCTTCGAGAATTTCATCGTCGGTGACGGAGAGGAACTGCCCCTTCGATACTTCAACTGCCCGACGGGCCTTCTCCGCGCTTACCGGACGGCCGATCCGTATGGCCGTAGCGAGGGTTTCCGGAGCATCGATCTCGAAACCCCTCACGAGGGGAGCAGCCCCCTCCGCCTGCACTCCGAAGAGCCGGGGCAGTTTTTCGATGCGCCCGATCTCCCGGTAAAACTCGAAGCCAGCGCAATAAGCGCTGATGTTTCCCGCATTCCCGACAGGCAGAATGAGCCAGTCCAATACGCCATCCAGCTCATCGCAGATCTCCCAGGCACCGGTGCGCTGACCGAAGAGACGGTAGGGGTTAAGAGAATTTACAAGGGCCATCTCCTTTTCTCCCGCGGCTTGACGGGCCAGTTCGAGGGCCCGGTCGAAGTTTCCTTTCACCGCGAGAACCCTGGCTCCGTAGAGAAGAGTCTGCGCAAGCTTTCCTGCGGCGACCTGTCCTGCCGGCAGAAGGACAAAGCAGGGAATGCCTGCCGCAGCACCGTAGGCTGCAGCCGATGCGGAAGTGTTTCCCGTGGAGGCGCAGACGATCGCACGGGCTCCGTCCTCGAGGGCTTTCGCCACCGCGAGGACCATCCCCCGATCCTTGAATGACCCCGTGGGGTTCAGACCGTCAAACTTAGCCATAAGGTCTATTCCGAGCTCCATGCCGAGATGGCTCAGAGAAAGAAGGGGCGTATCTCCTTCACAGAGGGACAGGCGGGGGGTTTTGTCCGTGAGGGGCAGAAACCTTTCATAGGTCTTTAAAATACCTTTTTTCGTCATAACTCTTCCTCCAGAATGAAAGCTGCGTCTTTTCCGCGCGTTCTGATCACTTCATAAAGAGGGCCTTCAAAGTCTTCTCAAGAAGGTGAAAATCCTTTATGATGGCTTTTATAAAGCTACTAACTTATACCTGCCGATCCATAAAGTGTCAAGAAATTCTGAGGGGAGATATCCCTTCAATGCAAAGAGGAGGAGAAATTCCATGAAAAAATTCGATATCAGCACCATGGCGAAATACACCGACCGTCCCGGATTCATCGGCACCTTCATCCATTCCGAAGGAGCAACCCTCGCTCACTGGCAGATCGCCAAGGGAACGGAGCTTGCCTTGCACAGTCACCCCCATGAACAGACTTCCTTTCTTCTGTCGGGCAGACTCGACCTTCGCTCCGGAGACGATATAGTCCACCTCGAGCCCGGACATGCCGTCGTCTTCGCCGGGGATGAGCCCCACAGCGGATTCGCCCACGAGGACTGCATCGTTCTTGACGTCTTCTGCCCCTGCCGGGAGGATTTCAAGCTCGGAAAATAGGGAACCGGACAAAGACAAGAGGGTGAACCAGGCAATGAACAGCACCTCCGAAGTCAGATATATTTCCAACTTTGGAGGTGCGCTTCACAGGTCCGCCTCTGTCTTTTCACTCAGGGCATCAGATCCTGGGTTCCGGGGACCTGCCTCCTCATGTCGTACCCCAGTTCGTAGTAATGGTTGCCGTTGAAATCGAAGGTTTTGATCAGCTCCATGCCCACTTTTCTCGTGTGGGCGTCGTAGGATCGCGGGTTGATCTGGTTGATGAAGGTGATCATGACGGGATACCGTGAAAGCATCTGTCGGCGGGAAAACTCGAAAATATGCTCGAGCACCCCCTGCCCTCGATATTCGCCGGCGATGCAGACCGGCCCGTACTGGTAGGAGTTCTCCGTGGAGAGAACCCTGCCCAGGTATTCGATTGTAGGCAGATCAGCGATCATATGCTGGAACAGGGGCCAGGCTGACCAGTACTCCCATGACCCCGCCATGGCATAGGAGATGATTCTGTCTCCGTCGCAGGCAACGGCCAGGCCGTTTTCCTCCCGAATGAGGGACAGGAACTGCTCGTAAGAAAATAACGTTGTCACGAAACCGTTTGCCTTATCCTCTTCAAGGATCGTCGTAATATGGTACCGTTTCTGCAGCTCCCCCACTTCGGCCAGGTCTTCCGG
>CAYZZX010000032.1:0-18460 GCA_964483085.1 uncultured Synergistaceae bacterium
ATATGCAGAGGGGAAAGGAAAGCCTGGAGCGGGGAGATTTTGAAGAATGCGCCCGTATGGGGCACTCACTGAAGGGCGCCGCATCGAACATCTGCGCTCCCCTTCTGAGCAGCGGAGCGCAGAGCTTTGAGAAAGAGGCAAAAAACTCCTCCCCCCTCGTCGGAAAGGCCTACGCCGAGCTTGAGGCACAGTTTCACCTCACTGTGCAGGAGATGGAGAGGGTTTTGAAAAACCTCAGCGGCCCGGAAAACGCGCCCGATAGAAAGCCATAAGGGAGGCAAGCCTTCGGGCGACCTGCTCTCTTTCGGGCGTAAACTTTCCCCGTACCTCCTCCAGGGCTTTCTGCACATCCTCTCTGGCGGGAGTAATCTTTCCCCTTCGGGAGGGGAGAGTTATTTTTTTTGGCGCCTCCGTGATATTTCCCACAATGACCTTGAGGGAGAGGATGCTCAGGCCGGTCATTGCGGAGGCCTTTTTCGCCACGGTGCCGGCGCGCATGGAGAGAGCCTTGGCTGCGGCAGGGGTCTGTGCGCTCACGAGCAAAATCCCCTTCTCGATATCCAGGGGAAGGGTTTTTTTTCCGAGGACGGCCCCAGCGAGGACCTCCCACTCCTTCCGCAGCTCCGGCAGGGCGAGCTTTTCCTCCGCCCCCCGGGGCAGCACCCTCTGAAGCAGGGCCCCCACCCGGTCGTAGCTGCGGTTTCTTCCTCTGCTGTTTCTATTTCGTCCCTTCACAGGGTTTCCTCCTCCTCAGGGAGTTCAGATAGATTGAGAGGAGCTGAATATCCGCGGGGGTCACCCCGGAGATCCGCCCCGCCTGGCCGAGCGTTCGCGGACGGACTGTGTCGAGCTTCTGGCGGCTTTCGGCGAGCAGCCCTCCTATAGCGGCGTAGTCGATATCCGCCGGTAGAAGGACCTCCTCCATTTTTTCGAGCCGGGCCACCTGGCGCCTCTGGCGGTCGATATACCCTCCGTACTTGATCTCCACCTCGAGCGCGTGCCCTTCATCCTCAGAAAGAGCTTCTCCTCCTGGAAGAAAATTTGATATCAGAGAATAGGGAACCCGGGGCCTGCGGAGAAGATCCGCTCCGGTGGCCGGTTCCCTTATGGCGGCCGAGTTCAGAGCTGCCAGTTCGCGGTTCAGTTCGTCCGACGGAGAGAGGCGCGTTCCCTCGAGCCGCTCCCTTTCTCCGTCGATCCGTCGCCACCGGGCGAGGAGGACATTCCATTTGTCATCCCCCAGAAGACCTATTTTTCGCCCCAGAGGAGCGAGGCGGCGGTCGGCATTATCGTGCCGGAGGAGCAGACGGTGCTCGCAGCGGCTCGTGAGCATCCGGTAGGGCTCCGTTGTACCCCGGGTGACGAGATCGTCCACCAGGACCCCCATATAGGCCTCAGAACGGGAGAGAATGAGCGGGTCCTCTCCCCGGACTTTCAATGCGGCGTTGATCCCCGCAAGTAACCCCTGGGCGGCCGCTTCCTCATACCCCGATGTTCCGTTGATCTGGCCGGCGCAGAAAAGGCCTGAGATTTTCTTTATCTCGAGGGAGGGAGCGAGCTGCAGAGGGTTCACATAATCGTATTCGATGGAGTACCCCGGCCGGATGATGTGCGCCCCTTCGCATCCGGGAAGGGAGCGGACCATGGCCGTCTGAACGTCCAGAGGGAGGCTCGTGGAGAAGTTCTGGACGTAGACCTCTTTATTTCCCCGGGAGACCGGCTCGAGAAAGAGAAGATGGCTCTCCTTTTCCGGAAAGCGGAGCACCTTGTCCTCGATGGACGGGCAGTACCGGGGGCCCGCCCCCTCCATCCACCCCATGGAGAGAGGGGATCGGGAGAGGTTGTTCCGGATGATGTCGTGGGTTGCGCTCGTACTCCTCGTGAGATAGCAGAAATACCCCTCGTGGACCGCTCCTTCTCTCCAGAGGGAGAAGGCCAGGGGCTTTTCCGCGCTCCCCTGCTGCTGAAGGGAGGGGAGGTCGAGGGTATCCAGATGAAGGCGGGGGGTGGTGTCCGTGCGGATCCGCTCCATCTCCAGGCCATGCTGTTTCAGAGAAGCGGGAAGTTCGAGAGAGGGGATCTGCCCGAGGGGGCCGGAGGAAAAGCTCTCCGTGCCGATATAGACCTTTCCGTCGAGGTAGGTTCCGGGAGCGAGGATCACCGTGCGCCCTGCGTAGGTGTATCCGTACCTCGTTCTCACTCCCTGAACGACTCCGTCCTCCACCCAGAGATCGGTGACCAGCTCCTGGCGGACGTCGAGGTTTTTCTGGCTTTCGATGGCGAGAAGAAAATGGTCGGCATACTCGCGAAGGTCGCACTGGGCCCGCAGAGCCTGAACCGCCGGTCCCTTGGAGGTGTTGAGCCATCGGATGAGCATGGCCGAGCTGTCCGCCGCCTCGGCCTGTTCTCCTCCGAGGGCGCTCCCCTCCCGGACGAGGTGCCCCTTGGCGGGGCCGCCGATGGAGGGGTTGCAGGGCATATGCCCCGTGTTGTCGAGAAAGAGATTGAGCTGCAGAACGAAGACCCCCATTCGGGCCGCGGCAAGGGCCGCCTCGCATCCGGCGTGCCCTCCTCCCACGACGATGCAGTCATATTTTTTTTCAAAGAGGATCATCGGGGTTCTTCCTTTCCGCCTGCAAATTTATTCCTCCAGGGTTATATTGCCACTTGTCACAGACCAGATCGCTCCGGGCCAGGGGTCGATCCCTTCCGCCGCGGCTGCGATGACCTGCCACCCCGTACTCTCCAGGGTGCACACGGTGAATCTTCGTCCCTCTTCGTCGAGTTCAGAGGCTATCTCGTCGAGCAGGAGAATGGGCTTCCGGCGCAGGCGGCGTTCCACCGTTCTGCCTGCGGCGATCATGAGGGCCACGGAGGCCCTTCTTTTCTGCCCCCGGCTGAAGAAGACAGCGGCGCTCCGTCCTCCGCTCCCGATATGAAGGTCATCCCGATGAGGCCCGACGACAGGAAGATAACACCGGCACTCCCGGGGCCGCTCTGCCACAAGGGAGCACCACCAGTCCTCGGAATAGTCGGCCTTTCGTCCCGCCCCTCCCCGATGAAGCTGCAGCTCAAGAGGTGCGGGAAGAAGTTCCCTGAGCTCCGAAACCCCTTCCTCAAGGGAATGAACCGCCCTTTCCCGGGCCTCCCAGATCCAGGCTGCCAGAGGCGCCATGGCACGGGAGGTGACGGCGGTATTTTTGCCCTGGCGCAGAAGGATCGTCCGGTGCCGCACGGCCTTTCGGAAGTCGTTCAGCCTCCGGGCGTAGAGGGGGTATAGAAGGGCACAGAGCCGGTCGAGAAAGGAACGCCTTCCCGAAGGGGGGCCGTCCATGAGGTTCATGTCCCGGGGAAGAAAGGCGAGGGCAGGGACCTGCAGCCGGATCTCGGGAAAGGAGCTTCTCTTTCCGTCACACTTCACCACGGAGGTGCCTCCGAGGGAGAGGGCCAGAAAAAGTTCCTCCTCGCCGATGAATTTTCCCGTGAGGAAGGCCTTTGTTTCCGTTCCATCCCATGCGAGAAGGTCTTTTCGATCACCGAAAGGGCCCCATCCCAGAAGAAGATGGAGCCCTTCAAGACAGTTTGTCTTTCCCGAGCCGTTCTTGCCCGTCAGGAGATTTAGGCCCGGAGTCCAGAAGACGCGGCCCTTAAATAGATTCCGAAAATTCCGAAGAGTGAATTCAGTACACTGCATGGAGGTTCTCTAGAAAATATCCTCCTCAAAAGGAGTGGGTTCTTCTATTTCCTCTTCCTCGAAGGAGAGATCCTCTTTTTTGAGTTTGATTGGCATGAGCATGTACAGGAAATCTTTATCATCCGGTCGAAGCATGTATAAATGACCTCCCGTTCCGTTGAAGCTCATGACAACTCTCTCTCCGTAAAGCGCTTTAAGCCCTTCAAGAAGATATCCTACGTTGTAGGCCACAGTAAGGGGTTCGCCTTCGATTGTTCCCTCGAGGATCTCCTGCACTGCTCCTGTCTCAGGAGCTTTTCCCTGCAGGATGAGGTCCCCTTCGGGAGAGAGGCGGAAGATCACCATTCTGGTGTAGTCACGAACGATGATATCCACCCGTTCAAGGGCTTCTGTCAGTGCGGCCCGGTCGATCTCAAGTACTGTGGTGCTGTTCGGACTCATGACTTTCTCATAATCCGGAAAGGTGGCTTCAACCCTGCGTACGGAAAATTCAATTGATCCCATCTGGAAGAAGACGAGAGTATTGTCGTTTAGAATTCTGATGGGCGTTTCTTCGGGAAGAGCAGCCAGGAGCCTCTGAAGCTCCTTGATCCCTTGAATCGGAAGAAGGAACTCCGCATCGGTGCTCACTTCAGTGGGATAGCCCTTCGAAAGAGACAGGCGTCTTCCGTCGGTGGCGAGGATCCGGAGTTCTTTTTCTCTGAGCTGAAAGAAAGCTGTACCAAGGTATTTAGGGAATTCTTCTCCCTGGGTACAGGCCACTGTTCCTTCGGAGAGAATCCGGAGGAGTTCGGATGCGGCAAGGGAACAGAAAAAGGACGCGCTCTCCGAAACGGGAAGGGTTGGAAAATCCTTTGACGGATAGGTTGTGAATTTGTATCGGTTTCTTCCGGCGATGATCGTTCCTCTTCCGTCGTCTATTGAAACCGTGAAGACGCTTGTCGGAGCTTTTTTGAAGAGGTCGCCGACGACCCGAACGGGAAGTACCGCTTCTCCTTCTTCCTCCACAAGTACTCCTCGGGAGATGCTTTTAATGGACGTTTTGAGGTCCGTGGCTTCAAGAAGCACAGTGTTTCCGTCCTCCGACTCCCTGGTTTGTATAAATATCCCTGTGAGGGCGTTGATCGTGCTCTTTGAACTGGTGCTTCTCTCAGTTGTCTGCCAGCTTTTCAGGAATTCACTTTTGTTGATCTGAAGTCTCATGTGGTTTCCCTCCCCGTACAGTATCTATTATTAGTTTTTGTATTTAGTAACAGTAATAGTAATAAGGGGTGTGGACAGTGTGGATAACCTGTCGACGGCCCTGTCGGGACAGGCCGGACCCCTGTGGATAAGAAAATTGTATGCGGTCAAAGTTATCCCCATTGTCCACAGGGTACCGGGGTATTTTCACTCAAGAGCTGAGTTATCCACAAAAGGACACCCTTCTTCACAACTTTGCCTCAATAGTATCCACAATCTGTTTAATGCGGGGCTGCTCTTTTATCATCTGTGTGATTTTACGGTGAGCATGCAGCACGGTGGTGTGATCCTTCTTGCGGAAGGAGAACCCTATCTGCTGAAGACTGGTTTCCGTGAGTTTTCGGGCAAGGTACATGGCGATCTGGCGGGCCAGCGCGATGTCTGAAGTCCGCTTCGTGCTGAGCAGTTCTTCCACGGGCATATTGAAGAATTCACCTACGGTATGCTGTATGGAATCGATGCTTATGGGGCCCCGAATATCCTTGCGGATGATGTCCTTCAGCCATTCTGCAGCATTTTCCTCAGTGATGGGCTCGCTCGACAGCTCCGCACAGGCCACGACCCGATTGAGGGCGCCCTCAAGCTCCCGGATGTTGCTGGGGATGTTGAGAGCGAGAAAATTTATCACCTCGTCGGATATTTCCAGGCGGCGGAGCTGGGCTTTTTTTTGTAAGATAGCGATGCGGGTCTCCAGATCGGGAGACTGGATATCCGTGACGAGACCCCATTCGAAACGGCTGACGAGACGGTCTTCAATGCTCTGGATATCCTTTGGCGGCCGGTCGGAGCAGATGACGATCTGTTTATTCGATACGTGCAGCTGATTGAAGGTGTGGAAAAACTCCTCCTGGCTGCTTCCCTTGTTGCCGAGAAACTGGATATCGTCGATGAGCAGCACGTCGACGCTTCGATATTTCGATTTGAACTCCTGGGTCTTGTTGTTCTTGATTGACTGAATGAATTCGTTGATGAACTTCTCAGAGCTCACGTAGGTGACCTTGAGGTTGGGATTCCGGTCGAGGGTGTAATGGCCTATGGCGTGCATGAGATGGGTCTTTCCGAGGCCGACCCCTCCCCAGATGAACAGGGGGTTGTAGGCCTCTCCCGGGGTTTCGGCCACCGCAAGGCTTGCGGCATGACCAAGGCGGTTTGACTTGCCCACTACGAAGGATCCGAAGACATAGCTGGGGTTGAGACCATCCCGGGCATCAGAATGAGTTGTTGATGAGGCGGCCCGTTCCGCCCGCTTCTGTTCGTCTTTTCTTGTCTCCGCTCCCACGCGGAGCTCTATGGTTTCACCGGCGAACTTTTCTTTAAAAATTTTCGATAAGTCCTTGAGAAACCGGGAGGAGATCTGCTCTTTTACGAAGACGTTGGGGACGTCGAGGACGAGAGTTCCTTCGATAAGTGCAGTGGGAATACAGGTTTTCAGCCAAAGATCCGACGATCCGGCTGGAAGCGTCAAAGAAGCTTCCTCCAGAAGGTTTTCCCACAGGCGTTTTACTTCATTGTCCACAGAGCCTCACCTCATGCTGAGAATGGACCCATCTTATCATATGGAAAGGAATTGTGGATAACTTATATTCTCTCCCGGCAGGATGGAAGGGGGTTTTCGGAAAATCTCGGAAAAAAAGAGGATAAGTTGTCCACAAAAGTTATCCACATATCCACAATCGCGAGAAATTTTTGTGGATAGGTAGAATTACCGATGAGGAGCGGGTCGGAGAAATTGTCGCAAGATTTTCCTTCTCCCTTCAATTTCACATTCCCTCCGGGCGACGGCTTCGGCATCTTATCCACAAGTTCTCCACCGATGTGGATAAGATTTCGTGTTTTTTGGACGGAAAGTGAGAAGAAATAGACAAGAGAGGATTCTTCGGAGAGAATAAGGGATATAAAATAAACGTTTCGAAGGAGAAAAAAATTATGAATTCATCCCTTCTCCACATCATCAGCCACACAGATCTCGATGGAATCGCAGCTGCAGCGGTTGCATGGCACCGCTGGAACGGAAAGCGAATGCTCAAAGTATCCCTCGCCAGCTACGGATCGGTGGACAGCCTGATCCTCGAAAGCCTCGGCGCAGGACAGGAGTTTCTCGTGATAGACCTCTTCTGCCAGGACGTGCGGACCGTGGACGCCCTCGACCGGTTTCACTCAGCGGGAGATCCTCCCTTCGCCTTCGATCACCACGAAACGACGGCCCAGAAGTACGGCAACCGCCCCTGGGCGGTGGTGGACACCTCCTGCTGCGCCGCGAAGGTCTACTACGAATGGCTCGTCAAGGGAGGAACTCCCGAGATCGAGCGTCTGAAGCCCCTTGTGGATATAGCCAATGATCGGGACCTGTGGCTCAACGAAAACCCCGACAGCCGCCTCTGGAGCGCCCTCATCACCCTCTGCGGCTCCTGGACGATCTTCACCCGCTTCGCCATCAATCCCGACCCTTCTCTGTCACCCCTTGAGCGGTCAGCCGCCGAAGAGTTCGTGGAGAATCAGGAGAAGCGCTTCGCTCTCGCCCTTGAAAAAATCGGGCCCCGGACGTCCGACATCGCCTTCGTTGAACCGGGAATTCTTGAATTCGGCGACGTCTCCGACTTCGGCGGGCTGATTCTCGACAGGTTGGCGGACCCTCCCCTTCTCGTGGCCGTGGCGGCCAAGCGGTATTCCGGAGAATGGGCGGTCTCCATGCGAAGCAGAAAGGAAATGGCCGGCAAGGTGGTGGGGATGCTCCGGGACGGAAAGAAAATCCGGGGAGGAGGGCACGATGACGCCGCTGCCCTCTACTTTCCCCCCTCCTACACCCCCGCCCAGATACGCTCCACACTCGAGGCCGCCCTGCGGACCATCCGGGATTCCGAACGGCCCACGGGGGTGACCCTGGGAGATCTCTTCGCCTCCAAGGGAGGTAAATGAGGAGCTATCGGGAGGGCAGCAGGGGGGTCAGATAGCAGGCGCAGAAGGGGATCAGCTTTCCTCCCCGGAAGACGTGGAGGCTGCAGTACCGCAGCCGTTCGAGGTCGAGGGTTCCTCCGTCCTGAAAGGGCATGGCGCTCACGGTGAAGCTCGAGGAGCGGAACCGTTCGAGGAAGACCTCCATGTCCGTCAGATCGTCCCCGCAGGCGCAGGGCTCACTGCTCCGCTCCCACCGCAGGCCGAGATACTGCCGCTTTCGCGCGGCGCTGTCGCTGCAGGCGCACTCTTCGCTCCCCTCTCTCTCCCCTTTCCTGTTCAGAGAGTGGAGAGTTCCGTCCCTTTTGACGATGAAGTCCCCGGAGAAGCCGCAGAGGGGGTGGTTGCACCGGGAGGGGGTCAGATCCTCCACGGGGAAGAGGTCCCCCCCCTGAAGGCCGATCGCCTCTATCAGTTCGTCGAGGGTGAAGCGGTCCTCGTCGGCGGGAAGGGCGGGGATCCGGCCGAAGTAGCTCACGGGCTGAAAGTGAACTCCCCGCACTGCCGGAGAACGGGCGAGGGCGAAGCGCAGGATGTCGCCGATGGAGCGGATATTCACCTTCGGTACGAGAGTGGGAACAAGGGTCACGCCGATGCCGTATTCCGCGCACCGGGCGATGGCTCTTTTTTTGATGTCGAAGAGGGGACGCCCCCGGAGCGTTCGGTAGACGTCGTCGTCCGTTCCGTCGAACTGCAGAAAGACGAAGGAGAGCCCCGCCTGGGCGAGGGCGGCAACGTAGGGTTCGTCAGAGGCCAGCCGGAGGCCGTTTGTGTTGAGCTGCACGTACCGGCATCCGAGATCCTTCGCCGACCGGACGATTTCCGGAAGGTCGTTCCGCACGGTGGGCTCTCCGCCGCTGAGCTGAACGAGGGATTCTCCCGGGCGGATGATCTGTTCTAAAGAGCGGCGAATCTCCTCCAGAGGCGGATCCTCCGTCAGGGCTCCGCCGTCGGCGAAGCAGAAGGGGCAGCGGAGATTGCACCGCTCCGTCACCTCAAGGATCACGCAGCAGGTCCCCCGCAGATGGCCGGAGCACAGGCCACAGTCATGAGGGCAGTCCGGATTTCCTTCATCCTCCGGAGCTTTCAGCTCGCTGGTCCATTGAGCGAGATTCACCCGATCTCGCCAGACGACAGCGGAGAAGAACCCGTGGTCGGGGCATTCCTTTTCGAGGAAGACCTCTCCTTTCCGGCGGACCTTCACCGCGCTGATCCTCTTGAGGCAGACGGGGCAGACGCTCCAGGTCCGCCCGAGAACCGTGCCGGGTGTCATCTACTTGTCCTCCAGGGTCTGTTCGACTTCGGCCATCCGCCCCCGGGCGAGTTCCTCAGGGATGAAGACCACTCCGCAGGAGGTGCATCGCAGCACTGCAGTGCTGAAGGAGTGCCCCAGGTAGGTGAAGCCCGCCTTCTCGGAGACGAGGGGAATACCGCATTTTCCGCAGATCAGAGTGGACTGCTCCTCCACGGTCTTCTCCTCACTTCTCAATTTTCATCCGGTGGCTGTAGGTTTTATGAAGCAAAAACCCCTTCGGGGTGAGCTCGTACTCCACCCACTGGGTCATCTGCCCCACCTGGCCGGACCCGAAGATATGCCCCGAGGCGGAATCGATTACCTTCTGCCCCGTGGCCTCGCACTCCTCGATGACCGCCAGAGCGTCCTCCTCGAGAAGGCGGTCCCGGTCCATTTTCTCCCTCACTTCCTCAGGGATGGTCAGTTCCTTTCTCTCCTCCATGGGTTCCTCCTTTATAATCGGCTCGCCGGGCAGATATTTCGCCGAAAGTATTTTCTTGAGATGCTCTCTGTTCCGGCGGCGCTCGTTGGCCCCCGGAGTTTTCCTGTTCCACCCTCCGAGGCCGAAGAGAATGTCAAGAATATGCTTCACGGGTTTGCCCGTCTCCGCGAAGACGTCGCGGCAGTTTGCGCAGTAGGTGACATAGGGGTATTCTCCCTCTTCCGCCCGCTTCTTCGCAAGCCAGTCGGCGAAGGGAGGGTTGGCGATGGAGATCTGGCCCCCCCAGGAGCAGCACTGGGCACGGGCACCTTCGTAGGGAAGGGGCTCGATCCGGCAGCCCGCCATTTCCACCAGAGAGCGGATGTTTTTCTGCGTCTTTGGGCGGTAGCGGGCGGAGCAGGGGTCGAAGACGGAGACGGTCCGTTCCTCTTCTTCCAGCTTCGGAGTGACCCCCCGGGAGAGCAGGTGGTCGGAAAGAAAGAGAGTGGAAATTTCAGGCAGAAATTCGCCGAACATCTGAAGGCAGGAGGGGCAGGCCAGGATCACCGGAGGAGAGCCAAGTTTTTTCCAGGCTGTCCGTATATTTCGGCAGACCTCTTCGTGGAGCGGAACGTCTCCGCCCCAGACGGCGGGGGCGCCGCAGCATCCGAGGAGCAGGGCGGTTTGGGGATCCGTCTTTCGCAGAGCCCGATAGGATTCAAGTACATACCGCGGATCGGACGCGCCGAGCTGGCATCCGGGGTAGAAGAGAAAGTCGCACCTTTCTCCCGGCGGAGGAAGGAGAAGAGCCGCCCGCTCTCCGTTGGAAAAGGCCATGTCCCGCAGCCAGAACTCGTGCCACGCCCAGGGCATGGCCCCCTTTTCCCTCATGATCCGGTGGCTGCCCCGGAGATACTCCCCCACGTCGATGTCCACTGGGCAGACCTCTTTGCAGAGGCCGCACTGATTGCAGGTGGAGATGAGCCGGGTGGCCACCGTACCGTTGCCGTCCAGGGTGACGGGGGTGATTGAGACCTCCACCTCTTCGTCGATCCGCTTCGGAAATTTTTCGAAATAGCTCAGAAAGCCGCAGTGGCGGATGCAGGCGTCGCAGCGGCACTGAACGCACCGGTTCGCCTCCGCTTTGGCCTCCTCCGCCGAGTAGATCCCCCCCTCCGCCGGAAGGACCGCCGCCGCGGGAAAGAGGGCGGAGGGGTCAAGCTGCATCTGCGTCGGAGGGATGAGGGGGGCGCTTTTCATGTTTCCTGTCTTGAGCCACCCCTCGAGGAGTGTGGCTGCCTGAAGCCCCTGGGCGAGGGCCTCCATGGGAGTTGCTCCCGCGGCCTCTCCGCCGAGAAACACCCCCGGCAGGGAGGTCGCCGCGGGCAGAGAGTCCGGGGCGTTGAGAAGGCCGAAGAGATCCCCTCCCTTTCCGGTGGCGACGTAGACGCCGTCGAACTCGCCGAGCAGGTCCTCAAGACTGTCCACGGGGGAATTCAGCCGCAGATCGTACTCTTCGTGCATGAACTGCCGCTCGAAATCCTCAAAAAGCACGTTCTTTTCGGGGTGATTCCGAAGGGCGCCCCCCCAGCTTCCCTCTCGCTCGAAGAGGGTCACTCCGTATTTCCGGTTCGCCAGGCGGAGGGCGCAGCCAAGGCCGCTGAGCCCCGCCCCCACGACGGCAAAGCGCCCCTTCTTCGGGGGCATGTTGTAGTGTGGAGGAAGAAGGGAGGAGGTGTGGGCCAGGACCGACCGTTCAAGGAGATTCAGTGCGATGGAGCCGTCCGTCTCTTTCCGGGGGCAGACGGCCTCGCAGGGGCCGGAGCACAGAAGGGCCACGGCAGCGGGAAAGCCCACGGCGTTTGAAAAAAGCCTGCAGGCGCTGTTGAAGCTCCCCCGCCCTATCCGGGAGACGAACTCCCGGACATCGAGGTGGAAGGGGCAGGCGGAGGAACAGAAGGGCGCCTCCTTTTCAAGGCAGCGGGTGCGGATGGTGGTGCGGATGTCCTCCATGCAGGTCCTCCAAAAAAGCGGTGCCGCCGGGAGGGCGGCACCGCCGGGTTCTTTCTCTAGAAGAAGCGCTCGCCTTCGGCCCCGCCAAGGGGGACGAAGAAGTCGTCTCCGCCGAATTTCACGGGGTTTGCCTTCATATCCTCAAGCTCTTCGTAGAGGTCCGATCCGAGGAAGTATTTTCCCGGCTTCTCCGGCTCTCTCCCTGCAGCGAGGGCATCGAGCCCCGCCTTGACCTTTGCGGGAGTGGCGGGGAGCTCGTAGATCCTCACGCCGCAGGCGTTTTTAATGCCGTTGATCACCGCCATGTGCCCCGCCGACTGGAAGGCCTCCGACGCGCCGGAGGAGCCGAAGGGGCCTAATTCGTCGGGACGCTCGTAGTGGATGACGTTGATCTCGTCGGGGATGTCGAGAATATAGGGAACGCCGCTCGACGCGATATTCGTGTGCTTCTTCACGTCGTCGTAGTTCTCGCTCAGGGCGAAGCCGATGCTGTGGGATATTCCTCCGTAGGCCTGGCCGTTCACCGCGTCGATATTCCCGACCTTGCCCACGTCGTCCACGCAGGTGAAGCGGAGCACCCGGGTCTTGCCCGTGGCGGTGTCCACCTCCACCTCGGCCATGTTCAGGCAGTAGGTGAAGGCGGGCGTGGGGTCGCCGATCCCCGTGTTGGGGTCGAGCCGGCAGAGCCCGGGAACGGTGGTGTTGGAATAGGTGCCGGTGTATTTGGTCTCGAGCCCCTCGGCCGTCATCTCATCATACGTCCGGTAGGTTCCGTCCTCCTTCTTCATGGCGTTCAGAAGCTTCTCGGCGGCGAGGATCGTGGCGTTGCCGCTCATGTAGTGGGTGCGGCTGGCGCCGGACATTCCGCTGTCGGGGCAGAGCTTCGTGTCGTTCTGGACGAGCTTGATCTGCTCGGGGGTGACCCCCAGCGGTTTCAGCGCCTCAAGGGTGAGCATGAGAGAGCCGATGTCCCCCCCCTGGCCCAGCTCCTGGTAGGTGTCGTACTTCGTGAAGGTGCCGTCGGGATTGATCTCAATTGCCACGGAGGCGCTGTCGGTACCTCCTTCCGTGACGTTGAACCCTCCCCAGGAGAGGCCCACTCCCCGGCGCTTCTCCGGAGTATCCGCCGCCTTCGCTTCGGCCACAGCCTTGTCGTAGATCGGCTTCATAATCTTCATCATCTCTTCCATGGGGTACTGGCGGAAGGGGTAGCTGTTGACGTTCGTCTCCCCCTGGCGGGCGATGTTCCGGAAGCGGAAGTCGAAGGGGTCGATCCCAGCCTTCTCGGCGAGCATGTCCATGAGGGCCTCGCCCAGAGTGTAGGCCTGAGGGGAGCCGTAGCTGCGGTAGGCCGTGCCGAAGTTGTGGTTCGTGTTGGCGATCCTTGCGAGCCCCGCAACGTTGGGAGTGTAATAGGGGAAGAAGGCGAAGCGGGCGGGCTTCGTCATGATGTCGTCTCCGCCAAAGGAGTAGGCGCCGTGGTCCATGCCGAAGTCAAACTCCACGGCGAGGAGTTTTCCATTTTCGTCGCAGGCCGCCCGGCCGTTGGAGTGGCAGGGGCTTCGCTTGCCGGAGAAGTGCTGGTGCTCCTCGTAGCTCATGGAGAGAGCCACGGGAGCCTTCATGACCATGGCAGCCGCACCGGTGATGCAGAGGTCTCCGGCGTTGGTGGACCAGCCGAAGCTCCCCCCCGTGGGGTTCATGACGATCCGGATCTTGTCCTTCGGTATGCCGATGGAGTTTCCGATTCTGCTGATAGAGGAATAGACCCCCTGGGACTTGCACTGGATGGTGAGGTACCCTTCCTCGTCAAAATAGGCCTGGACGGTGGTCCCCTCGATGGAGAGGTGGGGTTCTCTGGTCGAGTAGAAGCTGCCCTCCGCTGAGAAGGGAGCGTCGTCGATTATCTCCCGGACCTTCGAGGCATCCTCGAGGCCGGCCCCCTTCAGCACGGGCTGCATGCAGAAGATGTTGTCCGTATCCTCGTGGATGCGCATCGCTCCGGGCATGACCGCGTCGAGATAGTTGAGGTATTCGGGAAGCTGCTCGATCTCCACCTTCACCTTCGCAGCTGCCGCCCGAGCGTGGTCCTTCGTGTCCGCCACGGCCAGGGCGACCACGTCGCCGTAGCGGTGGATCTTATCGTCGGGAAGGACTTTTCTGCTGGGGACGAGAACGGTCGTCCGCTCGTGGAACTGCCCCTCGGCCATGATGTTCGTGCCGCCCGCCTCAAGGATGTCCCTGGCCACGATGATCTTCTTCACACCGGGCATTTTCTCCGCTTCCGAGATATCTATGGAGAGGATCTTCGCATGATGGGCGATCTTCGGCTGAACAACCGCCACGTGAAGGGTGCCCGGAGGCATCTTCAGCGACTGGTCGTCCCCGTAGTCGGCGAGGCCGCACACCTTGGCGAGGGCTGTGGGGCGCACCAGGGGCTTGCCGTAGTAGCTTTCTCCCTCGGGAGGCTGATAAGTGATGTCCTGTACGGTGGCATCCCCTCGCATCACCCGGGCCGCGTCCATCACGGCGTCGACGATCTGCTTGAACCCGGTGCAGCGGCAGACGTTCTTGTTCTTGTGGAACCACTCCCGGACGTCCTCCCGGGTGGGGTTCGGATTTTCCGTCAGAAGGGCGTAGGTGGAGACGACGAACCCCGGAGTGCAGAAGCCGCACTGGATGGCTCCGCTGTTCATGTAGGCGACCTGGATGGGGTGGAGCTGAGAGGGTGTTCCGATCCCCTCCAGGGTGAGCACCGTGCTGTACTCCTCGATCCTTCCGATCTTCTGCACGCAGGAGCGGACGAGCTTTCCGTTCAGGATGACGGAGCAGGAGCCGCAGACCCCCGTGCCGCACCCCACCTTGACGCTTGTCAGGCCGATCCTCCGAAGGACGTCCGCAAGGGATTCCTTTGCAGGGTCGCAGATCAAAATCCGGTTCGCTCCGTTGATGTTCAGCCACATCTTTCGAAATGCCATAGGTATACCTCCTGAGAGAATTTGTCTTCCGCTCTTCGCCGAAAAGATTGTAATGAAAATCTTTTTGAAGATAATATAGAACTATTATGTACGATTCAAGGAGGAAAATCCAGCAGAAAAACATATAAAGGGTTCTTTATTCAAAAAAATGAACAAATTGACGGCAAGGGAGTAAAACCTTCTGCTCCCTCAAATCCGCAAGGATGAAAAATTGGAATTTCCAATCTGCTGATTAAGGAGACCCCGTAAAGATGGCGGGTGTTTTTTCCTGCTGTATAATATGATATTGTGGAAAAAAACAGGGATCTCCGGATTCCTTTGGAGGAATTGAAGAGAGCATGAAAATTGTTGTGGTCGGCGGGGGAGAAGTAGGGTACAGCGTGGCACAGACCCTCTCTGAGGAGGGGCACGACGTCACCGTCGTAGAGGAGAATGAGGATCGGGCGCTCCGGGTTGATTCCGAACTGGACGTCATCACCGTCCGGGGCAGCGGTGCCCGGCCCCAGGTGCTCGAAGAGGCCGGAATTGTGGCCGGAACCGACGTGGACATCCTCGTGGCATGCACGAACCAGGATGAGGTCAATATCCTTGCCTGCTGGATCGCCAAGCGGGCCGGAGTCAAGCGGGTCATCTCCCGGGCCCGGGCCCTCGAGTTCACCGACAGCCCCACCTGGGCGAAGGATCTCGGGATCGACGTGATGAACTCCCCCGAACGCTCTGTATCCCGGGAGGTCCTCGAACTGCTCTTCGTGAGCTCGGCGGTGCACACGGCGGAGCTCCTCGACGGCCGGTCGGGAATCTACGCCTTCCGTGTGGCGCCCAACTCCCCCCTCGTGGGGGTCGCCCTCCGGGACTTCCGCACCCTCTACCCCAGCTTTATCGCCCTCATCGTCTACATTCAGCGGGGCAAAACAGGAAGCATCCCCTACGGGGATATGCACATCGAGGCGGGGGACCTGTGCTATATCGTCACCTCCCGGGAGCAGGCCTGGAAGCTTGAAGAGATCTACCAGATGAAGAAGAGCAGGCCTCTGCGCCGGGTGATCATCATCGGCGCGGGCAAGCTCGGCTTTCAGGTGGCCTGGAAGCTGGAGAACCAGTTCAAAAACCTCGATATCCGCCTGATCGACCATAACCGGGAGAAGTGTGAACGGATCGCCGGAGAGCTGAAGCGCACCCTCGTCCTCTGCGGCGACGGCGCCGACGAAGGCTTCCTCCGCCAGGAGGGAATCGAAGAGGCGGACGGACTGGTCTGCGCTACGCAGAGCGACGAGGCCAACCTCCTCTTTGCCGTCCTGGGTAAGGCCCTGGGGGCGAAGAAGACCATCGCCGTGGTCCGCCGGAAGATCTTCATGAAGCTCGACAGCTATATGTCCGTGGACTCCATCGTCAACCCCAACAACGCCCTGGCGTCGGTGATCCTCCGCCATGCCCGGTACCCCTCGGGAGCGGGGGCCCTCTCCATCATCGAGAAGATCGACGCGGAGATGCTCGAGCTCGTCATCCCCCCCGAGAGCCCCGTCACGGGAAAGACGATCATGAACCTGGGCCTTCCCAAGGGAATTCTCGTGGCCCTCATCGTCCGGAATGGAGAGGTCTTCGTCCCCGTGGGGGCAACGGAGATCCACGGAGGCGACAAGGTGATGGTCTTCGCCTCGTCAGACATGATGAATGACGCCGTAGAACGCCTCGGGGTGAAGTAACCGTGCATTTCCGCCTCGTCTCCAAGGTCCTCTCCCTCCTTGCGGCCATAATCTCCCTCTCCATGACCTGGCCTCTGATCTGGGCTCTCATCGATGGAAGCGGCGACCGGCAGGCCTTTCTGCTCTCCATAGGGCTCGGGCTTCTCCTCTCGGGGCTGCTCTATCTGGGAGGAAGAAAGTCCGACTACGATGACCTCGGCATCAAGGACGGCTTCGCCGTGGTCACCCTCTCCTGGGTTCTCGCCTCCGCAGTGGGGGCGCTCCCCTACTATCTCTACGGCACTGTCCCTACCTTCACCGACGCCTTTTTTGAGGCCATCTCGGGGTTCACCACCACCGGCGCCTCGGTAATTTCGATCATCGAGGCCAATCCGCGGGGAATCCTCTTCTGGAGGGACCTCACTCACTGGCTCGGCGGAATGGGGATCATCGTCCTCAGCCTCGCCATTCTCCCCTTCATCGGCGTAGGGGGGATGCAGCTCTACAAGGCGGAAGTCCCCGGCCCCATCCCCGAGAAGATGACCCCCCGCATTCAGCAGACGGCTCTCTATCTCTGGGGGGTCTACGTCCTGCTCTCGGCGGTCCAGACGGCCCTGCTCCTGTTCGGCGGCATGGATCTCTTCGAGTCCCTCACTCACACCTTCGGCACTATGGCCACGGGAGGGTTCTCCCCGTTGAACAAGAGCGTGGGACAGTACAATTCCCCCTACTTCGACTGGGTCATCACCATCTTCATGTTTCTTGCCGGAGCCAACTTCGTCCTCCACTACCGGTTTCTGCTGGGGCGCTTCGGCGCCTTCTTCCGGGACGAGGAGTTCCGGGTCTACACGGGGATTGTGCTCTTCAGCACGGCCACCATCACGGCGGTGCTCCTCCTCTCGGGAACCTACGGCACCTTCGCCGAGGCCCTCCGGTACGGCGCCTTTCAGGTGGTGAGTATCATCACCACTACGGGGTTCGTCACCGCGGATTATGAGCTCTGGCCGTTTTACACTCAATTTCTTCTTTTTCTGCTCATGTTCGTGGGTGCCTGTGCAGGGTCCACCGGAGGAGGAATAAAAAACCTCCGCCTCATGGTCCTGGCCCGGCATGTCCGAGCGGAGCTGGGCACCATCCTCCACCCCCGGGCCATTCTCCATGTGCGTGTGGGAGGAAAGGTGGTCGGCCGGGATATCATCGCCTCGGTGACGTCTTTCTTCGTGCTCTATATCGCCGTCTTCACAGGGGGAACCCTCTTCATGACCGCCCTGAATCTCGATCTCCTGACCTCCATGTCCGCTGTGGCCGCCACTCTGGGGAACATTGGCCCCGGCCTGGGGGCTGTCGGCCCGATGGACAACTACTCCGCCATACCCTCCGTGGGAAAATGGATGCTCTCTCTCTTCATGCTCATGGGACGGCTCGAGATCTATACCGTCATTCTTCTTTTCATTCCCGAAACCTGGAGAAGATAGACTTTACTCTCCTTTTCTTCCTGTGATAAAATTTTCAGGAATATCAGAGGGGAAAAGGAGGAAGATAATCCATATGAAGCGTTTTGACAGAGCAAGAGTCCTTTCAGGGATCTCTTCTTTCTCACCACCCCCCTTGACATATTTCGGAATTAAAGTACCATAATACGCGAACTACGAAGGAGGGGTCCGGAATGAGTGAAATTATCGCCCTGTCTGAAGCCGTCTCCCTCGCTCTGCACGGAATGGGCCTCCTTGCGGCGGGAGAGCGGAGAAACGCCCGGGAGCTGGCAGAAGGCATGAATGTCTCCGAGGCCCATCTCGCCAAGGTCTTTCAGAGGCTTGTAAAAAGCGGCCTTGTCCTCTCCACCCGGGGCCCGGGTGGCGGGTTCGAGCTGGCACGGGAGCCGGAAGAGATCTCCCTCTTCCATATCTACTCCGTCATCGAGGGCGTTCCTTCGGAGAAATACTGCTTGCTGCGGAGGGACGAATGCCCCTTCGGAGAATGCATCTTCGGGTCGATGCTCGAAAGGATGACCCGAAATTTTATGGACTATCTGAAACAAACAACCCTTGCGGATCTGAAACGAGGTGCAAAAGCATGAAGAACACGGTACGAAGAAAGATCATCACCATCGACGAGGAAAAATGCGACGGCTGCGGCCTCTGCGCCGAGGCCTGCCACGAGGGGGCCATACAGATCATCGGCGGC
>CAYZZX010000033.1:0-15874 GCA_964483085.1 uncultured Synergistaceae bacterium
TCTGCCGATGGCTGAAGGAGGCCCCGAAGGAGGTGTCGTCAAAATTTGTGAACCCTGCTACATCGAAGACGTCCTTGCTGTTTCCGGTGGAATAGATTCGGGCGGTGTTGACCCCGTCGAAATAATTCACAGAAATCCGATGGTAGTCGTTTTTCAGCCGGTTTTCATCCTTAACTCCGAAGAAATCAGTGAAATCCCAGGAGGAGGAGGAATTCCCCCACTCGGCGAGGAACCGCCATTTCCCTCCATCAAGCCTCACGAAAAAATCATCCCCGGTGAAATCCCGGGCCCGGTCGTACCCTCCGCCGGGAAGAAGACGGAGGTTGATCTCCCCCTCCTGAGTCCGCATATATCCCGCCGTGGCGGAAAATCCATCCCCTGCAGCAGTCCCCCGGAAACTTCCCCGAAACCACCCCTGGCTGCCTGCCTCGGCCTTAAGGGACCACTGGGTTTCCTCAGCGCCGGCGCGGGTGATGATATTAATGACCCCTGCGGCGGCATGGGAGCCGTAGATCGCCGACGAGGCCCCCTTCACCACTTCGATCCGCTCCACGGACTCGAGGGGGATCGTCCTGAGGTCGAAGGGCATTCCGAGTACCGCCCCTGTCCCGTAGCTCGTATTCATCATGGGTATCCCGTCCACGAGAAGAAGGACCTCCGTAGTCAGGGTGCGGATAGTGATGCCCTTCGGCTGGGTCATGGACGCGCCGTTAACGAGCCCCACTACTCCGGGAAGGCGGTTCAGTACGTCCTGGACGTTCCGCGCCCCGGATTTATCGATATCCTCTCGGCTAATAACATAGGCAGGGGCCGGAACATCCTCGAGATTTTCGGCGAGGCGGGACCCTGTGACCACCACCGTGGGGATGTTTTCAGGGGTTTCGGCCGCCTCCAGAGGAAGGCCTGCCGGAAGGAGGAAGAGGCAGAGGATGAGTATAAAAAAACCGCGTTTCATGGGCATTTTTCGCACGTCTCCTTTTGATAAAAAGATTCCCTTCAGTTTTCAGGGGAGAATGAACGGACTGCATCCGCGGTTCTGTGCTCCTTTCCGGGCAAAATAAAAAATGCGCCCTCCGAGGAGAGCGCAAAAAGATCCTGATGTTCTGAAAGCAGCCCCGCCCTCGAGGACTCTTTCTACACAGTAGGAGCGGCAGTATCGGACTTGGGGTTTCCCCTTCACCGTAGCGGGGCTGTGCCGGATTTTCACCGGCTTCCTGCGCTGCTCGTTCTGCTTTATTGAATTGACTACCGGATTATACGGTCACCACTCCTCCGGGTCAAGGGACATTCGGGCGCTTGTGGTCGGACTGCGATAATGTCATCCCAAAGTGGGACAGGAAAAATGTCATCCCTTACTATTCAGGGATGAGGAGGGGAATATTCTTGAGCATCAAGGAAACGGTAACGCCTGGGCCTCCAGGCCTGTGAGTTTTCCTGAGATTCTGCTCTTTTCAAAAAAGGGGTTAAGGAGTATCATAGCTCCATCTTCGGGGCAGGGTGAAAATCCCTACCGGCGGTAAAGGGACGGTTTCTCCGTCCTCAAGCCCGCGAGCTGAGAGGCTGATCCGGTGAAATTCCGGAGCCGACTGTAAACGGTCTTTCAAGAGGCCGGCAAGTCAGGATGGAAGAAGATGGCCTTCAGAGCCTGTACGCCCCGTTCCGCCTGTGCGGTCGGGGCTTTTCTTTTTTGAGGGGGTTACAATGATGGAAGCTGTCAGCCGCTGCAATAATACCCGGCGAATGGTCTGGACCGCCCTGCTCTCCTCGGTGGCAGCGGTGCTCATGTATATCGATACGGCGATCCCGATTTTCCCCGCCTTTCTCAAGATGGATCTCTCGGACCTCCCCGCCCTCATCGCCGCCTTCGCGTGGGGACCGGCGGCGGGGGTACTTGTGGAGCTGGTGAAAAACCTGCTCCACGCCTTCACCACGTCAACGGCGGGGATCGGTGAGACAGCCAATTTTCTTATAGGCTCCGCCCTCGTCGCTCCCGCAGGGATGATCTACCGGCAGTTCCGCACGAAAAAAGGCGCCCTCGCCGGGCTGGTCGCGGGAACCCTCGTCATGGCCCTCACCGCTGCCCTGGCCAACTACTTTCTTCTCCTGCCCTTCTACTCCCGGCTCATCCCGCTGGAGAAGATCATAGCCCTATCCTCTCGCATTCTTCCGGCGGTGCACGACAAGTTCACCCTCGTTCTCTACGCCATCGTCCCCTTCAACCTCCTCAAAGGAACCCTTGTTTCCCTTATGACCCTCTGGCTCTACAAGCGGATCAGCTCCCTCTTCTGCCGCTGAAGAAAACGAAGGGGGCCCCGAAATTTCACCGGGACCCCCTTTATTTTTCTCCCATATTTCTTTGGAAATGCAGCGGTTTTTCTATCCGCCGCTGCCCATCACGAGATCAGGCAGAAGGGTCACGATTTCCGGAATGAAAATAATCAGCAGCAGAACGAAGATCATGGATCCGATGAGGGGCAGAAGGTACCTGAAAGAGGATTCGTAGGGGATATTTGCCACCTTGCAGGCAGCGATGAGATCGACCCCCAGGGGCGGAGTGTTCGCGCCGATAGCCAGGTTGACGCAGATCATGACGCCGAGGTGTATGGGGTCGACTCCCATCTGCTGCATGATAGGAAAGAAGATAGGGATGACGATGAGGACAATGGCGATGGTCTCCATGAACATCCCGAGAACGAGCAACAGCAGGTTGAAGAGGAGCAGAACTACCCAGTAGTTGTCCGAGATGGCGAGCATGGCGTTCGCCACCGCCTGGGGGATGTTTTCCGCTGCGAGGATCCATCCGAAGAGGCTGGCCGCTGCGATGAGGAAGAGCACTGCGGCGCTCGTATGGGCCGTCTCTTTGCAGATCTCGAAAAATCGCTTCCATGAGAGCTTCCTGTAGACGAACATGGAGAGGATCAGAGCGTAGAAGGCCGCCACCGCCCCGGCCTCCGTGGCCGTGAAGATTCCCTTCAGTATTCCTCCGATGATGATGGCCGGGGTGAGAAGGGGCAGAAGGGCAGAGCCAAAGGATTCGATGATCTCCTTCAGGGAGGCTCGCTCAAGCCGGGGGTACTTCTCCTTCCGGGCGATGAAATAGGAGATAGTCATCAGCCCGAGCCCGGCGAGGATTCCGGGGATGACCCCTCCGAGAAAGAGCTTTCCGATGGAGGTCCCCATGCTCACGCCGAGAACTACCATGACGATGCTCGGGGGGATGATCGTTCCGAGGGAGCCCCCGCACCCCAGCAGGGCCGCACTGAAGGGGGGGCGGTACCCCTGTTGCTTCATGGCGGGAAGCATGATGGAGCCGATGGCCACCACGTCAGCCACACCGGAACCGGAGATGGCGCCGAAGAGCATGCAGGAGACCACCATCACCATGGCGAGCCCGCCGGGGATATGCCCCACCATGGCGGAGGCGAAGCGCATAATCCGGGGGGTGATCCCTCCCTCGGCCATGAGGGCTCCAGCCAGGATGAACAAGGGGATGGCGAGGAGGGTGAAGGAGTCCACCCCCACCACCATCCTCTGGGCGACCACCAGCAGCGGAACGGACGACTCGAAGAGCAGGTACCCCATGCCCGAGATGGCGATGGAAAAGGCGATGGGTACACCGATCAGAAGGCCTCCGAAGAGAAGAGCCAGAAGGGTCAGCATCGGCTCAGTTCCTTCTCACGAGGGCCGCAAGGTCCCGGAGAACGACGAAGACCATGAGCACGCACCCGGCGGGAAAGGCGAGATAGAGGATCCCCGCCGGGATCTGCATGGCTGTTGTTCTCATTCCCCAGGTTCGCGTTACGACCTGCCACCCCGCGACGGTCCCGAAAAGAAGAAAGAGGAGGATGCCCGCCGACCCGGTGAAGCGAAGGACCTTTTTTCCGGCAGGAGAGGTAATTTTCTGAACGAGAAGGTCGATGACCATGTGCTCTCCCCGGTAGAGCATGACGGCAGACCCGATAAAAGTGATCCACACCAGGATGGTCTGGGAAAGCTCACCGCCCCAGGAGAGGGGCGTATCGAGAACATACCGGAAGAACACCTCCGTCAGCACCTCGAGAAAGGTGGCGGCCACCGCCAGGGCGAGGAGAATGTCGAGAAAATGGAAAACTTTTCCGAAAATCCCTTTGTATTCAGGGGATGCCAAGGCTACTTTCCGTACTTCCTCACGAGGTCGAGGAGTTCCTTGCCGAAGATGGACTCATAATCCGCCCACACGCTCTGAACAGCCTGCTGGAAGATCGTTTTATCCACGGTATTCACTTCCATCCCCTTCTCCTTGAGCATGCCGAGGAATTTGTCTTCCTGCTCCCTCGTCTGGCGGCGCTGCTCGTCCCGCCACTTGTCGGCAAACTTCATCACAGTCTCCTGATCTTCCTTGGAGATGCGGTTCCAGGCGGACGAGTTCACGGAGAGAAGGGCGCTTCCCCAGATATGACCCGTGACGGAGAGGTACTTTTGCACTTCGAAGAAGGAGTTTGAGTAGATGATAGCGAAGGGATTCTCCTGGCCGTCCACCACTCCCTGCTGCAGGGCCGTGTAGAGCTCGCCGAAGTTGATGGGCATGGGAGAGGCACCGAGGGCCTTGAAGGTGTCGAGGCGCATCTTGTCGGGGGTCACCCGGATCTTCAGCCCCTTCAGGTCTTCGGGCTTCATGATCGGGCGCTCATTGTTCGTCAAGTGGCGGAAGCCGTTCTCCCACCAGGAAAGGCCCACGATCCCCTTCTTCTCGAGGATGGAGAGAAGATATGCTCCCAGCTCGCCGTCGAGGGCATTATAGGCTGCCTCGTGGGTGGGCCAGGCGTAGGGAAGGGCCTCCACGCCGAATTTCGGCTCGATGGACTGGAAGGAGCCTCCTCCGATGAGCCCTCCGTCGACGGTCTGAAGGGACAGCCCTTCAATGAGGTCCTTCTCATTGCCAAGCTGGCTGCTCGCGTAGACCTGGATGACCACCCGGCCCTCCGTGGCCTTCTGCACATCTTCGGCAAAACCCAGGAGGCAGACGTTCCACGAATGGTCGGGGTTGAGCACATGGCCGATCTTGAGAGTGGTGGCGGCAAAGACGGGAAGAGCTGCGGACATCAGCAGAAACAGGGTGAACAGAAACAGGGCGGATACTTTTTTCATCGAAAACACCTCCAGTAGATTATGGAAATAACTTTCATGGTATTATATCAAAAAAACTTTAGTTCAGTACACATCATTGAGGGCGTGAAGGAAAACTTCACCATTGTTTCAAAAAGGCGATCATCCTCTCCAACCCCTTCTCCACTATTTTCTGCCCCTTTTCCCAGGTGGCCCCGGTGGCATCGCCGATCATGAGGGTGTCCGTCAGGGAGGGAATGGGCCAGAAGACTCCGATGTCGGGGAAGGGGTTCACTTTCTTCGGCTCCGTCCGGACCGCCCGCTCCATTTTCACAAGGTCCGGGCGGAGATAGAGAAGGACGGACGTCCCCGCCTCGCTCGCGTGCCCATGGGCCATGGCTCCTTTGTTGTCGAGAATTCCCTCCCGGTCGCATAGTGGCTCGATGAAACGCCACCAGTCGAAGAGACAGGATTCCACATCATGCTCCATCTTCAATTTCGCGGCCGTCTGGGCGATAAGGGGCACGTTCCCCACGTGGGGATTCATAAAACAGAACCGTTTGAAACCGTGCTTCACCAGGCTGAGGCAGATGTCTTCGAGGTAGTTCCGGAAACTCTCCGGCCTCACAGCCACGGTTCCCGGGCCCCAGACCATGAGGGAATCCCCCACGGGAAGGGTGGGGCCAACGATCCATCCCATCTCCTCCGCCAGGCGGTTCGCCATCTCCTCGGCAACGAGAGTGTCCGCACCCAGAGGAAGATGGGGCCCCCAGACCTCGCAGGCTCCGCTCGGAAGAATGACCGTATCCTGATTTTTCATGGCTTCTTGAAAATCGAGAGTGTTCATCTCGAGCAATTTCATCCCTTTATAACCTCCGCTTCATCTCCAGAATTTTTCCCTGAATATTCGCCCCAATCGGACGATAGAGTTCCATTATCCTACGGGCATTTTCCCCGTCCGTCAAACGGGGCGAGAAAAACAGGGCAAGAAAATTAAACGATCTTTTCTTTCCACAGCATCTCTGATATTATAAACATGAAACCACAATGTCGACATTTCTACATTTGAAAGAAGGTGATCCGTCCCATGCCTCCGGGAAAAAACTTCAAGAACACCACCCTCTCCGAGGAAGTGGCCGCATGGCTGCGCAAAGATCTTCTTCTCTCCTCAGCCTATCCACCGGGTTCATACATCCGGGAAGAAGAAGTCGCGAAGACGCTCAACGTCAGCCGGGCACCCGTGCGGGAGGGGCTCAAGATCCTCGAGGGGCTGGGGCTCCTCAAGTCCATACCCCAGAAGGGGTCCCTCGTGGTCGATTTTTCTCCCGAGGAGATCGAAGAGCTCTACGACATCCGTTTCGCCCTCGAGGATATGGTTTTCCGGGAGATCGTCCGGAAGGGGAGCTTCACCCGGGAGGACCACGATTCCCTGAAGAAAATCCTGTCGAAAATGCTCCTCCTCGGCAAGACCCAGGAGACCCGGGAAGAATTTCTTCTCGAGTTCAGCAAAATTGACATGGACTTTCATCTCAGCCTCGCAGAGAAGGCGGGGAGACTCTGGACCCTCCGGCTGCTCAAGATGGTCTACTCCCAGATTCAGCAGGCGGTGCTCCGGGACCTCGCCACTGAGGAAGACATGAATGTCTTGGTGGAGGACCACCTGAGAATTCTCGATGCCCTTCTCGAGGGGAATCTCGACGAGATTCGAAAAGGGCGCTATTTCAGCTACTTCGAGCGGCGGGTGGACCCAATAAAGAAAAAGGAACGGGCCGGAAAAAAAGAACAGCCGTCCCGGACCGATCAAATTCATCAGGTATCAGGAAAGGGGAAGAAATAACTATGGAAAAACAGGGAGCACTTTCAGGCCTTCGCGTACTCGACCTCACCCGGGTTCTCGCCGGACCCTTCTGCACCATGATGTACGCCGATATGGGGGCGGAGATCATCAAGGTGGAACAGCCGGGCACGGGGGACGACACCCGGCAGATGGGCCCTTTCAAGGATGGCGAGAGCGCCTACTTCATGAATCTCAACCGCAATAAGAAGGGGATCACTCTGAACCTCAAAAATCCGAAGGGAAAGGCCCTCTTTCTCGACCTTGTGAAGAAGGCGGACATCGTCATCGAGAACTTCCGCCCCGGCACTATGGAAAAACTCGGCCTCGGCTACGAGGACCTGAAAAAAGTGAACCCCGGCATCATCTACGGCGCGATCTCAGGCTTCGGCCACACGGGCAGATACAGCCAGCGCCCCGGATACGACATCATCTCCCAGGCCATGAGCGGCCTCATGAGCACCACCGGCTGGCCTGACGGAGAACCCACCCGGACGGGCACCGCCATGGGGGACGTCCTCGGAGGGCTTTCCGCTGCCATCGGTATTCTCGCGGCGGTCCACAGCCGGTCACAGACGGGAGAGGGGCAGAAGGTGGACGTGGCCCTCGTGGACTCCGCCGTGGCGAGCCTCGAGATCATCAACATGATCTATCTCGTTGAAGGGAGGGTCCCCCAGCGGATAGGAAACCGCTACGAATCCACCTACCCCTACGACTCCTTCCGGGCCTCCGACGGCAGCCTCGTCATCGGCGCGGGGAACGACAAGCTCTGGGCGCGTCTCTGCGATGTCATGGGGAGGCCGGAACTCGCCGAAGACCCCCGCTACCTCAAGGTCCCCGACCGGGTCGCCAGGCACGAAGAACTCAAGCCCATCGTCGAGGAGTGGACGAAAACCCTCACCGTGGACGAAATCTACGAAAAGGTCTCCGCCGCCGGTGTTCCCTGCGCGCCCATCTACGACATCGAGCAGGTGGTGAACGACCCCCACATCGCCCGGGACCGGGAGATGTTCGTGGAGATGGACCATCCCAAGGCCGGAAAGCTCACGGTCACGGGAAGCCACATCAAGCTCACGGGCACCCCCTGCTCGGTCCGCACCCCCTCTCCCGCCCTGGGGGAGCACACGGAAGAACTCTTCGGGGAGCTTCTCGATCTGACCCCCGAAGAGGTCGAAGTCCTTCGGAAAGAGGGGGCAATATGACCATGAAGACCTTTCCGTCCCTTCCGAAGTCAGTGGAAATCGTGGAGGTTTGCCCCCGGGACGGCTTCCAGAGCGTGAAGGAATACATCCCCACGGAGACCAAGATCGCCATCATCGACGAACTGGCCGGCACGGGAATAAAGACCATGGAGGTCACCTCCTTCGTCAGCCCGAAGGCCATCCCCCAGATGGCTGACGCCGCCGAGGTCATGGCCGCCTTTCGGGCAAAATGGAAGGGGCGGGTGACCTCCGTCGCTCTCATCCCCAATCTGCGGGGGGCCGAGGGCGCCCTGGCCGCTGAGGCCGACTGGATGAACTTCGTCGTCTCCGCGAGCGAGGACCACAATATGGCCAACACGAAGCGCACCGTGGAGGAATCCCTGGCCGAAATGGAAAAGGTCACAGGGCTCAGGGGAAGTACGAAGCTCCGGGTCTCCGTGGCAACGGCCTTCGCCTGCCCCTTCGCCGGGCCCGTTGACCCCGGCAAGGTCCTGCGGGTCGTCGACCGTGCCCTTGAGGCCGGGGCCGACGGCATCACCCTCGCCGACACCATCGGAACGGCCGACCCGAAATACCTCGCCGCAACTCTGTCGGTCATCCGGGAAAAATACGGCGACTATCCCTTTACCCTTCATCTTCACGACACCTACGGCATGGCCCTGGCCAACATGCTCACCGCCCTCGGGATGGGGTTCGCCTCCTTCGATGCCGCAGCCGGCGGATTGGGCGGGTGCCCCTTCGCCCCCGGCGCCGCGGGAAACGCCGCCACGGAGGATATGGTCAACATGGCCGAA
This sequence comes from uncultured Synergistaceae bacterium, assembly GCA_964483085.1. GTDB lineage: Bacteria > Synergistota > Synergistia > Synergistales > Aminobacteriaceae > JALHFZ01. Next base: position 8,916 of record CAYZZX010000033.1, read on the forward strand.
CAGATGGGGGTTGAGACGGGGATCGACCTGGTGAAGGTCCTCGCCGCCGTCCGGAAAATGCAGTCGGCCTCCGGGCTGAAGATCGCGAGCCATCTCGCGGCGACGAAAAAAGGGCTGGAGGGAAACTGCCCATCCTGAGGGCGGGCACCCGGAAGGCATCTTTTTCAAGGCCAGCACTTTGTTGATTCTTGAACATAATAAACAATAAGATTATTACTGACATTAATATTGCGCTCTTTTTAATGAGCCTCTATACTACAGTCAATCAATAGAACAATCCCGTTCGGTTGATGAACTTCCCCACGCACAGGTCCCGGACAGGAGGGTTGCCCCGCCCTCCCCACTCCGGGACCTCCTTTATTCAGGCCTGCCACTTCTTCAGAGTAGTACCCTGACTATCTGAATTCCAGAAAAAACCGTACCCCCTTGCCGCCAGTATGAAACTTTCTGCTATACTTTCTGAAATCCATACCCCGAAGGAGGTTTCACCATGAGAGCCTATGAACCCTTTTCAATTAAAGACCTCGAACTGAAGAACAGGATCGTCATGCCCCCCATGTGCATGTACAGCGCCCCGGACTCCGTCCCGACGGATTTTCATTATCTGCACTACGGCGCCCGGGCCATCGGCGGCGTCGGCCTCATCATCGTGGAGGCCACGGGGGTGCTCCCCGAGGGGCGGATCTCCGACAATGACCTCGGCCTCTGGCGGGATGATCAGATCCCTCCCCTGGCGAAGCTTGTGAAGATGGCCCACGACCAGGGGGCGAAGATAGGCATTCAGCTCAACCACGCCGGGCGGAAGTGCGGCGCGGCGGCGAAGAGGATCTACGGACCGAGCGCCCTGAACTACAGCGACGACGGCCGCTATCAGGACCCCGCGGAGATGACGGAAGAGGATATCGCCCACGTGACCGATGCCTTCGCCTCCGCTGCCGGCCGGGCCCTTGAGGCAGGCTTCGACGTGGTGGAGATCCACGGTGCCCACGGCTATCTTCTGAGCCAGTTCCTCTCCCCTCTGAGCAATGTCCGCAAGGACAGCTACGGAGGCTCTCCCTCGAACCGTTCCAGGCTTCTCCGGGAGGTCACAGACGGGGTGCGCTCCCGCTGGCCCGAGAATAAACCTCTTTTCCTAAGAGTCTCAGCCTCGGACTACTCCGACGGAGGGGTCACCCCCGAGGGGATGGCGGAAATGCTGAAAGAATCCCTCGATGGACTGGACGTGGTCCATGTAAGCTCCGGGGGTGTCACTCCCGTTCCGCCCCCCGTTTACCCCGGATACCAGATTTCCTTCGCCGAACTGATTAAAAAGGAGTGTTTCGTCCCCACCATCGCCGTCGGGCTGATCTCCACAATTGAGATGGTGGAAGAAATTCTGGGAAATCAGCGGGCCGACCTCGTGGCCCTTGGGCGGGAGCTTCTCCGCAACCCCTTCTTCCCCCTCATGGAGGCCCGGAGGATGGGTGTGGAGCTCCCCTGGCCCGAGCAGTACAAGCGGGCTTTTTCCCGGTAAGGCGGGCGGGGAATTCCCTTTCGGAATCGCGAAAAATCAGCAGCTTTACTTCCCTCCGCACCAATGCCGGACGTCCCTGCGGTCCGGAGACGAAAAAGGCAGATCCCGAAGTCAACCGGGATCTGCCTTTTTTTGCTGTATAAAGGGGAAATCTACAGCCCCTTCTTCTCCGCCCAGGCAAAGAAGAGAAGGATGAGCACCAACACCGCCGCGATGACATACCAGTGGTTCACTCCGAGGACCTGAGGGATTGTTATTTTGCCGTAATCCCCCATGGTGAGGAGCGTTTCCTTCATGAAGGGGTACATCTCGGAGTAGACGGCGACTCCCGCAAACCCTCCCAGAATGCCCCAGAAGGCATCCACCCTGCCCTCTCCAAGGGCTCCGGCGGAGGTACCGGGACAGTATCCCAGAAGGGCCCAGCCGATTCCGAAGAGAATGCCTCCCGCGATAAGAGAGCCGAGGATCGTGGGTTTGATGGAGAGCTTCACGAGCCCCTGGTCGTAGAGGTAATAGGTGCCGATCATGGCCACCAGTATGGTGGACATCATGAATTTGAGGATGGTGAAATCCTGAAGTCGGAGGGCGGCGAGCTGCCGGTCGTACCGTATGACGTGCGCCCGCTGAAGAAGTACTCCGAAGACAATGCCCGTGACGAGGCCGAAGCGCAGTTCAAGATCCACCGCATTCGCTATGCCTTTCAGATGGAAGAGGATCTGATCAAAGTCCATCCCGTCCACCTCCGTAGATCATCTTTGCCACAATGATTCCCGTAATAAAAAAGAGGAAGAGTGCCACATAACCGCTGACCGCAAGCTGAAGCGTCCCGCTCAGCCCGTGACCGCTCGGTCACCCGTCGGCCAGGCGCGCTCCGAAGACGGCGATCCCTCCGCCGAGAAAGGCCACCAGGGCCCGGGCGAAGGAGTTGCCTCCGAAACTGCGCTTCCACATATCGGGTACGGCCTGAATTTTGAACTCCCGGAAGACAACAGCCGAGAGCAGGGCGCCAAGGAATATTCCGATGACGAACATCCCCTGCCAGTCGAGCTTCGGAGCATTTTTGACGAGGTATTCAAGCCCCGCCGCCCGTTCCGGAAGCACCTTCCCCTCGATGAAGCCCGTCGCCCTCACAAAAGAAGTCGAGGCGCCGAAATATTTCCCGGCGTAGTAGGTCGACCATACCGAGAGAAGCCCGGCGAGACCGCCCATAAGATAGGGGTTCCACCCATCCCGCGCTTTTCTCACTTCCATCCCTCCTTCAATCCGAATGATAATTCATGATTGCTCATTTATGGTATTCTGAAAGGGGTGTACAGTCAACCGTGAGTAAAATTTTTACAGCAAATTTGCTATAAAAGTTTCGGCCTCAGCACCGTGGGGAAGCTCCGATGCGGGCAGAAGGCCATTAAGGGTGCCTTCCGTGAGGATGGCGAAATAGTCTCCGAGGCGGCGGGCCTGGGAGAGGCTGTGGGAGACCATCAGAATGGAATACCGTTCCCGGAGGGAGAAGATGAGCTCCTCGATTCTTCTCCCCGCAGCCCGGTCGAGGGAGGAGGTGGGCTCGTCGAGAAGGAGGATTTCAGGGGTGAGGGCGAGGGCCCGGGCAAGACAGAGGCGCTGCTGCTGCCCGCCCGAAAGACTTGAGGCCGGCCGGTCGAGGCGGTCTGAGACTTCTCTCCAGAGACCCACCTCTTCGAGGGCCTTTTTCATGGCATCCCTCCCTTCCTCCCCTTCCTTTCCGGCCACGAGGGCCAGGGGGAGCAGGATGTTCTTTCCTATGCTGAGGGGGAGGGGGTTGGGGGACTGAAAGACCATCCCGACCTTTCTGCGGAGAATGGAGAGGGGGAGGGATCCGCTTCCGCTGATCGGACGGAGGACGCCGTCGAGAAAGACCCTTCCCGTTCCATACCCCCGGTAGCCGTCGAAGCTCTCGTTCAGGCGGTTGATGGACCGCAGGAGGGTGGTCTTTCCCGAGCCGGACCGCCCGAGGAGCACCGTGACCTTCCTGCAGGGGAAATCGACGTTCACCCCCTTCAGTATCTGTCTGCTGCCGAAGGAGACCGAGAGGTCCCGCAGGGATACGCAGAACTGCATCACCGCACGCCCCTCCATCGCCGTTCGAGATTCCGCTGAAGCCGCCAGGAGAAAAAGAGCAGCCCCCCCGACAGGCAGAGGAGGACCAGGGCCGCTCCATACCCTCTGTCGAGCTCGGCCCTGTCGGCATACTGGGCGGCGGTGTAGTAGATCGCGAAGGGAAGGGCCTCGAACTTGGAGGTCAATCCCCCGGGCAGCCCGGCGCTGGCGACCGCACCGGTGAGCATGATGACGGCCGTATCCTCGGCGGCTCTACCCAGGGCGAGCATGACTCCTCCGAGAATTCCCTGCCCCGCTGCGGGGAGGAGGACGTGGCGCAGGGTCTGCCCCCGGGAGAACCCCAGGGCTTCGGCGGCGAGGAGGAGGCTGTCCGGCAGGGCCTCGAGGGACGATCGGGTCGCCACGATGAGGGAGGGAAGGACGAGGAGAGCGAGGCAGAAGGCGGCCAGGAGCATCCCCGTGGAGCCCCGGGGGAGCAGAGTCCTCCGGAGAAAGATGATGAGAAGAAAGCCGAAGAGCCCCATGACGATTGAGGGGATGCCGGCGAGAAGGTCAACCGCAAGGCTGAGCCAGTATTTTTCCCTCGAGGAGGCGAAGCAGGAGAGGTAGACGCCGCAGCCGATTCCGGGAAAGACGGCGAAGGCCATGGTCAGCAGCAGAAGAAAGAGCGTGCCCGCGACGGCCGGCCACAGGCCGTTCCAGACCGGGCGAAGACCGAGGAGGGCTTCCAGAGGCGGGGTATCGCCGAAGAAAAGTTCTTTTCCCAGCACAGGCCCTCCCCGGCTTATGAGGAAGGCGAGCAGCCCTCCCAGAACTCCGAGGACAAGAAGGGCGGACAGGCGGCTCAGCAGAAGAAGGCTCATCTCCCGTTTTCTCATGCCGCCGGCTCCCTTCCGGCGAGGGCCCGGGCGGTGAGGCTCACGATCATGCTGTTGACGAGAAGAAGGCCTCCGGCGAGAAGGAGAGACGAACGCTCCCCTCCGCCCGCGCCGGTGGAGAGGGTAAGGCCGATATGGGCCGTCAGCGTCCTCAGGGATTCAAGGGGGGAGGCGGCGAACTGGGGAGCGTTTCCGGCGAGCATGATGGGGAGCAGGGTGTCCCCGAGGGCCCGGCCGTATCCCAGAAGGGCCGAGGAAAGAATCCATTTTTTGGAGGCGGGGAGCACAACCCAGGTGAGATGCTGCAGCGGTGTCAACCCCAGGGCGGCAGCGGTGAGGGAGGTCTGTTCTTCTATGGATTGAAGGGCTCCGCCCATGGTGAGGGTCATGGCGGGGACCCCCTGGAGGGCGAGCATGACCGCCGCGGCAAGCCAACTGAAGCCCGATCCGCCGAAGGCGCTTCGGATCACCGGAACGAGCAGAAAGACGGCAGCAAAACCGTAGACCACCGTGGGAATGGCCGTCATGAAGCGCAGGGAGGTGAGGAGAATTTTGGCTAACCAGCGGGGCCCCAGCCCCCGGAGGGTACAGCAGCAGCCGAGGGAGAGTACCCACCCCAGGGCCAGCGCCGAAAAGGAAAGAATAAGAGAGCCGCATATCATGGGAAGAAGGCCGAATTTCTCCTCCCGGGGACTCCAGACAGCACCGAAGAACTCCCATTCCACCCCCCTCAGCAGGGCGGCGAGGGCGGAGAAGAGTATAAAGGCAAACACTGAGGCAAGAATGGCTCCGACCCCAAGGGAGACGGTTCGGAGCCAGGGGGGCGAGGATGAGGAAGAAAACAACCGCGGGACCTCCCATTCAACACATTTTCAGGCCGGTCAGAAACCCCGCCGGCGGCTTCGGCAGGAAATTATTTTCTGGGGAGGGGGATATACCCGTCCTCTTCGATTATCTTCTGCCCTTCGGGGCTGTAAATATAGTCGATGAAGGCAGCGGTGAGACCTTCGGGCTGCCCTTTCGTGTTCATGTACAGATAGCGCACGACGGAATAGGTACCCTTCGCGGCATTTTCCTGGGTCGGTTCTACTCCGTCGAGGGTCACCCCCGCCACCGAGTCGTCGAGATACCCTATCCCCACATAGCCGATCCCCCGGACATCCCTGCTCAGGGCCGTCTTCATGGCGCCGTTGGAACTGACCACGTTTACGGACGAAGCGATGGTCTGTTTGCCGAGGACTTTTTCGGTGAAGTTGTCCCTGGTCCCGCTGCCGTCCTCCCGTCCGAAGACGTTGATAGCTCCGGGTGTTCCCCCCACTTCACTCCAGTCCGTGATTTTGCCGCTGTAGATATCGGCCACCTGGGCCGAGGTGAGGGCTTTCACCGGATTCGAGGGGTGTACTGCCACGGCCACGCCGTCGATGGCAAAGGGGTGGGTCACAAGACCGTACTTTTCCATCTCCTCGGGCTTCAGAGGGCGGCCGGTGTTTCCGATATGGGCGATCCCTTCGCCCACCTGCTGCACCCCTACCCCCGATCCGCCCCCCGCAACGGTGATGCGGATGTCCGGGTTGAAGGTCATGATGTTCTGAGCGGCCTGCTTCATCACGGGGATGTGGGCCGTTCCGCCGGCTATGTCCAGAGACCCCTTCATACCCTTGAAGGGGTCAAGGGGAGAGGCTGAGGCCGAAAAACCGAACAAAGTGAGCAGAATCACCGCGCTGAGTAATTTTTTCACCATAAAATTGAGCACTCCTTTTGTTTTCGAGATGGGTTGATTCTGATGATTTTCTACGGATATCATAGGGTATTCCCTCCGTAAAGTCAAATGAAAAGGAATAATAATTATAGCTAATATTGTTCATTTAGGAAAAATCCATGCAGTTTTTTCCGGAAGAGGATGGAGAGGAAAATTTTTTCCGGCAGGGCTGAACTGGGGTACAATATTCGTACCGGATTTTGTTTTCCCTCCCGTCAGGGAGCGGAGGAAAGGAGAATCATCATGCTTCTGATTCAAAACGCCGATCTCTATGATCCCGAACCGAAGGGCCTCTGCGATCTCCTCATCGCCGGAGGGCGAATCCTGGCCGTCAGCCCGGCGGGAACGACCGACCCGAAGACCCTTTCTTCCCTCAGCGACACCAAGGTGATTGACGCCCGGGGCTGCCTGACCATGCCGGGAATAATCGACCGTCACGTCCACTTCAACGGCGCAGGAGGAGAGGGAGGACCGGCCAACCGGACGCCTCCTCTGCAGCTCTCCTCCTTCGTCAAGGCGGGAGTGACCTCGGCCGTTGGGTTGCTCGGCACGGACGGAACGTGCCGAGGCCTTCCCGAACTTCTCATGAAGGCCCGGGGGCTCGAGGAGGAAGGGATCTCCACCTGGATTCTTACGGGAAGCTACGGCCTCCCCTCCCCCACCCTCACGGGGAGCATCCGGAGGGACATCTGCCTCATCGACAAGGTCATCGGCC
>CAYZZX010000033.1:15974-18196 GCA_964483085.1 uncultured Synergistaceae bacterium
TCCGACGGCAACGGCTCCATGCCATCCTTCAACGAAAAGGGAGAGATGACGGGGCTGCGCATGGGCCCCATCGACTCCGTGATCACCTCCGTCACGAGGATGCTGAAAGAAGGGTCAATCGACCGGAAAAGGGTGATCTCCTTCGTGACGTCCAACCCGGCCGACCATCTGAAGCTGCCGAAAAAAGGCCGCCTCCGCCCTGGGTACGACGGAGACGTGCTCGTGTTTGACGGAGAATATCGCCTGCGCTCCGTAGCCGCGAAAGGGCGGCTTCTCATGGAGGACGGAGAGGTTATCGTCAAGGGGACGTTTGAGTAAGACAGAATATCGAGGTGGAATAAGCAGCGGGGCGGCAAAGCCGCCCCGCTGCTCTGAAATCTGCAGATGGAAAATATATTGAAACGGAGCTACTCCTTTGTGACTCCCTTGACGAAGATAAGCTCGAGGGGAGACTCCACAAGGCCCTTCACATTGCTCCGTCGCCCGTTCACGTTGTCCAGAACAAAGAGAGTCAGCCATGGGGCGTCCTCCACTATGAGCTCCTGGGCTTTTTTGTAAGCTTCCTTACGTTTCCCGGGGTCATTTTCCGTCATGCCCAGGTCGATCAATGCATCAACCTCGGTATTCGAGTAGAAGGAACGGTTGCCTCCTCCGGGCACCCACTGTTTTGTGTGGAAAAGGGGACGAAGGACCCAGTCAGAATCGCCGGTGGAAGGTGACCAGCCCATAAGGAAGATCTGAGAGGTGCTCTCCTCAGGCTTTTTGGCTGTGGCTGCAAGATAGGCGGCCCAGTCCATGGTGGAGAGTTTTGCGTCTATTCCCACATCCTTGAGAAAGGCCTGCACGGCCTCGGCCGTTTTCATGTCCATGGGGTAGCGGCCGTTGGGAGACCAGAGATTGATCTCGAGTTTCTTTCCGTCCTTTTCAAGCACTTTGCCGCTTCCGGCGGGCTTCCATCCGGCTTCGGCGAGAAGAGCCCGGGCTTTTTCCGGGTTGTAGGTATACCCCTCGACCTTGGCGTATCCGTTCACCGCAAAGGCCATGGGAGAATCGATGGTCCGGGCAAAGCCCTTCAGTATATTCTTGGCGATGGCCTCCCGGTCAACGGCATAGTTTATAGCCTGGCGGACTTTTAGATCCTTGAGGATGGGATCGAGGTTATTCATGGCCATATACATGACCCTCATACCCGGCTGTATGGTCAGTTCAATGTCCTTGTTCTCCTTGAGACGGTCCACTTCGAAGGAGGCAATCCGCTCGGCGATATCGAGCTCTCCCGTTTCAAGCATCATCGTGCGGGAGTTGTCGTCGGGAATGGTCATGAAAATTGCCGTCTCCATCTTGGGCTTGCCTTCGCGGTATTTGTCGAAAGCCGTCAGGGTTATTTTCTCCCCCTTCTGCCAGCTTTTGAACTTGAAGGGGCCGGTTCCGGACGGATTGTTCTTGACGTCAGCGTTTGCATCGATCAGCGTGGGGTCGATTATCATCCCCGCCGTATGGCACATGGTGTGCATAAAGGGTCCGAAGGACATGGAAAGTAAAAACTGCACCGTCTGATCATCCACTACTTTTACTTCGTTGAGGAAAGCTGAGAAAAGAGTGCTTCTCTTGTATTTTCCGGTAAGGAGCCTGTCGAAATTCTTCTTAACCGCTTCTGCGTTGAAGGGCGCGCCGCTGTGGAAGGTCACTCCCTTTTTGAGATGGAAGGTCCAGGTCTTGCCATCGGCGGAGACTTCCCATTTGTCTGCGAGGCGGGGAGCGATTTCAAGCTTTCCGTCCACCACATCGAAACCGACAAGTCCTTCGTAGATCTGGAAGCAAAGTTCTTCAGAGGGGTTGTCTGTGATGTTCTGGGGGTCCAGCTCGACCGGTTCGGCCCCCTGGCCCACGGTGAGGGTTGTATCGGCAGCGAGGAGCGGTGCCGCCGAGAAGACCGCGAGAAAAACAAAAAACAGCAGGGCTGCAAGCTTCTTGCTCATGAATAACATTCCTCCTTTTACAGATTTTTCCGGGAAAATGCAGAGCCTATTTATAGCCACTCTTCCGCTCTGTGACACGCCACGAAATGTTTCGGGGCCACCTCCCTCCATACAGGTTCCTCCCGCTCGCAGACAGCGAGACAATAAGGACACCGCGTGTGGAAACGGCATCCGGGAGGAGGATTGGTCGGGCTCGGAATATCACCCGCTATAACTTTGCTTTCAATATCCTCGTCGGTGACG
>CAYZZX010000034.1:0-17989 GCA_964483085.1 uncultured Synergistaceae bacterium
AACCCCGAGCTGCGGCGAATCGCCAAGGACCTTTCCGTGAGCGGCTTTTCCTCCCTGCGGAAGGACGATCTCATCGTGGCCATCCTCAGGGCCCAGGCGGAGGAGCTGAACTACCGCTTCGGCGGAGGCACCCTCGAGATCCTTCCCGAGGGGTACGGCTTCCTTCGTCCGAAGGGGCTTCTTCCCAGCGATCACGACGTCTACGTCTCCGCCTCCCAGATACGCCGCTTCGGCCTCCGGAACGGCGATGTCATATGGGGTCTCGTTCGTCCCCCCCGGGATTCAGAACACTACGAGGCGCTGCTGCGGGTTGAGATGGTGAACTTCTCTGACCCTGAAAGCGCCAGGCGCAGACCTCATTTCAGCGCCATGACTCCGATTTTCCCCGACGAAATGCTGACCCTCGAGACGGACCCGAAAGAGATCTCCACCCGGCTCGTCGACCTCTTCTCTCCCATCGGCAAGGGGCAACGAGCCCTCCTCGTCTCACCTCCCAAGGCAGGAAAGACTACTTTACTGAAGAAAATAGCCAATGCCGTGGCAGTCAACTACCCCGACATTATTCTCATGGTGCTGCTTATCGACGAGCGCCCCGAGGAAGTGACGGATATGGCCCGTTCTGTGGACGGCGAGATCATCGCGTCCACCTTCGACCGGCCTGCAGATGAACATCTGCGGGTGGCGAATCTCGCCCTCGAGAAGGCAAAACGTCTCGTGGAGGTGGGGAAGGACGTCGTCCTTCTTCTTGACTCCATCACCCGGCTTGCCAGGGCATCGAACCTCGTGGTTCCCCCTTCGGGGCGGACCCTCTCCGGCGGCATGGACCCGGCAGCCCTCTACTTTCCCAAGCGCTTTTTCGGAGCCGCACGGAATATAGAGGAGGGGGGCAGCCTCACCATCATCGGAACGGCCCTCGTGGACACGGGGAGCAGAATGGACGAGGTCATCTACGAGGAGTTCAAGGGCACGGGAAACATGGAGCTTCATCTTTCCAGAAAACTTTCTGAACAGCGGATCTTCCCCGCCATGGATATTACTAAATCAGGAACGAGGCGGGAAGAGCTTCTTCTGAGTGAAGACGATCTGAGCCGCGTCTGGCTTCTTCGCAGGCGCATTATGAATGTGGATGAATCAGGAGCGCTGAATCTTATCATCGACAAACTGAAACAGTCGCCGACCAACAAAGATTTTCTGCTCACCATCAAGAAATCGTGAGGTGGGACGAGCGGACAAGGCGACTGCGAAAGGGCAGGGAATGTAAACGATGAAAAAATGGGGATCTTCTTCAATCAACGGGGCGCAGTCTGAAGTGAATACTGGAGGAACTAACAAAGATTCTCCTCGCAGAAAAAAAACTTCTTCAGGCAAGGGTAAGGATGTCAAAGGGTTTCTTGCGGTCATAGTGCTGATGCTGGTCTCCGCCGGGCTTCTTGCCGTCGGGGCCACAAACCGGAACGCCGGAGTCGCCTGGGGCAGTCTGCCCGACGGGGGCGGTCCGGAGGAGTTCGTTCTACCCTCTTCAGGTTTCATCGTGGTGGATATGTCCAGCGTCTATCTTACCGATGAGGGAGAGGAGATAGATCTGGAGACACTTCAGCCCTCAGAATTCACTCTGTCGGCAGAAAGCCCGGCGGATGTTCTGACATCCCGCTCGGTGGGAGATATAGAAGAGAGAATAGCTCTCCTTTCCGTTTCCGAGGAGGAGTCATCGTGGAAATTTCCCGACCGCGTGGTGCTGAGCGCAGGGTCGGACGGCATCTCGGGCACGTCATTTTCCAATGCGGGGATCTCCCGTCTCTCCGGTTTCCGCCTTCAGCTTCCCGACCACCTCTCCGTTGAAGGCGATTCCATCGGAAACTCTGTGAATTATTTCGCCGGTACGGGCACTTCCCGCCTGAGCGGATTTCGTATCGCCCTTCCGAGAGCTCTTCCCGTGGAGGGCAGCTCTCTTGAATCTCTAACTCCTCTGACAGCTTTGGCAGGACAGTCCCGCCTTGACAGCTTCAAGTCTCCGGAACCCAATTCCGGAAGCGGAAAAGCTGAAAAAGTACAGACTCCTCCCGCGCAACTGGTTGGCAAGATGGCGACCGATTACGATTCGGTGGTCCTGAGCGTGGCAGAAGACGGCAAGACGCTCATCACCGAGGATGATCCTGAAAGCTCCAATGAAGAGCAGGAAGTCATTCTCACCGAAGTGAAGCCCCTCTGGAAGGAGTATGTCGTGAAGGCCGGAGAGACCATGTCGACTATCGCCGTGGCCAACGGCATTTCGGTTGATAATATCGTTAAGGCCAATGGTTTGAAGAACCCGAATCGTCTGGCGGAAAAACAGATCCTCCTCATACCGAATAATTCCGATGCTGTGGACGCGACCCTTGAGGCGGTTTTGATGAGAAAAGCCAGGATAGTGGCCGCCCAGGAGAAGGTAAGCCCGGTGAAAGTGACGGCTTACGTCATTGCCGCCGGAGACAGCCTCTGGTCCGTGGCAAACTCCCAGAACCTGGAGATCGATACTCTGTACGGCTGCAACGACCTGAAGAATCCCGATCTGCTCCGCCCGGGGGTCACTCTGCGTATTCCCGATCAGGACGGAGTGTTTTACAAGGTCGCAAAAGGAGACACCCTGGATAAGATCGCGAAGAGCTACGGCATTCCCGCCGAAAGGATCCGCAAGGGGAATGCACCCGAGGCGACGGAGACTTTGATTGCGGGAAAAGAAATTTTCCTGCCGGGAGCGCGGCCCGAGGCTTCCGATAATTCCTCCGGCGGAAGAGGGTCCTCGAGAAACAGCTCCGCTCCTGCAAAGAGCTATACCCGAAGCTACCGATGGCCGGTAGTCGGAAAGATCAACAGCCCCTTCGGTTGGCGGCGCCATCCTGTGACAAGAAGAAGAGATTTCCATACGGGCGTGGACATCAAATCCCCCCGCGGACGGTCCATCAAGGCGTCGAAGGCCGGCCGGGTGGAGTATTCCGGGTGGATGGGCGGATACGGCAGAGTTGTTGTCATCCGGCACGGAGATGGATATTCCACCCTCTACGCTCACTGCAACTCCGTTGCGGTGCGGAAGGGGCAGTCCATCTCTCAGGGGCAGACCATCGCCACCGTGGGGACGAGCGGCAGAACCACCGGGCCGCATCTCCACTTTGAGATCCGTAAGGGAAAGAGCCCCGTAAATCCGCTGAAGCTCTTAAGATAAGCAATAGTATCCATGACGGCCCTTGAAAATTCCGCTATTCTGGACCGGGGAATTCCCTGGTCCATGTTTTTTTGATGAACCGGCCGTACTTTATTTTCCTCTGGAGGGCATAGAAAATGACGAAGTATGTTTTTGTCACCGGCGGGGTTGTTTCATCCCTGGGAAAAGGCATTACCGCTGCATCGCTGGGCGTTTTGTTGAAAAAACGGGGATTCCGGGTCTCCATCATCAAACTTGACCCTTATCTCAACGTGGACGCGGGAACTATGAACCCCTTTCAGCACGGCGAGGTCTTCGTGACCGACGACGGAGCGGAGACGGACCTCGACCTCGGCCACTATGAGCGTTTTATCGATGAATCTCTGAGCTCTGCCAATAACGTGACCACTGGGAAAATCTATTCTACTGTCATCTGCAAGGAGCGCCGCGGAGACTATCTCGGAGGAACGGTGCAGGTGATCCCCCATATTACGAACGAAATCCAGGAGCGGATCCTCCGGGTCGGAGAAAATAGGGATGTAGTCATCGCCGAGATCGGCGGCACGGTGGGGGACATTGAGGGGCAGCCCTTTTTCGAAGCTATCCGCCAGATGTCTACGCGGGTAGGCAGAGAGAATGTCGCCTACTGCCACGTAACCCTTGTTCCCTGGCTCGAGGCCGCCCGGGAACTCAAGACAAAACCCACCCAGCACAGCGTTCAGGAGCTGCGCCGGATCGGCATCCTTCCCCAAATTCTCGTCTGTCGCTCTCATTATAGAATCGAGGACGGAATGAGGGATAAGATGGCTCTTTTCTGCAACGTCTCCCCCGATGCCGTGATAGAGGCCCTTGACGAGCCCACTATCTATAAGGTTCCCCTGAGTCTCTACGAGCAGAAATTCGACACCCTCGTTTTGAAGGCCCTCTCCCTTGAATCCCCCCGGGAGCCGGACCTTGCGGACTGGCAGAGGGTCGTCGATCGCTTTTGTTCTCCTTCCGGCGAGGTGGAGATCGCCCTGGTGGGGAAATATGTTAATCACAAGGATGCGTACCTCAGCGTCACGGAAGCCCTCTACCACGCGGGAATCTTCCACGACACGAGAGTGAAAATACGGGCAGTTGAATCTGAGGATATTGAGAAAGAAGGAGCAGAAGCCGTTCTCTCCGGAGTGCAGGGAATTCTCGTTCCCGGAGGTTTCGGGTCCCGAGGAATCGAGGGGAAAATAGCCGCCGCCCGGTACGCCCGGGAGAAAAAGATTCCCTATTTCGGCCTCTGTCTCGGTATGCAGGTCGCGGTGGTGGAGTTTGCCCGCCACGTCTGCGGACTTCCCGGAGCAAACAGCTCCGAGATCGACCCCGGATGCACCAGCCCTGTGATACACTTAATGGAAGATCAGGCCCATATTAGCGACAAGGGCGGAACCATGCGGCTGGGGGCATACCCCTGCGACCTTGTTTCCGGAACGAAGGCCGCCGCGGCCTACGGAGAAGAACAGGTGAGGGAGCGGCACCGCCACCGATATGAATTAAACAACGACTATCTGAAACGCCTGGAAGAAAAGGGGATGACCATCGCGGGGGTCTACCGGGAGAAAAACCTGGCTGAGATCGTGGAGCTGCCCGACCACCCCTGGTTCATGGGAGTTCAATTCCACCCTGAGTTTAAGTCACGCCCGGTGAAACCCCACCCCCTATTCTGCGGGTTTATTGGAGCGGCAGTGAAAATGAGTGAAGCGAACGCGAGGAGGGAAAACGGATGAAAAAAATAATCTTCGGAATTCTGGTCGGGGTGCTTCTTTGTGCAGTTCACGGAGCGCCCGCTCTGGCAGCGGAGGAGTCGTCCATCTACATCATGGGAAATGTTGAACGTCTTCTCTACGGAGCAGAGCGCACTGGAGGGCTCATCGAGCGTCTGAACAACATCGAAAAGGATATGTTCGGCCGGGAACTTCCGGGAAGCATCGCTGAACGGCAGAATGCCCTTTTGAACTTCATCGAAAAGGGAACCCCGGAACAGCCTTCCGTTTTGTTCAAGCTGGCCATCGCCGAGTGGGCGGTGGGGCAGAGGACGGATACCCTCACCCCTGCAGTAAGAAGGGTGGAGTCCCTTGAAGTGCAGCTTGAGGGGACACCCCAGGTTGACCGCCCGGTGGCTATGCGCCTTGAGCGGGTTCTGAACCTGCTCCTTTCGGACACTGTGACAATGCAGGATGTGGAAGTGCCGGCCGGAACGGTCATCAAGGGAACTCTTTCCCGTACCCTGTCGCCGAAGACCGCGAAGGTGGGCGATCCCGTGGATATGGTTCTCGCCTCAGATCTCGTAATAGATACGAATTTAATTGCGCCCAAGGGAAGCCGCATTCTTGCCGGAGTCACCGAGGTGACGAAGCCCCGGAGCTTTGGCAGAGCCGCCGAAGTTAAGATCGCCGTGGAGAGGCTCTTCCCCCTCGGACCTGAGGAGATCCCTCTCACGGTGGGAGACAAGGCGAAAGAGGCTACCCAGGCAGAGTCGGCCCAGATGGCCGCAGCCGGAACGAGCTTCCTTGGCGCCATTCTTCTCGGCCCCGTGGGGCTCGCAGGAGGGTTCCTCATTCGAGGTGACTTGAAGGAACTTCCCGAGGGAACAGTCGTTTTCTCCGAGACCGCCGAGATGACGCGAGTCTCTGCCTATCCGGTTCCGGCAGGGCTGCAGGGGATGCTGAAGCAGGAAACGCCCCCGGCGGGTGCTTCCGTTGAGGAGTCTGCTCCCCCCGCCAAAGAAGAAGAAACAAATATAAAATAGGGAGGTCTCTTTCATGAAACTGTTCAAAAGTATGAAAAAGAACGTCGTTGCTCTAGTTTTATGCCTTTCTATCATAGCGGGAGGGACCGCATGGGCCATAGACCTCGGAAATATCCTCGGAGATCTCGCCGGCGTGATCGGCGGAGGTTTTCTTGTCTCTACGATCGCCAAGCCGGCGAATGATTTCATCAACACAATCACCCTCAATAAGGGGGCGAAGGTGGAGGGGCATACAAAGGTCGTTCCCATCGTCTCCATCGGTTCCGGCACCCGCATAGGCGCAGCCCAGGTGGCGGGGCCGAAGGGCACATCCATTGAGAGCACGAAGGCCGTTGCTCAGATCGAAGCCACCTTCATGGACCGCCTTCGGGTGGAGATTCTCGTCCCCATCGACTCTGAAAACCCGATCCAGCGTTTTCGCAGAGTCCAGGGCGTAGGGGTTTCGGCGATCATTGACTTCAAGCTGTAGCGTCCAGAGATTGTACGGAAAGTAGTGCCGATGCTGAGGATGAAAAAACTCCTGTCAGGCTTTCTCCTCTGTCTTCTGTTCCCCCTTGCTGCCTGGGGGCAGGATCCCGTCACCCAGGCGACGGCCATCCTCGAACGGTGGACGTCCTTTCACTGGGGCCGGGACTGCCTCGTGTGGATCGTCCATTACCCTGAAGAGCTTGTCGACCCGTGGGTTGACGCCGAGGCGGCGCGCAGGGGAATGACGGAGGCTGAAAAGCAGGAGTACCGGGAGGATTTTATGAAGGAGCTGCGGATCAGGGATACGGAGGCCTTTCTTCTGACGGTCTATGCCTTCGGCCCTCGCCCGCTCTCCCTTGCTCCCTTTACAGGAACGATCTTTCTTCAAAGCACCGGAGGATCGAGGGTTTCTCCTCTGAGCTACGAGAAAAAATTCGATGCTCCCCTGACGGGAATCGTCCAGGGGCTGGTCTTCTTTCCGAAGCAGAGTGAGAAAGATTTTTCCCTGGTGGTGAAGGGGCTCGGAGTGCAGACCGAACAACTCTTTTCCTTCGGTTCTCTGCGAGATGAAACCCCCGTTGCGGAGATCTCCCCTCCGGAGCCAGTGCAGGAGGTCGTAGTGGTGGAGTTGCCTCCGGCGCCGAAAAAAGAGCCGCCCAAGGCGAAGAAGCCACCGCCCGTGAAGGCTCCTCCGCCTCCGGAGCCTCCGGTAGTGGCATCACCTCCTGAGCTGATGGATTTCAAACCGGAACCCTCTGCTGATACAAAACCCTTGAAGGAAGAGCCTTCTGTAGAGAAGGAGAGCGACAAAAAGGGAGTCCTTTTTATCAGCAAGGAGAAGACCGTGGAGAAGTTCGTCCGCTTCTGGATCGACGGAAAGTATGACGGGATGTACGATCTGCTCTCCTCCTCCAGCCGGAAAGGGCTGACCGAAAAGCAGTTCATCAGTGAGATCGCTGCCACGAAGCTCCGCTCGTCTCTGAGGGACGGCTACAAGGTCAAATGGCTCGAGGACGGAAAGGTGCAGATCATAACAGCCCAGAAGATGTTGCTCTTCCGCACTCTGAGAAGCAAGGTGATTCTGCTTGAAAAAGAAGATAAACTTTGGAAAGTGACGTGGTAAAATCGTGCCTGACAGTTCAGCCGTGAAGGGTTCCTCCCGCTGGAAAAAAATTCTGCTGCTGCTCATCGGAGCTGTGGGCATAGCTTTTTTTGCCTACGGAGCGGTGCGGGATATGGCCCTTGACCTGAAGGCGGGGAAGATCCCGGCGGGCATCCCCGACTCTATCCTTGAGAACATTGATCTTGACCGGGAGATCAACGGCGATCTCTGGAAGGCAAATGTGGGCAAGGTTGAGCGGGGGAAGGACTGGGCCACTCTCTACACCATCACTGTGGACGTGGAGCGGGCGAACGGGCAGCTCTGGACCCTCCGCGCTCCGGGGGGGAAGTATCTCGAAAAAGAAATGACAGCGGAGATCTTCCACCCTACGGGAACCATGACCGACGGCGTTGTCGCCTTCCGCTATGCGGCGCCTCTGGCCCGCTGGAACCGGGAGAGCGGGAAAATACTCTTCCCTGAGGGGTTTGAAGCCTCGGGGGACCTGGGCAGATTTCAGGCACACTACATGGAGCTGCTTCCTGAAGGCATCATGGAGGCAGACAAAGGAGCGAGCATTCAATGGTACGATCAGGAAGACCACGACCCCGATTCCGAACTCTGATACTTCTTCTTTTTATTTTCCTCATTTTTCCTCAGGGAGCCTTCGCAGAGACGAAGGATGTGGTCCTCGATGCCGATAAGGTGATCTTCGACTCCGAGACGGGAATGGCGGAGGCGGAGGGGGACGCGAGGCTGCGCCATGAGAACATGCGCGTCTTTTCTCATCGTATGGAGCTCGATACCGAGCGGGAAATCGCCTATGGCTCCTCGAAGCCGGGCGGTCACCTCACGATCTTCTATGGCGCGAACCGCTTCACAGGAGAGACTCTCGAGTACGACATGAGATCCCGAGAAGGGGTGCTCACGAACGCCACGGGCGATCTGCCCGCCGGAACGAAGGGCAGCACTGTCTTCCTGAGGGGAAAAAATCTCGAGGTTGTCCCCCTCAATGCCGCCCTTGAAAAGGAATGGATGAAAAAGCGGCAGACCAGAAGGGTGAAAGATGAAGACGGCGAGGTGGCCCGGTGGAGCGACGTCTCCCTCACCACCTGTCCTTCCAACCGCCCTCACTACCGCCTTCAGACAAAAAGGCTCATCGTCATTCCCGGCGTCCGGGTTATCGCGAAGAACCCGAGGGTCTATATCGCCGAAAAACTCCTCTTTACCTACCCCTTCGACTACGTCATCCCCCTGCACGGAGAAAAGGATGCCCTTCTCGGCATATTCATCCCCAGCATTGTCCATGATTCGGATAAGGGGATCGGCTACGCTCTCACGGGCCCTCTGGCCTGGGATTCCGGCCACGTCTCTATGAGCTTCCGCTACTGGAGCGATATCGGTCTTGAGGCGCGGGCAGAGGCCGTGCAACGAGTGGGCAAAAACTTAGCTATCTTCGCTAATATGGACTACAGCTACGAAAAGCTTGATGAATTCGACGACGGAGAGAAAGTTCACCGGCCATCCTGGGGGATCGCCTCAACCTTTGGCGGGTGGAGCGCAAAGCTTATGTGGTCTCAGAGGGAAAATCTCGAGATATTCAAAGATTTCGGCGACACCTACCGGAATGTGCTCCATCGGGAGCCGGAGCTGACCATCTCCGGACCGTGGTGGAATGTGAGGGGAATTCCGAATCTCTCGTGGCGGGTAAGCGGCATATGGGGGCAGTACGAAACAGCGAGAAAACGGCCGGGCACGGTGAGCGAATCTGGACGTTTTGTCGGGGACATTCAGGCTGAATATATCGTCAAAACCGGAGCTATCCGCCCCTTCTGGCGGGGCCAGTACAGAACATTCTCCTACACGGATAAAGGCCCCTCGGGCCAGGACTCCCAGGAGATCTCAAGCTCGTGGCTCGGCTTCCGCACCAAGGTCGGATCGATAGATTTCGCCAGCGCGTGGTTTGTACAAAACGTCACTGGGCAGTCGCCCATGAGCTGGGACAGGGCGGGGGACAGAGAAGTGTTCTATACGGAGATAGGATTTCCCCTTGGGAAAAACCTCTACTTTTCCGCCCTGCCGGCCTACGACCTCAAGGCCTCCCAGTTCGGTGAAATCGGTTATCGGCTTATCCTCGACCATGACTGCAGCCGCTGGGAGCTTCTCTTCCGGGATGACCAGGTGGGGAATGATGACTGGTATGCCCTCCGCTTCATGGTGAAGGCCTTCCCCGACACCCCCCTTGTCTTCGGCGACAAGGCCCTGACGAACCCCTTTCCCGGGCAGGGAGATTTTGCGGACCACAAGGAAAAGGGAGTCCCCCTGCGGCAGCCTATTGATCCCGACGTATGGGGAAAGGACGGTCTGACGACCAGATATGACCCCACACGGCCGGAAGAGACAAGCCTGATACCTGCCTCACCGGCCCCCGTATCCGGGGATATTTCAGGCGAGGACGGAGATATCTATAATCCGTAAGTGCCGTACGCCCCGGGGTACCTTGACATGCACTTCCTCGCCGACCTTTTTGTTGAGCAGAGCCTGCCCGACGGGGCTCGACGAGGATATCTTGTTCTCCTTCGGATCAGACTCCTCCGACCCGACTATTGTGTAGGAAAAGTGCTTCGAGTTGATGATGTCCTGGATTGAGACCGTGGTGCCGAGGGATACCTTGCTGATGTCGATGGAGGACGAGTCGAGGATTTTTGCCTTGCTGAGCTGGAATTCAAGCCATGAAATCCGTGTTTCCAGTTTTGCCTGTTCTTCCTTGGCTGACGCATATTCGGCGTTTTCGCTCAAGTCTCCGAAGGAGCGTGCCTCCTCGAGCTGGCGGGAAATTTCCGCCCGTCCTGTGCCGCGTAATTCTTTGAGTTCCTCCATGAGCTTCTCGAATCCGGTCTGCGTCATGGTGGAGGGGCTTTCGCTCGTGTGATTGCTCAAACTTTTTACCTCCCGAAATGTCCTCTTTGCGAGGAAAGTGGAACGAATCGATTGATATGGAATTCTAACAAAGAAAGTCCCGTTCGGCAATACAGAAGTTTATTTTGCTGCTCTCCGGCGGGAACTCCAGAAAGGTAAGGTGCTCTATGGTACATGATTCAAGAAGCCGGAGGAAAATACCGGCCAGAAAAAGACAGGGAAAAGAGAACAAACTGAGATATATCCCCCTCGGGGGGCTCGGTGAGATTGGAAAGAATATGTGCGCTCTGGAATACGGAGACTCAATTCTTATCATAGACTGCGGACTCATGTTCCCCGATGACGAGATGCTCGGCATCGACTTCGTCATTCCCGATATCTCCTATGTTGAGGAGAACCGGGAGAAGATCGTCGGCATTATCGTGACCCACGGCCATGAGGACCACCTGGGCGCTCTTCCCTTCGCTCTGCCGAAGATCCCCGCGCCCCTCTACGGAACGAAACTCACATTGGGCATGGTGAACAACAAGCTGACGGAGTGGGCCCCCAATTTCACCCCCGACTACCGGGAAATCAAGGCGGGCGACCGGGTGGAGATGGGACCCTTCAAGGTACGGTTCATCGCCGTCTGCCACTCCATTCCCGACGGAGTGGGGCTTGCCGTCGAGACCCCCGTGGGAACTGTCGTCCATACAGGAGACTTTAAGCTCGATCCCACCCCTATCGACGGAAGACTGACGGATTATGCGGCCTTCGCGGAAGAGGGGCGCAAGGGAGTGCTCCTTCTTCTCTCCGACTCGACGAACGTCGAGCGGGAGGGCTTTACCGAATCAGAGCTCGTCCTGTCGGGAACTCTGGACAGGATCTTCCGCCAATACCGGACGAAGCGCATGATCATCGCCTCCTTCGCGAGCAATCTTCACCGGGTGCAGCAGGTGATCGATGCGGCGGCGCGCTTCAACCGCAAAATCGCCTTCGTGGGGAGGAGCATGATCAAAAACGTGGAGCTCTCCCGGGAGCTCGGCTATCTTCACGTGGAAGAAAAAAACATCGTTCCCATTGAAGATGTCGGCAAGGTCTCACCAGGATCCCTCGTGGTCATGACCACGGGCAGCCAGGGAGAACCCTTTTCCGGGCTTGTCCTCATGAGCAAGGGGGAACACCGCCTCCTTACCCTCGGCGACAAGGACGTGGTGGCCCTCTTCGCCACGCCGATTCCCGGAAACGAGAAAATGGTGAGCGGAACAATCAACCGCCTCTTCGCCAGAGGCTGTGAGGTAGTCTACGAAAAAGACCGGGGTATTCACGTCTCTGGGCATGCCGCCCAGGACGAACTTCGCCTCATACTGAACATGGTGCAGCCGAAATACTTTGTCCCCATCCACGGAGAGTACCGCCATCTCGTCCGGCATGCCCAGCTGGCCCGGGAGATGGGCGTGCCCGCACGAAACGCCTACGTTCTTGTGAACGGGGATGTCCTGACCATGGACGCGAACAAGGCCACGACGAAGGACCACGTTCAGGCCGGAGGAATCATGGTGGACGGCCTTGCTCTGGGAGAGCTTCAGGGAAGCATACTGAAGGAGCGCAAGGAGCTCGCGGAGGACGGAGCGGTGGTTGTCTCTCTCATCCTTTCTCCCTCAGGAGATCTGCTCGCCCCTCCGCAGTTTGAAAGCCGGGGGTTCATCCACCTTGATGATGCGGCGAAACTTCGGGAAGAGCTTACCCGGTCTATCGAGAAGATCGTAGAGACCTCGGGGGCGAAAGCCGTGTCGGACCAGCCCCTTCTCGAGACGAAAATCAAGGCGCGGATGCGAGACTCCCTCCGCCGGTACGGCAGAAGCAAGCCTGCTATTCTCCCCATAATCACAGTGGTGGGCGGTGCCCCCTCTGGAGAAGGGGCAGCCGCTCAGGCAGGACAGGGGCGCAAGAGGAGGAGCTGATGGAGTACCTTCCCGCTCTTTTTCTCGGAGTGATCCAGGGGGTCACGGAGTTTCTGCCCGTCAGCAGCTCCGGACATCTGGCACTCTTTCAGCAGCTTTTTTCCATGGATGAGTCAGCCCTCTCCTACGATGTTTTTCTTCACTTCGCCACCATGGCGGCCACGGTACTCTTCTTTCGAAGGGATATCGTCTCTCTTTTTCGTCAGTGGAGTTCGGGGTTTTTGAGCTCTGCCGGAAGAAAGACGGAGGGGTGGACCCTTGGCTGGGCCGTCGTTGCCGGAACGATGGCCACGGGAGCCATCGGCCTTTCTCTCAAGCCCCTTGTCCAGCGGGCTATGACTCTTCCTGCCGCCGTCGGCGCCGGGCTTCTTGTGACGGCAGCCCTGCTATGGTACGGAGCGAACCTCGCCTCCCGGGACGCAACTCGCCCTCTGACCTTGAAGACGGGGATTCTCGTCGGCCTGATTCAGGGAGTGGCCGTTCTGCCCGGTATATCCCGTTCGGGATCGACGATCGTGGGGGGCATGAAGAGCGGCTTGGCACCACTGGACGCCTTTCGTTTCTCCTTTCTTCTCTCTCTGCCTGCAATTTTCGGCGCGACCCTTCTTGAAGTGCGAGAGCTGATGAAGATGGACTCCTGGAGGGCGACCCTTCCTCCGGGGTGGATTCTCGGCGTGATCCTTGCATTCTTCACCGGCTTGGGCGCCCTTGCGCTGCTGCGCCATCTGGTTTCCCGCGGGCAATGGAAACCCTTCGCCCTCTACTGCGCGCTTCTCGGCGGGCTTATTCTCATACTGTCCCTGGTACGGGGGATTCTGTGATTTTTCCCGAAGAACTTCTTCTGGCATCGGGCAGCCCGAGGCGGCGGCAACTTCTCGCCTCTCTGGGGTGGCCCTTTCGGGTGGAGGTTCCCTCTGTGGATGAAGCCTTTCTCTCTGGAGAAAGGCCTGAAGAGGGGTGCCTTCGCCTCTCCTGCGCCAAGGCGGAGGCTGTCGGCGCTCATTTTCCCGATTCGTGGATTATTGCGGCCGATACGGTGGTCCTTCTCGACGGAGAGATTTTAGGTAAGCCGGAGAGCAGAGAAGAATCCCGCTCCATGATTCTTCGCCTCGCGGGCCGCACCCATGAAGTCCTCACAGGGGTGACCCTTCTCTCTCCCTGCGGAAAACGCCAGGAAGTGGAGACGACCGAGGTCACCTTCCGCCCCCTTACCCCTCTGGACGCGGCTCGCTACGCAGCCACCGGGGAGGGGGATGACAAGGCGGGGGCCTACGGAATTCAGGGGCTTGGTTCCCTTCTCGTCTCTTCCCTTCGAGGAGATTATTTCAACGTGGTGGGGCTTCCTCTCTGCAGGCTCGGACGAATGTTCGAATCTCTGGGGTGCCCCCTTTCAGAACAATGGAGGCATCAGGCATGAAAAGTAAAAAAAAGTCTCCCTTTACCGGAAAGACAGTGAACCTCGGACTCGTTGTGGTCGCTCTCCTTTTCCTTCTCTCGGGAATAGCCCTTCTTCCCAGGCTGAGGGCTGAGGGGGAAAACCGCAGCGCGGCCATAGTGTTGGACTACCGGGACGTGGTCTCCCTTGCCGCGAAGGAGAAGTCATCTCCGGAGGATCTCTGGCCTCTGCTTGCAGCAAAGGGAGCGGGGGGAATAATGGTATCGGAGCTCACGGGGCAGGATCTCGAGGACGGAACCCTTCCGCTCTACTACGGTCCGGCTTCGGGGCTGCGCGACGCAGTACGGAAGAATGGCCCGGCCGACCCCTCGGCGCCGGTTCTCTTCTTTCCGAAAAACTTTCCTCAGAGAAAAGAACAGGTTTCCTTTCTCTCCACCCGCTTTCCCGGAACGAAGACGGTTGAAGCTGACGGCGGTACTCTGGCCCTCCTTCCGAGATCTCAGCAGGAACTTCTCTTCACGGGAGTTATTCCCGATCTGGGAGGGCTTTCTTTAGCGCAAAAGCAGAACGTCCCCGTATTCTACCGGGTCGCCCCCGCGCTTCCGGGGGATACGCAGCCAGCGGTGGAGACCCTCTCCCGTCTTCTCGAGGCATATTCTGATATTCGGGTCATTGCACCGTCGGGCGACGTTGCCCTCGGATTTCCCGATCTGCGCCCCCTCTCCCGTGCCATCTCTGAAAAGGGGCGTTCTGTGGCTATGGTGGAGTTCTCCCGGCAGATCGGCGCGGTGCAGCTCAACTGGAATGCCTACCCCGCCCTGCTGCCCCTTCACAGCGTGACCCACGAAGAGCTGTTGAGCAGAAATATCTCCCGGTCGGTCTTGAAAGAACGGCTGCTTCGAGCTGTAAAGGAGCGCTCCGTACGGCTGCTTATCTTCCGCCCGTCCGCCCTTGAAGCCTCCGAGAACCCCCTGGAGGCCTTTCTCTCCGAGGTGAACGGCCTCGCCTCGACGCTGAAGAGCCACGGCATCGCCCTCGCCTGGCCCTCTCCCTTCGCTCCCTGGAAGACAGGGCTGATCGGAGCTCTGGCTCTCTCCCTCGCCTTCGTCTACTCTCTTCTGCGCTATCTGCAGCGATTCTTTCTCTTCAGGAAGGAGCTCGAGACGCCCGACTCATCCCTTACCGGAAGAGGGATCGGCATCCTCCTTCTTCTTTCCGCAGCTCTTGCGGTTGTTATCTGGCTGATGCCCGGCGCCGCGAAGATCGTCGGCGCTCTGGCGGCGGTTTTTATCGTGGTGGAGGCTTCCTTTCTTGCCCTCGACGGATGGCGCCGCCCCTGGGCGGGCCTTGCCGGAAGCTTTCTCTTCGCCCTGGCCGGAGGGTTGGCCCTCGCCGCCTTTTTCAGCGATCCAACCTATATGCTCCGCCTCCGGAGTTTCTCGGGGGTCAAGGCGACCCTCTTTCTCCCCCCCCTTCTCGTGCTTCTGGCGGATCTTAAAAACCGGGAGCACCCCGAATCCCTGGGAGAAATACTCCGCAGGCCTCCATTGTGGGGGGAACTCTTTCTTCTCGGAATGCTACTTGCCGTCGCCGGTCTTGTGCTTTTCCGCAGCGACAACGTTCAATTCGTCCCCGCCTTCGAGGTGCGTCTTCGGGACTTTCTTGAGCGGGTCCTCGTTGCAAGGCCCCGGAGCAAGGAGATCTTTCTCGGCTACCCCGCCCTTCTTCTGTGGTATTACGTACGGAAGGGCGACCTCTGGCCTCACTGGAGGGAGATCTTCCGTATGGGAACCGTCCTCGGATTCTCCTCGGCGGTGAACAGCTTCTGCCATTTTCATACCCCCCTGTATTTCATCCTCTTCCGCCAGTTCAACGGCCTGTGGACCGGTGTACTCGTGGGGATGGGAGCCATTCTCCTTCTGCGCTTCGTTCTTTTTCCCCTCTGGAACAGATTCGGAAGGATGGTGACGGAGTGACCCGACCCTATAGAGTGGCCCTCTGCGGCTACTACGGTTTTGGAAATCTTGGAGACGAACTCCTCGCCGCGTCTCTTGTTGAGGCCTGCGTAGCGGAAGGGATTCCCCGAAGGGAGATCGCCCTTCTCTCCGCTTCGCCCGAGGTGTCGGGCCGATCTCTGGCAGTGACTGCGGTTCCCCGCTGGAACCTCGGTGGGGCCTTCTCCCTTCTCAGAATGAGCGATACTCTGCTTCTCGGCGGAGGGGGGCTATTTCAGGACACCACGAGCGTGTGGTCCTGCGCATGGTACTGGGGGATTGTGCGTCTCGCCCTTCTTGCCGGTGCACGCCCCTGGGCAGTAGGGCAGTCGGTGGGCCCCTTTTCCACCTGGCGGGGGGAGTGGTTCGCTAAAAACGCCCTTACAGCCTGCGCAGCCGTAGGGGTAAGAGATATTCGCTCCCGGGATCTGCTCGCCCAATGGAACAAGCAATCTGTTCTCACCCCTGATCCGGTTTTTTCCCTTCCCTTTCCGGAAGAACGGCCTGACAGGGCCGTCTCCGGACCGCTGCTCGTGAATGTCCGCCCCTGGCCGGGTGATCTGGCCGATCGAACTGCCGTAGAAGCATCCCGCCTGGCTGAGCGGGCAGGGGTTCCGCTCAAGGGAGTGGCCCTTGCGGAGGAGGATCTGCGGCTTATGGAAGATCAGGCAGAACGGGGAATTCTCTCCGTCTCGGAGATACTTCTTCTCACTGAGAAGAACTGGCGGGAGGAGGAAGTCCGCACCCTGGCCTCTGCGGCGGGGGCGGTCTCCATGCGCTTTCATTTTGCTCTGCTGGCCCTTCGGGCCGGTCTTCCACTGACCCTTTCCGCCTACGATCCGAAGGTGGAGAGCCTCGCCCGGGAGTGGTCTCTGCCCTCCTGGAACGGCGAAGGGGAGCTTCCCGCCCCGGTGTCTCCGGAGCGGAGCCGTGCCGAAGCGGAAAGAGAGCGATTTCAGCGGGGATTCGCCTCTCTTCTTAAATCCGTGCTTCCCGCTGTTCACACAAAGGAGATGGTCCTCCCGTGACGTCAAAACTGTCCGTAACAGTCGAATCCGCCGCTGAAGTACGCCGGGATGTGGTCCGCATGATCGGTATGGCCCGCTCCGGCCGCGTGGCCTCGGCCCTTTCAATCGTTGATATCCTCGTGTGGCTCTACGGAGAAGTCCTCTCCGTCCGCCCTGAAGAGCCGGCATGGGAGGAGCGTGACCGCTTTGTCCTCAGCAAGGGGCACGGCTGCCCGGCCCTCTACGCCGTCCTCGCACGGTGCGGCTTTTTCCCCCGGGACGAGCTGTGGAGTTATCGCCGCCTTGGAGCCATGCTTCAGGGGCACCCGGAACTTCGCCGCACTCCCGGTGTGGACGCCCCGGCAGGCTCCCTCGGAATGGGGCTCGGTCTGGGCAACGGTATAGCCCTTGCTCTGAAGGGCAGAAAGAGCGGGAGCCGGGTCTGCTGTCTCGCCGGAGACGGCGAGCTTCAGGAAGGGGCCTTCTGGGAGGCCGCTCTCGTCTCCTCCCGGCACTCCCTCGATAATCTGCTGCTTGTGATCGACCGCAACGGACTCCAGGGGGAGGGGGCCACCGAAAAGATTCTCCCCCTTGATTCTCTGAAGCAGAAAATCCTCTCCTTCGGCTGGTCCGTGGAGGAGTGCGACGGGCACGATTTCGACTCCCTCCGGAAAGGGGTGTCCCGCCTCGAAACTCTTCCTTGCCGTCCCCGCTGCCTACTGGCTAAAACCCGCCTCGGCAAGGGGATTTCCTTTCTTGAAAACGATCCCTCCGGAGGAAGAATGGTCCTCGACCGGGGAACGGTGGACAAAGCCCTGCTGGAATTGGAGAGAGAGGAGGATCTGTTGTGAAGACGAGTACGCGAAGCACCCGGGACGCCTACGGCCAGGCCCTTCTGGAGCTCACCGAGGCCGGAGTGGAAGTCATCGCTGTGGACGGCGACATCGGATCGGCCACCGGTGCGGCCCGGTTCGCCGCGGAGCACCCCGACCGCTGCTTCAACGTGGGAATGGCAGAACAGAACATGATTCTTACAGCCGCGGGACTGGCCCTTGAGGGGCAAAACGTCTACGTCGCCTCCTACGGCTCCTTTCTCGTGGGAAGGGGGTACGAACAGATCCGCTCCGCCGTGGCTATCCCCGGCCTTCCCGTGAAGATCGTGGGGAGCTGCTGCGGAGTGACCGTGGGGGAAGACGGAGCCTC
>CAYZZX010000035.1:0-17137 GCA_964483085.1 uncultured Synergistaceae bacterium
ATGTACTTTCGATGTGCCTTGAGAAATACATGGGCTTTTTCGTAAGGTGTAAGCAGTGATACGGTTTCGGAAAAAATACTTGGGAGGCATTTGATATGAGCGAAAAATACTTACTGGCTAACCCTAATCTCAGTGAAGGAAAAGATTTGAAAGTAATCGAACAAATTGTAGATGTTGTGCGCAATCTTGATTCGGTGAAACTTGTCAAAGTTGAACCCGAAGGGGAATTTAACAGGACAGTTGTAACATTAGTAGGCCCGCCTGATCCACTGAGAGATGCCGTCGCAATGCTTACTGCGAAAGCCGTGGAATTAATTGATATGCGGAATCATTCCGGAACTCATCCAAGAATAGGTGCTATGGATGTCATTCCAGTATATCCTTTCAAGAATACGACAATAGAAGAAGCTCAAAAGTTCTGCAAGGACCTCGGTCATCAAATTTTCAAGGAAATTAAGATCCCTATTTATTTTTCAGGTACTTGTGCTGAAAATGAAATGAGAAGCAAATTTCCCTTCATACGAAAAGGACAGTATGAAGGTCTTAAAAAACTTCTCCTTGAGATAAAAGACAACCCTGAAAGAGCAGAGGAGTATGAATCAAGAAAGCCAGATCTCAGTGTTGATGGGCTCCTCAGTGAAAAAGCGGGCGGAACTGTCATCGGTGCTTTCGAGGATATCGCTGCTTTTTTCAATGTCTTTCTTGACACAGAGGATTTAACAATAGCGAAAAAGGTAGCAAATGCGTTGAGAGGAAACAAAGGCGGGTTTTCTACTGTTCAAGCCATTGGAATAAAGTTCGAGGAGAGACCTGGTACTGTTGTATCCATGAATGTGATGGATTGCAATCAAACCCCTATCTACAGACCTTTCGAGATGGTAAAAATCGAGGCACAGCGATACGGCGCACGAGTAACAGGTTCCGAGCTCGTCGGTATCGTAAGGTTGGACTTTATGATTAACTGCTTTGAACATCAATTGCAGCTCGAAGGTTTCAAAAAAGAACACATTGTCGAAACGCATTTGATGTAATAGGAGACCTGTCGATTAAAGAATCTGATTAACGACAGGTATTGCAAAAAATAGGTACCAGTTGTTAAAATTCTAATCTAAGAACTCAAAAGACAGGGGAGTGATGTTATTCAGCACTCTCCTGTCTTCATTTTAGAGCGAAGGAGTAGAAGATTATTCTTCATATAAATTACAATGATAAATGGATATAAAATAATTACAAAAGAAAACATCAAAACGAGAATGTGGTCTGGAGGAACTGTAAAAGAACTTTTTATCTATCCGGAAAGAGCGGAGTACGAAAAAAGAAATTTTATTTTCGTGATATCAACGGCTACAGTAGACATCGAAGAATCTAATTTCACGGTTCTGGATAATTTCAATAGAATAATCCTGACTTTAGATAATGAACTCATTTTGACGCACAATGAGAATGAAAAGATCATTCTCAATAAGTATGAACCGCACTTATTTTATGGTGGTGATAATACCCAAAGCCGTGGAAAAGTGAATGATTATAATTTGATAATGAACAGAGAAAACTGCTTCGGCGATGTCGCATGCTTATCCCTTGCGAAAGGGAGTGTTATTTATCCGAAAAGAAATAGCGAATCCTGCAAAAAAACCCTTGAAATAGTATATTGTTCCAAGGGGAATTTGGAATTTCAAAGAGATGGTAAAAACACCACTCTCCAACATGGAGAACTGATAGTTATCGACAAAAACACCATAGACAATAATTATAGATTTTCCAACAGAGATGCAGATATGTGCGACATTATACTCTCGACTGTAAGGATTTTAAATTGAAAAGCCTTTAGATAAAGGGGGGAGGGTAATGGCATACCCTTTGCAATCGAGACGAAGCTTGGATATCCTTCAACAACTTATCCGGATACAAACTCCACAGCCATATGGTGATGAAAAGGACGTCGTAGGGTATATACTTTCCCTCTTTCCTGAAGATGTCATGGAGAAAGTGATTATTGATCACGGAGAAAATAGAGCTTCTCTTATTCTTGTGATGCCGGGGGAAGACAGGAGCAGAAAAGTGGCGCTCGTCGGACATTTGGACACTATGCCGATAGGCGATCGTTCTCTCTGGACGAAGGCTCCCTTCGGAGCAGAATTCGATGGAAAGAGGGTATATGGAAGAGGGGCCTCCGATATGAAGGGGGGGCTTACTTCCATGCTCCTTTCGGCGATCGAAATGCTAAATAATAATACGAAGCCGCCTGTAGATGTTCTCTACTGTTTTACAGCCGATGAAGAGGTTGGCGGAACCGGAGCCAAAACTCTCATAGGTGGAGGTTATCTCAACGGCATCGAAGAGTTACTTTTAGTTAAGCCAACAAACGAAAAAATTGGATTGTCAGAAAAAGGCTCTTTATGGATTCGACTTTCCATGTATGGAACAAGTTCCCATGCGGCGATGCCGGAAAAGGGGAGCAATACCATCTATTGTTTCTTTCAGTTATATGAGAAAATCAAATCCCTTTTAAAGAAAGAAAAAAGCCATGTACTTCTCGGCAATTCAACCTGCGTCATCACCTCCATCAGTGGAGGTGATATGCCGTCGGTTATACCTGAGCATGTGGAAGGGATTCTCGATATCCGTACTTTACCTCATGTAGACCACGACGAGTTTCTCGCGGAAATCGTAAAAATCATCGCCCGGATGAAACGAACTGACGTCATTCGGGACTGTACGATGGAAATCATGAACAACCGCCCTCCCGTCGGAATGAATTCTCACTCACCCTTGCTCGAAAGTCTTGAAAAAATATATGCTCACAATGAAATAGCATGGGAAACAACAGGGATCAACTATTTTACGGACGCTTCCATACTTGTACCAGCCCTCGGCGTTCCCTTTGTTATACTAGGGCCTGGTGATGAGAATTTTGTCCATCAGACTGATGAGTATGTTGAACTGAGTTCAGTCGAAAGAATGGCGCGCGTCTTCACCGATTTTATTAAAACGCGATGATTTGAAGTTTGTCATGAGTACATACTCTATACCGCATATCTGCATCATAAATTTAAAAGCTCTGAAGTGATGCCAGGTATTCCATTCGGACGTCCAGGCGTCTGGTCCGGAACGCGAATTTGGCATTTGGAATACTGCTCTGCCGGCTTGACCAGGAAGCTTACAGATTGAGGAAGAAGTGCTCCTTACAGGCTTATGATCGATAGAATTTCATCCTGACTTCTTCGCATAAATGTCTCTTTGGATAAGATACTCAAGAGGAGTGAACAATGATTCAAAATCTCGGGGTAAGGTCATTTTTGCCATTTGCCCATGCCATAATGGAACATGAGGGTATTTCCTCCGTGCTTGCGATCCTTTCAAAAGCACTCGGTTACGACTGTGCTTTTCGAAATTCCATCAGCGGAAAATCATTCATCTCCTCATCTTCTCCAACCTTCAGGGAAGGCGCAAAGACCTTTCCATTTCAAGAACTCCAACGTTTATATCTCAATAAGGAAGTCGCCATCGGAAATGTGAAGCCAGGCATTCTCTTTCTCAATTTACCTCCCGACGCTGCGAATTCACTCACCCCGGACGAGTCAATAGTTTTTGAAAACGCTGCAGTAGCAATCGCTTTATGTCTGGAGAAGGCTTTTTCGTCACTTTCCGCAGAAAGCGATGGAAAAAAAGAAAACATCAAGGATTTACTCTATGACAGATGCCATGAGATTTCTGAAATAGAGACGATCATAAGGAAATGGGAATGGAAAAATGATGTTTCAACAGCAGTCCTCATTTTCTCCTTAACAGAGAACAGCATTTTTTCAGACAGAGAGCGCCATGCT
Organism: uncultured Synergistaceae bacterium; assembly: GCA_964483085.1. Classification (GTDB taxonomy): domain Bacteria; phylum Synergistota; class Synergistia; order Synergistales; family Aminobacteriaceae; genus JALHFZ01. The sequence continues at coordinate 3,828 of CAYZZX010000035.1, forward strand.
TTCTTAACTCTTTCCGGAAACAAAATATCTTCGTTTTTCTCCCGGTCTGTTTTTATTATTTCAGCAAACCTCATCGTTTTTATCATTCCCTTTTCATCAAAGGAAAAAAACACTTCAGAAAGATTCAAGGAGACTCTGAAGGAAATTTCCCATATCTTACAAACCGAGACGTCAGAACAGACCAATCCTTCCCATATCCTGGCAGCAGGGGGTATTAAGGATAATGTATCCGCCATTTCAAAGAGCTATGAAGAGGCTCTGTTAACTCTACGGATATCAAATTTCCCCGGGACTAAAAACACTGTGCTTCTATGGGATGAGATGGGAGGAATGAGTCTCGTAGCGCTGCTTTCAGAGAGTAAGGAAGCCCTTTATTTCTGCCGCAGAGTTTTAGGCGATCTTGTTAGTTTTCAAGATTCGTTTTCTGATGCGTTGCTCCAAACGCTGATGGTAATGGACGAATCTAATTGGAATGTACGTACATCCTCAGCAGCGTTGAAATTTCATTACAATACAGTGAAATATAGAATGGGTGTGATAAAGGAACGCATTGGATTCGACTATTTAGACCCGGAGCATCGATTTGATATGTCCCTTGCACTACGCCTTTATCCGCTATTGAGAAAGAAAATAGTCAATCGGAAACAAGCCTGAAGTTGAAATATTCTGTAGGTAGGGGCAAATTCAGCAATAAACGTAAAAACCAACATTCAAATACACTCGCATTGTTTCGGGTTTTTTTATAAAAATATAAGTATCTTAGAGCTGGCTGGACCACAGGCGGCTTGATTTCTCGAGCATTTTGCTCCGCAGCGGCCTTTTCAGCCATTCGTGGAGACGAAGTTGCTGGGAGTGCTTGAGATCGCTGCGGAAGGCTTTAATGAAGTCTTTTGCAACCGCCCGGTCATAGATGAAGGCCTGAACTTCGAAATTTATCTCGAGACTTCGCGCATCGAGGTTAGCTGTTCCCACCGAGACGGTGGAATCGTCAGCGACGAGGATTTTTGAATGAATAAACCCCTTCTGGTAGCTATAGACCTTGACTCCTGCCTTCAAGAGTTCTTCCACATTTGAAAGGGTGGCCCAATGGGCTACTCTGTTGTCGCCTTTTCGGGGGATGAGGACCCGGACATCCAATCCGCTGAGAGAGGCAACTGTGAGGGCTGTAAGAAGGGATTCTCCCGGCACGAGATAGGGGGTTGTCACAAGGACAAATTTTTTTGCGTTTGTGATGAGGGAGAAATACCCCTGATGAATGGATTGCCAGTTCGAGTCGGGACCGCTCGCGACAATCTGCATCGTACTGTTTCCGGAGCGGACATATTCCGAGGTTCGCTCGAACGGCACGTGCTCTCTGTCACAGAAGAGGCAGTCTGTGTTGAATATATCCTCAAGACACCCTACGGCAGGCCCTTCGATTTTCAGGTGGGTGTCTCTCCAGAAGCCTAAACCGGGCTCGCCGAAGATATAGTGATCTCCTATGTTCAATCCTCCCATGAAGCCTGTTACGCCGTCCACTACAACTATCTTCCGGTGATTCCGGTAATTCAGATCTCTTCTCAGCATGGGAAATGATATTGGCAGGAAGGAGTGAACATGAACCCCCCCGTCCTTCAGCTCCTTTACGTACTTTTTCCCGAGCTTCCAGCTTCCGACGCTGTCGTAGATGAACTTGACCGTCAGGCCTTCCTTCGCCTTCGCAATGAGAATGTCCTTGATTTCGTTTCCGATTTTGTCGTTGTGCACTGCATAGAACTCGAGATATATATACGAACTGGCTTTCCACAGGGCTTTCTTAATCTCGATATAGGTCTCCGACCCGTTGAGAAGCATGGCTACCTGATTCCCCTGGGTTGGAAGTGCTCGGGAGTTCTTGAACAACAGCATGGCGGTTTTCACAGCGGAATCCTCGACTCCCTGCATTTTTTTAATTCGCGAAAGAAGGGGACCAGCCTCAACAGGCCGGGGCTTTCTCTTCTTGAGCCGCCTGAAATTCTTGCGGATCCGTATATCCGGACCGAGGAATATATAGAGGAGAAAGCCGATGCCGGGCAGAAGGATAAGGACGAGAAGCCAGCGGATAGTGCGGTCGGGGTTTCGCTCTTCGAGAAGGATCACTCCGGCGATAAAAATTCCGTACGCCCAGAGAAGGCTTGTGGAGTATTTCATGAGGATGTCAGGAAGTTTGCTCAGGAAGTCATCGAATACATATCGAAAGGAATGCCCCTCCGACACGGCCAGACGGACGGCCTCAAAGATTGCCGTCCTGTTGGACAGCAGAAAGATGACCGTGCTGAACCCCAGAAGAAACAGCAGTGCGATCAAATTTCTGTTTTTTCGTCTCACTCGTTGTCCCTTTCTAAAGCGTCCTCAAGCGTCCTCGAAAATAGAGCGGAGGGCGAATTTCAAATCATGACATGGAAATTCAGCAGCATGTCTCTTTTAAAATCAAGAGAATGATGTTATTATTCCACCCTTGCGAGAGTGGTGGAAGGGCAGACACGCCAGACTTAGGATCTGGTGCCTTCGGGCGTGGGGGTTCAAATCCCCCCTCTCGCACCAAGAATCAGGCACCGTACCATCCGACGGTTCCTTCTTTTCTTGCGGGACCGGAGGAACTCAGCGGCCCTTTTTTGTATCCCATGGCCACTGAATAGACGGGATGATACTCCGCAGGAAGACTGAGGGTCTTTACTTCCTCCGGAATGTCGAAGAGGAATTTGGACAGCCCGATCCAGCAGGTTCCGATGTTCAGTGATTCCGCCGCAAGAAGCATGTTCTGAATCGCCGCCGAGCAGTCGGCAATGGGGAAAAGCAGAGGATCGGCAGATTTTCTCCCCGAGATGACTATGACAGTCGGGGCATTATGGTAAAGATGATACCCCTCCCGAGAGGCGAGCTTCCGAATCCATTCGACGGAGGACTTCTTCATCAGGCTGATGGTCTTCGAGCTCATGTCGTCAATTTTCTTTTTGTCCTGGACGATGAGGAAATGCCAGGGCTGGGTATTGTGTCCGCTGGGAGCCCATAAGGCAGCTTCGAGGACGGCTTCAAGCTCATCCCTGGATATCTGTTCCGGAAGGTAGCTTCGGACGCTTCTTCGGTTTTTTATCGTTTTGAGCACGGTATTCATGGTTGCTTCACTCCCTGCCGGGCAGTTTTCGCCCGAGATGATGAATCTTCATATGTTACAATAGCCGAAAAATAGGAGAATTGCTATACTGTCCATAAATTTTTTACCCTGTTCGGTGGGTTATATACCCCGCAGGAAGGAGCTTTCAAATGAAAATTCGCACACTGTCATGTATTTTGCTTGTCTTGGCTGTACTCTTTCTCTCTTGTAATGAAAAAATTGCCTGGGCGGCCCCCTTTTCCTCCAGCCCCGAGTTTCGATTCATGCAGCGCTTCCGCACCAAAAGAGACCAGCGCAACAGACTGAAAGCCATCGAAACCTACTTCTCCCGCAAAAACTCCCGTGTCTCCTCCCGGAATATTCAACACTACGCAAAACTCATCGAGGAATACTCGGCAAGATATGATCTTGATCCTTTCCTTGTGGCCTCTATTCTTGTAAAAGAATCCACTGTGAAGGAAAAGGCTGTGAGCAAAGGGAACTACGGCCTGATGCAGATCAACTGGAAGGCAAACAAACCGTGGATAGTCAAATCTCTTCCGGTCCGTTCACCGAAAGATCTCCTTATCCCTGAAAACAATATCCGTCTCGGAGCAACCATTCTCTCTGCCAATATCAAAAAAAGCAGAGGAGACGTGGATAAAGGGCTCGACAAATATCGGGGGCGCTCCCTCGCATCCTATAGAAATTCGGTGCTGGCCCACTATAAGGAAATGGCCAGGATCTTCAGGCAGCTTCAGCCTGCATCTATTTAGCTCCTTCGAATGTTAGCGAAACAGGTTGCTGCGGTCGTGCTTGCCGCCGGATATTCGCAGCGGATGGGTTTTTTCAAACCACTTCAGAAAATCCGGGGAAGATCGCCTCTTCAGAGGATTGTTTCGTCTCTCACGGAGGCCGGTATCAGCGAAATTATCATTGTGACGGGTCACAGGAGGGAAGAAACAGAAGAAGCAGTTTCCCTCCTCGGCGGAAATTCTGTTTTCAATCCCCGTTTTTCTCAGGGAATGTTCACTTCCGTCCAGGCCGGGGCTGCCTCCCTTTCGTCCTCCGCCAGGGCGTTTTTTCTTCTTCCGGCGGACATTCCCCTCGTTCGTCCCTCTACCCTCCGACTTCTGCTCAAAAGGGGGGCCTTTGACCGAATCGTCTATCCGGTCTTTCTCGCAGAAAGAGGTCACCCTCCTCTCATAGGGACGTCCTTTATTCCGTCCATCCTCTCCTATGGCGGAGAAGGAGGGCTGCGAAAAATCCTTGAATCCCGGAACGAATGGGCCGACGACCTTTCCGTGGCTGACGAAGGTGTGCTGCTGGACATGGATACCCCTGCCGACTACGAGAAAATTGTCCGTCGCTCTCGAAGGCTTTCCATCCCCTCCCGAAGGGAATGCCGTGCCCTTTTCGATCTGGCCGGAACACCGGAAAGAGTGCTGGCCCATTCGAAAAAAGTAGCAGCCGTAGCCTTGAATCTCGCCTTTCCCCTGCCAAAACCCCATCGCCCCGACATCGAATTGCTGCACAGGGCCGCCTTGCTTCACGACCTTTGTAGAACTGAACCAGACCACAGCAGGGCAGGTTCCGCCCTGTTATCCGCCTCGGGTTTTCCAAGGGTAGCGAAGATAATGGAAGTACATAAAGATCTTCGCCTCTTCTCCTCACCGGAGGCCTCCTTACTCTATCTCGCGGACAAGCTTGTACAGGACACCTCCCTTATTCCCCTGAAGAAAAGAAAAAAGCTCATGCTCGACCGCTATAGCGGAGACCTTCCGGCACAGACGGCCATACGCCGCCGGTACGCCCGGGCCCTGCGAATTCAAAGACGGGTAGAACGCCTCGCCGGTCAAACTATATGGACACCGCACATTCCTTGAGGTAAAGTACAGTTAACTGAGAAATGAGCATCGGCAAAGGGGGAAAAACATGAAGAAGCTTCAATGGTATTTTCCTGATTCAATCGAGGAAGCTCTTGCGCTCTTGAGCAGGGAAAAAACAGTTCCTCACAGCGGCGGAACGAGCCTCGCGAATCGGGGGCTCTCCTCTGTTTCTGGCCTGGTGGATACGGCGAAGCTGCCCTTGAAATATCTGCGGATTGAATCGGGAAATCTGGAAATCGGAGCGAACGAAACCTATGCCTCCGTAGCCGACGGACTGAAGAACGTCCTTCCCGGCAATCTGCTCATCGCCTCCCTCGGACGGGCGGCAGCGACTCCTCTCCGCAATCGGATCACCCTGGGAGGAAGTGCGGCTCTCTTTCCCCTCTGGTCCGACCTTATCGGACCGATGGCAGTTCTGAACGGACAGATACGAACTGAGGGGCGAAATGCCGGACTATATGACGTTTTTTCCTGGATCAAGGATCATTCCCTTCAAAGGGGAACCCTGATCACATCTCTTCTCTTTCCCGATGCCGCCGACTGGCTTTCATGCCACTACAGGGAGACAAGGGTGGGGTTTGATTATCCCTCCTTCACCGTATCAGTTCTCGCTCGAGTAAAAGGCGGCACAATCGACACGATTCGAATCGCCCTTACGGGAGGGCTCGATCGGGTTGTCCGCCTGAAGGCCCTTGAAGAAACCCTTTCCGGAAGGGACATTTCCCATCTCTCTTCAGGTGACGTTCTTCGGTTGGCCTCAGTACCTTTCGGAAGGAAACCCTCGGGATCGCCGGAGTACCTGTCTCAGGTTGCGGCTGTTCAGGTGAAGCGATGTATAGAATCAGTGTTATTTCAGGAGGAGCAGAGATGAGAAAGGGAACTTTTTCTGTGAACGGCCGAAAGGAAGAGTGGACGTACAAGGAAGATGACGTGCTTCTCGATTCGATTCGGGAAGCCGGACATACTGAAGTCCACCGGGGGTGTCGGGAGGGATCGTGCGGCTGCTGCGCAGTTCTTCTGGAGGGGGTTCTCGTCAACTCATGCCAGGTTTTCACCGCCTCGGCGGAGGGACAGAACATTATGACCGTGGCCGGTCTTGGAACGATTCACGACCCCCACCCTCTTCAACAGGCCTTTGTCGAGACCGGCGCGGTTCAGTGCGGTTTCTGTACCCCCGCCATGATCCTCGCAAGCTACGCTCTTCTTCAGGAGAATCCGAACCCCTCCGATGACGATATCCGCCGCGGCCTGGACGGAAACTCCTGCCGATGCACGGGGTACGTCAAGATCATCGAGGCGGTGCGCCTCGCAGCGAGGAGGATGACGGCCCATGACGAATGAACGCTCCCTTGTGGGAAAATCCGTAAAAAAAATTGACTCCCTTGCCCTTGCCTGCGGACAGGGGAAATACACCGGCGACTTTCCGGTGGAAACCCCGCTCTCTCTTGTCTTTTTCTATTCTCCTCTTGCCCACGGTAATATTCTTGCCATCGACGACAGCACCGCCCGTTCCATGGACGGGGTAGTGGATGTCTTCCATTCGGAGAATACAAAGTCAGATCTTTTTACCACCGCCGGACAGGGGTTTCCTGAACCCTCTCCCTACGACACCCGCCTTTTCAATCGAAGAGTTCGCTACGTGGGGGATATCGTCGGCTGCGTCCTCGCCGAATCCCGCAGGCAGGCCAAGGCAGCGGCAGCGGCAGTAAAAGTGGAGTATGAACCTCTTCCGCCTCTTTTCGACCCGGAGGAATCCATAAACCCGACCTCACCCCGCCTTCATGACGGAGAGGAGTACGCCCCCCTTCCGGTACCCTACCGCCCGGAGGAGAACATCGCCGGAGAGGTTCTTTTTTCCTTCGGCGACCTGGAAAAGGGGTTCGCCGAGGCGGATTTCATCGCGGACGAAACCTACAGAACCCATTATGCAAATCATTGCGCCATGGAACCCCACTGCACCACGGCTTTCCTCGACGAGAAGGGCCGGCTTGTGCTGTATTCGAGCACTCAGGTTCCCTTTCACGCCCGGCGTATCGTCAGCCAGACAACAGGGATACCCCTTCACCGTATTCGAGTGATAAAACCGCGAATCGGCGGTGGATTCGGCGGAAAGCAGGAGGTCCTTCTCGAACCCTATGTCGCTCTGGCCGCATGGAAATGGAAACGGAACGTCAAGGCCGAGCTCGACCGTTCCGAGATCTTCACCACCGGGAGGACCCGGCACCCCTTCCGGGTGCATATGCGTACAGGGGTGAAAAAAGACGGAACAATCACGGCTATCGCCCTGGACGACGTGATGAACACTGGAGCCTACGGAGCTCATGCCCTCACCGTCCTCTCCAACGCCGGGTCGAAAGTCTTGCCTCTCTTCAATAAAATCCCCAACGTCTCCTTCGTTGGCCGGGCCGTATATACGACTCTCCCCGTGGGAGGGGCCTACCGCGGTTACGGAGCGACTCAGGGGTACTTCGCCTTCAACCAGCATATGGACGGTATCGCCCGGACTCTCGGGGTAGATTTTCTCGATTTTGTAAAGTCCCGGCATATTCAGGAGGGAGAGACCTCCGAAGTCTTCAAGGCCATCGGCGAGGGGACTGAGGGTGTCAGCCAGATCATCCGCTCCTGCAAGCTCGACGAGTGCATCGACAGAGGAGCGGAGGCCATAGGATGGGCCCGTCTCCGGGGAAAAAGGATTGCCTCCGGATCCTGGGTGAAGGGCGTCGGCGCTGCGATGACAATGCAGGGGTCCGGCATTCCGAAGGTCGACATGGCGAGCGCGTCAATGAAGATGAACGAGGACGGCTCCTTCAATCTGCTTGTAGGGGCAACGGACATCGGCACCGGATCCGACACGATCTTGAGCCAGATCGCCGGAGAAGCCCTCGCCGTCCCTCTGGAAAAGATAATCATCCTCTCCTCGGATACGGATCTCACCCCCTTCGACGTCGGGGCCTACGCCTCGTCCACGACCTATATCTCCGGCCAGGCTGTCCTTCGCTGCGCCAGGGAGATCCGCTCTCAGATTCTTTCCGTGGCCGCCTCCATGCTTGCCGTGCCGGTAGAGGAGCTGACAGTGGAGCCGGGAGGACGGATACTTTCCGAAAAATGCGGAAAAGAACTTACCTATTCTCAGGTCGCGTGCCATTCTCTGTACACTGAAAACCAGTTTCAGATCCAGGCCTCAGCCTCCTACTGCGGCTCCGAATCTCCGGCCCCCTTCATGGCCCAGTTCGCAGAGGTGGATGTGGACAGAGAGACCGGAAAAGTGCGTGTCGTCTCCTTCGTCTCTGCGGGAGACTGCGGGCAGGCGGTGAACCCCACGCTCACAGAAGGACAGATCGAGGGAGCGACTCTGAACGGCATCGGGTACGCTCTTACAGAAGAGTATCTTTTTGATTCGAAGGGAAAAATGACAAACAACAGTTTTTGGGACTACAAGATTCCGGGCATCCTCGACCTTCCCGCGATGAAGACGATCATCGTTCCCTCCTCGGAACCGTCGGGGCCGTACGGAGCGAAATCCATCTCAGAAATCGGGATCAACGGACCGGCCCCCGCCATCGCGAACGCGATCTACGACGCTGTGGGAGTTCGTATGTGGGATCTTCCCCTGACCCCTGAGCGAGTTCTTCGGGCCCTTCAATCAAAAGAATGAACGGACAAAAAAAAGAGAGGGGCTATGTTCTCGGTGGTGGAGTAGTGGCCGACGGAAAGGGGCTTTTCCTCTCCGACGGCGCCCTTCGGGTGGAAGACGGAGTAATCCGGGAGATCGGCCCCTCCGGGAGCATGATGAAGGGTGATCTGCCCTTCATCGATGTGAAGGGCAGGCTTATCCTTCCCGGAATGGTCAATTTCCATCATCATCTCTATTCTACTTTTTCGCCCGGTTTTTCACCCCTTGGACCCACGGAGACCTTTCTCGATATTCTGGAAAATCTGTGGTGGCCTCTGGACCGGGCAGTGAACGAAGAGATTCTCTACTATTCGGTATTGATGGGGGCTCTCGACTCTCTCTCTTTCGGAGTGACCACCATCTTTGACCACCACGCCTCGATGAATCTCGACCGGGGGAGTCTGGATATCGCCGCAGAGGCCCTGAACAGGGCGGGGTGCAGAGGAGTTCTCTGCCTCGAAACATCAGACCGCGAGGGCACAGAGGCACGGAACCGGCAGATAGAGGAAAATATCTCCTTCTGGGAAAAGCATAGAGCCGACCCCTTTCTTTCAGGGATGATGGGGCTGCACGCGAACTTCACCCTTTCGGAGGAATCCCTTGCTCTTGTGGCCGATCGCAAACCGGCGGAGATGCCCATTCATATTCACTGCGGCGAATCGATGGAGGACTTTCTCTTCTGTCAAAGGGCTGGCTACAAGGGCCCCGTGGACCGTTTGAACGCCTTCGGCCTCCTTGATGCAAGATCTTTTCTGGTTCACTGCGTCAACCTCGCCCGGGAGGAGTATGCACTTCTTGACAGCGTTCGTCCGGCCATCGTCCTCAACCCTGAATCCAATGCGAACAACCGGGTCGGAACCCCAGAGCGGGACCGTCTGCCCGATCACCTTCTCGGCACGGACGGCATGTCCTGTGACATGCTCTCGGCCCTCAGGTCCTACTATCTTTTGGGAAAGGGCAACCGGGAGAGCTTCGCCCGGATGGAGCGGATGTTCTTTTCTCTTCCGGGAGAGCGCTTTGAACAATACCTCCCCGGACGTTTCGGTTTTTATCCCGGAGCAGCGGCGGATATCGCCGTTCCGGACTACATCCCCCTTTCACCCCTGAAGGAAGGGAACATTCTCGGGCACCTGCTCTTCGGCGCGAAGGGCGGACGAGCCTTCCTCACCGCTGTGAACGGAAAGATCCTCTGGTTTCGAGGGGAATTCCCTCACGCCGACATAGATACTCTCCGTCTGGAAGCGCGTTCAGCAGCACAAAGCCTGGCAGCCCGCTTTCCTCTTCAAAAAAAGTAAAGGAGAATCTTCATGACCGACATGACAGTGAGAGTGAACGGCATATCCTTTCCAAATCCAGTCCTCACCGCCGCAGGCCCCAATGTGGGGACCTGCGCGAAACTGATGGAGGCGGTACGGGGAGGCGCCGGAGGAATCGTCTCCAAGACGGTCTCTCCAATTCCGGCCATTGACCCGCGCCCAACCATCCGCAAAGGAGCCTGCGGCGGACTGATCAACTGCGAGACCTGGGCGGAGATCCCCGTGGAGGAGTATTTCGAGGGGTATCGCCAGGTCAAAGAATCAGGTCTTCCGCTTATCCTGTCCATCGGCTACTCTCCGGAGGATATGCGGTATCTCGGTGCCCTGCTCGAGAAGGAGATTCAGCCGGACGCCTTCGAGTTTTCGACCCATTACACGGGCAAATCCGTCGAACCTCTCCTCGCCGTCGCCCGGGCCCTTCGGGAGACCGTCTCCGTCCCCATCTGGATGAAGATCTCTCCGAACACCCCCGATATCGAGGAGCTCGCAGTTAAGGCCTCGGAATATGTCGACGCCTTTGTGGCCATCAACTCCCTCGGTCCCGTGCTGGATTTCGACCCTGAAAATCCCGTTCCTCCTCTGGGTTCATCCTACGGTCAGGGGTGGCTCTCGGGGCCCGCCATTCTTCCTCTTGCCCTCCGCGTGGTCTACCAGATCGCCTCTTCCCAGCCGAAGCCGGTCATAGGCGTCGGAGGGGTCTCCTCGGGGCGTGACGCCGTGAAATTTCTTCAGGCCGGAGCGTCCCTCGTGCAGATCTGCACTGCCGCCATCACAAAGGGCTCGGAGATTTACGGAAAGGTAGCCGGTGAGATCGACCTCTGGCTTCAGGAGAGAAAAATTCCGTCTCCGGACTCCCTTCGGGGAGAATACGCCCGCAATATCGCGTTATTGCGAAAGGAGAGGGCGTAATGACTCAGAAGGAAGAAAAAACCGAAGAAAGAGTGCCCCTCGTCGGCTCTTCCCCCCTTCGGGTGGACGCCCTCGAAAAAGCCTGCGGAGAGGCCCTCTACCTCGACGACCTTCCATTACAGGGCTTCTGGTACGGAGGAGCAGTCCGGGCCTCCATTCCCCGGGGAAAAATCCGGGGATTCATCAAAGACCCCGCCTTCGACTGGACTCGGGTCACCGTGGTGACAGCCGATGACATTCCGGGCATCAACGCCGTCGCCATGATCCGGGAGGACTATCCCGCCCTTGCCGGAGAGTTCATCTCCTTTGCGACCCAGGCGGTGGCCCTCATCGCCGCGCCGGACAGGGAAACCCTCGGAGAAGCTCTCCGCGCCTTCACCGTCGACGCGGAGGAAATTCCCCCTCTGCTCACCGTCGAGGAGGCTCTCGAGGGGAAGGATATCATCTGGGGCACGGACAATATCCTCCAGGAGTACCGGGTGGATTCGGGTGATCCGTCCACAGCCTTCGCCGGTGCGGACAGAATCGTGGAGGGAACCTACCGGACGGGCTATCAGGAACACGTCTACCTCGAAACCCAGGGAGTAATCGCCATCCCGAGTCCGGAGGGCTCCGTGGAGGTACTGGGGTCCATGCAGTGCCCCTACTACATTCATAATGCCCTCATGAAGGGGCTCGGACTCCCCGCAGAAAAAGTGCGGGTCAGACAGACCGTAACGGGAGGAGCCTTCGGAGGGAAAGAGGATTATCCTTCCGTACTCGCCCTCCACGCCGCTCTCTGTGCCCGGAAGTCCGGTCATCCAGTGAGGATGATCTTCGACCGGAAGGAGGACCTGCTCTGCACCCCCAAGCGCCACCCCTCCCTCGTCCGGCACAGGACAGCCCTTTCATCGGACGGCCGGATACTTGGAGCAGATATCGACATCCTCCTCGACGGCGGCGCCTTCACCACCATGAGCAAGGTGGTCCTCTCCCGGTCTATTCTCCATGCCACGGGGTGCTATTATATTCCGAACGTCTCCGTCCGAGCCCGGGCCGTCGCCACGAACACACCGCCCAACGGCGCGTTCCGCGGCTTCGGCGTTCCCCAGAGTGCCTTCGCCCTCGAACGCCATATGGATAAAATTGCATTAGAACTCGGCCTGAGCCCTTCGGAGATTCGAAGAAAAAATGTTCTGAAACTGGGGGACGCCTTTCCCTACGGCCAGATTCCTCCAGACGGAGCCTCCGCGAAGCTGGTCCTTGAAAAAGTGATTGAGATGTCGGGGTACGAGGAGAAGCGGAAGTCATTCGAGGAAGCCAATGCATTCTCTTCCCCCTTGAAAAGAGGAATCGGTCTTTCACTCTGTCTCCACGGAGGAGGGTTCACCGGAAGCGGCGAGGAGGCCATCGCCGGAAAGGTGAGTCTGCGTATCGATCCGGAGATCGATCGGGTCGATATTCTGGTCAGCAGCGTGGAGATGGGGCAGGGGGCCTCCACCGCCCTCGCCATGATCGCCGCACAGAGCCTGGGACTGAAACTTGAGGAGGTTCGCCACGTTTTTCCCGATACGGCGGAGGTTCCGGACAGCGGCCCCACAGTGGCCTCCCGAACAACCATGTACGTGGGAAAAACAATCCAGGAGGCCTGCCTGACTCTTGCTGAACTGATTATAAAAAAAGCCGCCCTTCTGCCGGAATACGAGGGGAAAACCCTTCGTCTGGAGAATGGCGCCTTTATGGACGGAGCGGAAAATAGCGTTCCATTCTTCTCTCTGGCCCGACAGGCCGGAGGATCGGAAGGCTTCATTGTCACGGAGGAGTATACGCTCCCTGAAGGGTTCTGCTGGAACGAGGAGGAGTTCCGGGGAGATGCCTATAAAGCCTACGGATGGATCGCCAACGTGATTGAGGTGGAAGTGAACATGGATTCCCTTGAAATCTCGCCGAAGAACGCCTGGGCAGCCGCCGAAATCGGCCGGGCTATATCCCCTCTTATGGCCTCAGGGCAGATCGAAGGGGGTACACTGCAGGCCCTGGGATACGCCTACCTTGAGGAGTTTGTGGTCAAAGACGGAAAACCAGTCACGGCTCACCTGAATCAGTACCTCATCCCGACAACCCTTGATACGCCGAAATTTCACGTTCATATTTTCGAGACGCCCTTTCCAGAGGGTCCCTATGGCGCGAAGGGGCTGGGCGAACTCCCCATGGATTCTGCGGCTCCCGCTCTCGCCGCCGCGGTGCAGCAGGCTGCGGAAGTCTTTCCGTCAGTTATTCCTCTGACGGGGGAGTACCTTGCGTCTCTCCTGCCGTCTTCATCATCGGAGGCTCAAGCATGAATATCCAGTTTTTTTTGAACGGCCTGTTTATTTCCAGAGAGGTTGAACCCCTCGACCGCCTCCTCGATATCCTCAGAGTCGGGGAGGAGC
>CAYZZX010000036.1:0-16960 GCA_964483085.1 uncultured Synergistaceae bacterium
TGTCCATGTCCTTCACGGGAAGCCCCGCGGCCCGGGCCTTCGCCGCAAGGTCCTCTCTCCTGGGGTTGATGGCGATCCCCCGCTCGGTGACGATGGCGTCCACCGTCTCTCCGGGGGTGACCACGGTCTGCACCCTGTTCCGGATGGAGGGGACTCCGTTTCTCATGGAGGGGATGGTGATGACCGTCAGCTTCGCCCCCGCCGCCGTGTCGGAATGCCCTCCCGAGGCTCCCCGGGGGACGCCGTCGTGTCCCGTGAGGACGTCCACGTTGAAATCCCGGTCCACCTCGAGGGCGGCCAGGACAACCACATCGAGATCGTTCACGAGGCACCCCTTGTTGAAGGGGTTGGCGTAGCAGGAGACGTCCACCTCCATGTGGTACGGGTTCGTCGCCAGGGAGGATGTCACCGAGGCGTCGAAGCTCTGGACGTCGAAGAGGGCCTTGAAGAGCCCTTCCTTCAGCATCTCCGCCATATAGCCTGTGATGCCGCCGATGCAGTAGCTTCCCCGGATGGATTTTTCCCTCATGTACTCCCGGACGTACCTGGCCACGGCGAGGCTTGGGCCGCCTCCCCCCGTCTGGAAGGAGCAGTCCTCCTTCAGATATCCCGATGAACGGATGAGGCCGAAGGCAAGCTCCGCGATCCGCAGCTGCACGGGGTCGCGGGTGACCCGGGTAGCCCCCGTGGCGATCTTCGACGGATCGCCGATGGACTCCACCACGGCCACCTGGTCCACCAGGTGCTGGTGTATGGAGATACGGGGTGCGAGGGGGTAGTCCACGAGGTTGTCCGTGACGGCGATGACGTGGTCGGCATAGCGGGCGTCGATCATGGCATACCCCATGGCCCCGCAGGCGGTCTTCCCCATGGACCCCGTGATGTTGCCGAGGCGGTCGCAGGCGGGGGCCGCAAGAAAGGCCACGTCGATATGGAGGCTTCCCTCCTCCACGGCCCGGGCCCGGCCGCCGTGGCTCCGGATCATCACGGGCAGGGCGAACTCCCCCCGGGAGATGGCTTTCCCCACCTCCCCCCGGACGCCCGAGGTGTTCAGCCGGGAGACGACCCCCTTCCGGACGGCCTCGGCCACACAGTCGTGGTTCTCCCCGAGGGAACTGGGGGCGAGGGTGATGTCCCCGATGCCCATCTCCTCAAGAAGAAGGAGTACCTGCTCCACCAGGGCGTCTCCGTTCCGCAGATGGTGATGAAAGGAGATGGTCATGCCGTTCTTCAGGCCGGATCGCTCAATGGCCTCCCGAAGGCTTTTCGCCCTCTTGTCGGACCTGGGCGGGGCTATGGGCCGGGGGTAGAGCCTCGGCGTCCACAGGTGTTTTCCGTCGAGCCTGGCAAAGGGCCCCTCGAAGGGGGCGAACTCCCCGAGCCCCGGAACGAAGAGGGGAACTTCTCTGCCGATGGAATTCTTCACCGTCTTGAGCTTCATTCTTCCCCCTCCATTCCCCGGGCCGCCCGGGCCAGTTCGAGAACCCTCCGGGCCTGGGCCACCACGGGGGCGTCCACCATCCGCCCGTCCACGGCGACGACCCCGAGATGGCGGGCTTCCGCCTCCTCCGCCGCCCGGACGATCCGCTCCGCCCGGAGGACTTCCTTTTCCGGAGGGGTAAAGGCCTCGTGGATGACTGCGATCTGGGAGGGGTGGATGGCCGCCTTGCCGGAGAATCCGAGGGCCACCGACTGGGCCGCCGCCTCCCGCAGGCCGTCGAGGTCGCCAATATCCGTATAGACCGTGTCGAAGGCGAGAAGGCCGAAGGCCTTGGCCGCGAGGATCACGGCGCTTTTCGCGTAGAGCATCTCGAGACCTTCTCTGGTGATGGTGATCCCCAGGTCGGCGGCGAGGTCCTGTCCGCCGATGGTGAGCCCGAGGATCCTGGGGGAGACGGCCGCGATGGCCGGAGCGTTCACGATGGCCCGGGCCGTTTCGAGCATGGCGTGGATCCCCACGGAGCCGCGTTCCATGCCGTGTTCCTCCTCAAGGGAGGTGATGATTTCATCCGCCGCCAGGATATCCTCCGGAGAGTCGATCTTGGGGATGCGGACCGCGTCGGGTTGGGCGGGGATGATCTCCCGGAGGTCAGGTTCAAAGAAGGGTGTATCCCGTCCGTTGATCCGGACGACCCGCTCAACGGAGCCGAAGTCGAGGGAGAGGAGGGCGTGCTTCACCAATTTCCGGGCGGAATCTTTCTCCGAAAGGGAGATGGAGTCCTCCAGGTCAAGGAGGACTCCGTCCGCTCCGTAGATGGCGCAGTTCTGTATCATCCCCGGATTGTTCCCCGGGATGTAGAGGAGGGAACGTCGGGGCCGGTTCAGGCCTTTTCTCATGCTCTGCGCCTCTTCTGCTTCACGAGGGAGTAGATGAGGGAGAGAACTGCGAGGACGATGAGCACCGCAGAGATGGGCTTTTGGAAAAAGATGGAAGGATTGCCGTCCGACAGGGACATGGAGTTCCGGAAGGACTGCTCCGTGGTTCCTCCGAGGATGAGGGCGAGCACCAGGGGAGGAAGGGGAATTTCAAGCTTCAGCAGAAGATATCCTCCCAGGGCGAAGGCCATGACGAGGATGAAGTCGAAGGAGCTGTAGTTGAGGAAGTAGGTTCCCATGAACCCCATGCCGAGGATGAGGGGGAGCATGATCCTCTGGGGGATCTTCAGCAGCTGCACCAGGGGGATGGCAAGGGGCAGGTTGATGATCACGAGGATGATATTGCCTATGAGCATGGAGGCGATGACTCCCCAGGCGATCTCCGGGTGCATGGAGAAGAGGATCGGCCCCGGCTTGACGCCGAGGAGCATCAGGGCGCCGAGCATGACCGCCGTGGTCCCGGAGCCGGGTATGCCCAGGGTGAGAAGGGGGACCATGGCTCCGGCTGCGCAGGAGTTGTTCGCCGCCTCGGGAGCGGCGAGCCCCTCGATGGCCCCCTTGCCGAATCTTTCGGGGGTTTTACTGAGGGATTTTTCCATGGCGTAGGACATGAAGGTGGCGATGCTCGCTCCCATGCCGGGAAGAACACCGACAAAGAAGCCCAGGGGGGAGCTGCGAAGCATGGGCATCAGGCATTTTTTGAACTGTTCCCAGGTGACCCAGACCTTGCCGATGCTTTTCGAGTCGAGATTATACTGTGTGTCCAGGGTCTTCAGGTTTCTGAAGACCTCACTGATGGCGTAGATGCCGATCATGACCACGAGAAAATCGATTCCGTCCTGAAGCTCCTCCACGCCATAGGTGAAGCGGATGACCCCCGTGAGGGCATCGATCCCCACGGTGGAGAGCATGAAGCCGATGCACATGGCAACGATTCCCTTCAGCAGGCTTCCTTCCGCCAGGGTGATGGTGGCCACGAGGGCGAAGAGCATGAGGGAGAACATCTCGGCCGGGCCGAACTTCAGAGCCGCCGAAGCGATGGGCCCAGTGAGGAAGATGAGGAAGATCATGCCTATGCTGCCGCCGATGAAGGAGGCTATAGCAGATATGGCGAGGGCCGGGCCAGCCTGGCCGTTCTTCGTCATGGGGTAGCCGTCGAAGCACGAAACGATGGCCGAGGCGTCCCCGGGGGTGTTGATCATGATGGATGCCCGGGAACCGCCGAACATGGCTCCGTAGTAGACGGCGCACATGGTGATGAGTGCTGTCGATGGATCCATGCCATAGGTGATGGGGATGAGGATGGCCACGCCTGTTGCGGGCCCGAGGCCGGGCAGCATCCCCATGATGGTGCCGAGAAGGCCCCCGATGAAGACCCAGAGGATGTTGTAGGCCGTCATGGCCGTGGAAAAACCGATGGCGAGATTAGCGAAAATAGCGTCCATGGTTCTATCCTCCTAAAAGGGGAGCAGATTTTCGATGATTCCCCGGGGAAGGCTCAGCTTCAGGGCCAGGGCGAAAGCTCCGTAGGTGACCGTGGGGAAGAGAAAGGCCAGAAGCAGGTTCTGGACGAGCCTCCCCCGATTGATGAGCATGGTTGCGCAGAGCATGAAGGTCCCCGTGGCGAGCAGATACCCCCAGGTGTCGAGGACGAGACCGTAGCTCACGCCGAGACCCATGATGATGAAGATTTTAATCCATACCGCCCGATCTTCAATCCACCGCATCCCCACGGGCCCGGAGGAACCGTACCGTCTGTCGGAAAAGCAGAGCAGGGCTCCGGCGGCGATGGCGGCGATGGAGATGAGAATGGGGAAGAGCCTTGGGCCCGTGTTGTCCCCGGCGGCCACGTCGGGAATGCGGAGAGCGGTGACAAGGTAGATTATGCCGATAAGCAGAGAGAGAATGCCGCTTGCAAAATTTTTCGTCATTTTCAAACCTCCGTGACAGAGCTTTTTTCTATGGAAGAAAGCGGGAGAACCGTAAACCGGCCCTCCCGCCATCTTTAGGTGAAAAGCAGCTTTTACTTCTTCAAGCCGACCTTAGTAAGAAGGGTATCGAAGTCCTTCGTGGCTCCCTCGAGAAAAGCGGTGTGCTTAACGGAGTTTTGGTAAAAATTACTCCAGCCGAGGTCGGCGATGAGCTTCTTCCATGTGGGGGTCTGGACCATTTTGGAGAAGACATCATCCCAGTATTTCACCTGGTCGGCAGTGAGATCGGGAGCTCCGATAATGCCTCTCCAGTGGGGGAAGACCACGTTAATTCCCTGGGCCTGAAAGGTGTCCACGTCGGGAAGGAAGTCGAGCTTCTCATCGGCACTGACGCCGAGGACCCGCATTTTGCCGGCCCTGTGCTGCTCGAGCACCTCGCCGAGGCCGATGACAGTGGCCTTCACGTGTTCGCCGAGCACTGCGGGGACGATTTCTCCGCCTGCGCCGGGATAGACGATGAACTTGAGGGATGCGGGGTCAACCTCGAACTCCTGGGCGAGCCTGAGGGCAAGGAGGTGGTCGTTGTTGCCGAGGGTGGGTCCCACGCCGATGGGGACGGATGAGGGGTCAGCTTTGATGGCATCGAAGAGATCCTTCGTTGTCTTCCAGGGTGAGCCGGCCACCACGGCTACGGCGATCCACTCCGCCTGCAGGGAGGCCAGGGGGGTGAAGTCGCTGTAGACGAGTTCGCTCTTTCCGAGGAGGTTGTTGAGCATTACGAGGGTGGAGGTGGCGGCGAGGTATTCTCCCTGTCCCTTCTTCCCTTTCAGATAGTTCCATCCGGTGGCACCGCCACCGCCGGGCTTGTTCACCACGATGATATTCTTCTCTACAAGCTTTTCGTCGGTGAGAGCTTTCTGAACGGTGCGGCAGAGCATATCCCATCCCCCTCCCGGGTTGGCGGGAGCGATGAGCTCGATGGTGCGGGTGGGCTTCCATTCGGCGGAGGCGCTTCCCGCCACAGCCAGCAGTGCGACGAGCAGTACGAGTGCCAACAACTTTTTCATTCCTGTGTTTCCCCCTTTGAATTGAAATATGCTGCACCGTTCTTTTCAGAACGGTATAAGCCTAGAAAAACTGAAAATCCTTGAGCTCTTCTTCGTACCCCGACTTGTCCCGCCAGATGGTGAAGGATTCGTTGATGTGGTCTGTCCAGACTTCGCACGCCCTGTCGGGATTGTGGTCTTTGAAGGCTTTGTAGAGGTCCTTTCTGCGGGAGAGGCTTTTGTGAGGGCGGTTAGGCAGTATGGTCCGCATGACCCTGTAGCGGTCGAAGAGTTCCCGCATCGTCCAGATGAGCTCCGTCAGGCTGGCGGACCTGCAGGCCTCAAAGACCACGTGGTTGAACCGCTTCACCAGGGGGAAGAATTTCTCGAGAAGTTCCTCTCCTTCGCAGGCTGCGAAGATCTCGTCAGCCTGATCGAGGAGCAGCTTCAGCTCGTCGAGTTCTGATTCGGTGATGCGGAGGGCGGAATAGCGGACCGCCAGGGTTTCTATAGCCTTGCGGATGGCGAGGGAGTGGGCCAGTTCGTAAACCGAGACGCCACAGACACGATTCCCCTTCATGGGAATCCGTTCGATGGTGCCGTCCGCCTCGAGTTTCTGCACCGCCTCACGGACGGGGGTACGGCTGACGCCGAACTCCGATGCGATCTCCCCGTCTGTGAAGGTGTCTCCTGTCTTCAACTCTCCCCGGACGATGGCCTTGCGGAGATGTTCGTAGATGATATCCCGCATGGGCTTGGTCCGCATTTCCGGAACATTCTTCAGCAGCGCCACGGCTCTTCCTCCAGGTAAAATAAAAAATTTTGAAGAAATACTTGGATTCATTATTCTGGATCCAATATCCATAGAGTATAATATCCTTACAAAGATATTTTGTAAAGTGGGTAGAAAAAAATATTCCGCATATTTTGAGGAGGGACTGTCGTGGGAAAAAACCTTGTGGAGAAGCTGCTCGAAAGATCCGCCCTTTCCATGCCTGGAGAGGGAAATGGAGAGATCGCCTTGAAGATCGATCACACCCTTACCCAGGACACCACCGGAACCATGGCCTGGTTGCAGTTCGAGGCCATCGGCATCCCGAGGGTACGGACTGAGAGGTCCGTGAGCTACGTGGACCACAATACTCTGCAGGTGACCTTTGAAAACGCCGACGACCACAACTACCTTCAGGATACGGCCGCAAAGTACGGCGCGCTCTTTTCCCGGCCCGGAAACGGTATCTGCCATCAGGTGCACCTCGAACGATTCGGCGTCCCCGGAAAGACCCTTCTCGGCTCCGACAGCCATACTCCGACGGCGGGGGCTCTTGCCATGATCGCCATGGGTGCGGGGGGGCTGGATGTCGCCCTGGCCATGGCGGGAATGCCCTTTTTCATTCCCCGTCCCAAGGTACTTGGCGTCGAACTGAGGGGCGGGCTGAAACCCTGGGTGGCTGCAAAGGACATCATTCTCGAAGTTCTCCGGCGCCTCACAGTTCGTGGGGGTGTGGGGAAAATCATCGAATATCATGGAGAGGGAGTGGCTTCCCTTACCGTCCCTGAGAGGGGAACCATCACGAACATGGGGGCGGAACTCGGTGCCACCACTTCGGTTTTCCCCAGTGACGGCCAGACGGAACGCTTCCTCGAAGCCCAGGGAAGGGGCGGTGACTATATTCCCCTTTCCGCCGACGAAGACGCCCGATACGATGAAACCCTCGTGATCGACCTCTCTTCCCTGGAGCCTCTGATAGCCCTTCCTCATTCTCCCGACCGGGTCATTCCGGTTCGTGAGGCCGGCGGCAGGTCAGTGGACCAGTGCTTCATCGGGAGCTGCACCAACTCCTCCTATATAGACCTTGCCCGGACGGCGGAGATTCTCCGGGGCAGCCGCGTGGCGGAGAGGACGAGCCTTGCCATCGCTCCGGGCTCCCGGCAGACCCTGCTGATGATCACGAAGAACGGCATCCTCGCTGACTTCCTCTGCGCGGGGGCCCGTCTTCTCGAGAGCGCCTGCGGCCCGTGCATCGGCATCGGCCAGGCCCCCTGCACCGGCGGGGTCTCCCTGAGGACCTCAAACCGCAACTTCGAGGGGCGCTCCGGCACGGCGGACGGCCAGGTCCACCTCGTGAGTGCCGAGACTGCGGCGGTCTCGGCGCTCCGGGGGGAGATCACCGACCCGAGGACCCTCGGCGAGAGAATCGAAATCACCATGCCGGAGAAGTTCCTGATCGACGACTCCATGATCATCCGCCCCCCCGAGGACGGATCTTCCCTCTCCGTCAGAAAGGGGCCGAACATCAAATCCCTTCCCGAATTTCACCCTCTGGCGGACACTATCGCCGGTGAACTTCTGCTGAAGATGGGGGACAACATCACCACGGACCACATCCTCCCGGCGGGGTCGAAGATCATGTCCCTTCGGTCAAACCTCCCCGCCATATCGGAATACTGCTTCCGCCCCCTCGACGAGACCTTCCCCGACCGGGCCCGGTCGGCCGGAGGGGGGCTGCTCGCGGCGGGGGAGAATTACGGCCAGGGGTCGAGCCGGGAACACGCGGCCCTCTCCCCCCTCTTCCTCGGAATAAAGGCAGTCCTGGCCCTCTCCTATGCCAGAATTCACCGCCAGAATCTCATCAACGCCGGGATCCTCCCTCTTCTCTTTGAAAATCGGGAGGACCTCGAAGCTCTGCGGCAGGGAGATAGGCTCGTAATCGAAAGTCTTTTTGACGGGCTCGCGGCCAGAAATCTCGAGGTGAAGAACGAGACGTCCGGTGGAACTTTCCAGGTGCGTCACGGCCTCTCGGAGAGGGAGAAAAATATCCTGAAGGCCGGGGGGGCCCTCAACGCTGCCCGCCAGTCTCTTTCGGGCCGTTAGGAAGAACGGGAAATGTTCGGCCTCGAAGAACGTCTTATCGCCACGGAGTATGAAAAAGAGGAGCGCAGACGCCTTCTTCTCTCCCGGGGGCTTGCCGAGCCCGGCGGAGAGAATCTGATTCTCGGCTTCTTTGTGGATGACCGTCTCGTCGCCACCGGTTCCCTCGTGGGAAATATCCTGCAGGGGATCGCCGTGGAGGGCGAGCTGGAAGGGGAGGGGCTGGCCTCCACGGTCACCGGTGCCCTTCTGAAAAAGGGAATGGAGCGGGGGCTGAATCACTTTTTCCTCTACTCGAAGCCCGAAGAGGCCCGCCTCTTCGAGGGGCTCGGCTTTTCCTTTCTCGCCTCTGCGAAAGTCCGCTCCTCCGGCCTCGCCGCCTCTCTGCTTGAATGGGGAAGGCCGGACATCGCCTCCTGGAGGGCTTTTCTGAAAAAAGAATCGGAGGGGAGGCCCGATGGGGCGGGGTGCGTGGTGGTGAACTGCAACCCCTTCACCCTCGGACACCGCAGCCTCCTCGAATACGCTTCAGCCCGGGTTCCCTGGCTCTATGTCCTCGTGGTGCAGGAAGATAAATCCCTCTTCCCCTTCGAGGTCCGCCTCCGCCTCGTCCGGGAGGGGACCGCAGATATTCCCAATCTGACCGTCCTTTCCGGCGGGCCCTACGTCATCTCCGCCGCCACCTTTCCAACCTACTTCACCCGCCTGGCCGCCGGAGGAAGGGAGGAGGGGATCACGGAGCTCCACGCCGCCCTCGACCTCGAGATGTTTCGGCGGCATATCGCTCCTTCTCTGAAAATCGGAGAGCGCTTCGTGGGAACGGAGCCCTTCTGCCCGGTGACTTCTCTGTACAACCGCCTGATGAAGGAAATCCTTCCCCGGGAAGAGGGGGGAATCTCCCCGATCGCAGTTCAGGAGATGCCCAGGACTGAGAGGAAAGGCCTGCCCGTCAGCGCGTCGAGGGTCAGAGCTCTTCTTCATGAGGGTGCTCTCGAGGATGTACGGGAGCTGGTGCCGGAGACGACATGGAAATGGCTCACCTCTCCGGAAGCCTTGCCGATACTGGAAAAGATCCGGAAGACTGAATCGCGGCACTGAGCCGGAGTAGAAGCCCTGAAGGGAGAATGATCATGAAAATACATAAGAATTCCGTTGCAGGATCCCTCGAATCAAGCGATGTGCTTGTCTCCGTGAGCACGAGGGATGACAAAAAAGTCGAGATTGCCGTGGAGAGCATTGTCTTCCGCCAGTTCGGCCCCCGGATAAAAGCCGTCGCCGGGGAGGTCGCGGCCTCCTCGGGAATCGAAGGGGCCGATGTGCGGGTTAGCGACCGGGGTGCCCTCGAATGCACCCTTCGGGCCCGCCTCGAGACGGCCTTTGAGAGGGCCATGAGCCCGGAATGACCAATTCCCTCCTCGACGCCCGGGAGGAGCGGTGGCACCGCCGGCTGCAAAAGGCCGCCCGGCTTCCCTCCGGATTTTCCCTGGTCACCCTTACCCTTCGGATGCCCGCCCCCCTGCGTCTTCAGGAACCCTGGGACGGGAGCGCCCGGGAGATCCTGGCTGACCTTCTCGATTTTCTGAAAGCCTCGGGGATCGAAACGGAGAGGGAGGAGTTCACCTTCGGAGAGGATGGTCCGGAGGGGTTTTTCCGCGCCCGGGGAGAAGTAAAAAGGGTGAAGGAGGGCACGGTCGCCTTCGAGGAGACCCATCCCCTGGGCCCCCTTGCTGATGTGGACGTCATGGACTCCGGCGGTCTGGTGACCGGGCGGAGGGAGCTGAAGCTTCCCCCCAGAAAATGCCTTCTCTGCGCCAGACCCGCCGCGGAATGCGTCGTGGAAAGAAGCCATTCCCTCGAAGAACTTAAGAAGCGAATCGAGGAAATTCTGGAAGCCTGGCGAAGCACTGGCGGAAATACGCTCCCCGGTGAACAGTGCGGGCGGATCGCCCGGTATGCCCGGCTGGCCCTGCTCCTCGAGGCCGCCGCATGGCCGAAGCCGGGACTGGTGGACCCCCTCTCTCGGGGAGCCCACGGAGATATGGATTACCTCACCTTTTTGGCGAGCGCCGCAGCCCTCGCTCCCCGATGGGAACGGTTCGTCCGCCTGGGGGCCGATTTCTGCGGGGATGACCCTGCCGATCTCCTCCCCGGCCTGAGGCAGGAGGGCAAGGAGGCTGAGGCTGCCATGTTTGAGGGAACGGGGGGGATCAACACCCACAAGGGGCTGATCTTCTCCCTGGGAATCCTCTGCGCCGCCTCGGGGATGCTTGCCCGAGAGGGTACGGCCTTCTGTCCGCAGGAATGCTGTGCGCAGGCTGCCGGTATAGTCCGGGGAATTTCCGAGAGAGATTTTGCCGCCGCCCGGCGAAAAGAGAGAGGCTCCCTTACAGCCGGAGAGAGACTTTTTGTCGATCTAGGAATTACAGGAATACGGGGAGAGGCCGAAAAAGGATTCCCCTCCGTGACTGGACATGCTCTGCCCCGGCTCCAGAGCGACTTGGGCGAGGGATTGTCGATGAATGACGCCATGGTGAACGCCCTGCTCGTCCTCTTCACCGTCTCGGAGGACACGAACGTCCTTGCCCGGTGCGGTACAGACGGAGCTGCCCTTCTCAAGAAAAAGGGGGCCGAGGCCCTCGCCGCAGGGGGCATGAAGACGCCGGACGGACGGGCCGCGGTTCACGCCCTGGACGTGCTTTTCACGGAGAGCAATCTGAGCCCCGGCGGCTGTGCTGACCTGCTGGCCGTCACGGTCTTTCTCCACCTTCTCTGCCCGGAGGATACCGGCCCGGAAGTTCCGTATTGACTTGAAAAACCATCTCACGGATAATTCATGAAGAGCCTTTAGTCATAGGGAATTTCCCCTGAGTATTTGATATGTCACACTTTTGAAGAATTTCAGGGAGATATGGTTTTGTCTTCCATGGAGAGAAAAACATCTCAAGAAGTAAAAAAATGTGCTGAGGAGGAACTTTTTTATGAAAAAGATACTGCTCTGCGAACTGAATATGAGCGAGGGTACAGACGAAAAGATTATTGCACAGGCCACGGAAGCCCTGAAGGGAACTCCCGGGGTGACGGTCATGGACATCGACTCCGACCGGGACCACAATCGGAGCGTCTTCACCTGGATCGGCGAGCCCGAGGACGTCCTCGCGGGGGCGATGAACCTCACGAAGGTCGCCGTGGACCTGATCGACATGGCCGTCCACAAGGGGAGTCACCCCCGCCAGGGGGCCGTTGACGTGGCACCCTTTGTCCCCGTGAGGGGAGTCGAGAAGGAAGAGGCCCTGGAGATCGCTCGGCGCTACGGAAAGTTCCTCGGCTCGCTGGGAGTGCCGGTCTTCTACTACGAGGACGCCGCCACGAAACCTGAGCGGCAGAACCTTGTGGATATACGGAAAGGGCAGTACGAGGCCCTTTCTGAGAAGATGAAGGACGAATCCTGGCGCCCCGACGAGGGCCCCTTCGACTTCAACGCAAAGTCCGGGGCCACGGTGACGGGTGTCCGTTTTCCCCTGATCGCCTTCAACGTCAACCTGAGGACGGACGACCTGAAGGTGGGGCAGGAGATCGCCAAAAGGATGCGCTTCTCCTCCGGCGGCCTCCGCTACTGCCGGGGGATAGCCCTTCCCCTGGAGGAGAAGGGGATGGTCCAGGTCTCGATGAATCTGACGAACTACGAAAAAACGCCCATTCCCGTGGTCTTTGAGCTCGTGAAGGCCCTGGCCGATTCCTACGGAGTGGGGATCGCCGATACGGAACTCGTGGGCCCCGTTCCCCTCGAGGCTCTGCGGGAAGTTGTCCGCCACACCCTGAGGGTAAGGGACTTCTCCATGGAGCAGGTCATCGAGACCCATCTTCTGGACTGAGGGCGGAACTCAATATCCAGTAATTAGAGCAAAACGAGAGGCCGCTCCCCGAAGGATGCGGCCTCTCGTTTTGCTGTGAACCCTCTTATTTCGCTGTGGGAGGGGTAACCAGTTCGGGGTCGGTCACCACTCCGTAGTACCGGAAAAGTCCGTCTTTAATTATCTGAAGCTGCACGGGCTTGATAACCTCGCCCCGCTCGTCGAAGCCGTTGATGGTTCCGGTGAGGCCGTCGAAATCCTTCGTGACGGCGAGGGCCTTCTGTATTGCCGGTCCTTCGGTGCTCTTCGCCCGCCCGATGGCGTCAACGATGAGCATGAAGGCGTCGTAGCCCGAGGCACCGACCATGTCGGGTTCGATCTTCGTGCGCTCCCGGTAGGTCTTCAGGAAATCCTGAACCATGGGTCGGGGGTCGTCCCGGTTGAGGTTCGTGAGGATGATGAACCCCTCTCCGGCGTCGCCGGCGATCTCCATGGTCTTGGGGGAGTCGGAGCCCTGCTCGCCGATGAAGGTGAGGTCGAGGTTCATCTCCTGGGCCTGTTTCAAGGCGGGGCCGGACTGGAAGTAGTAGCCGCTGAAGAAGACCACGTCGGGGTCGGCGGTCTTCAGTTTGGAGAGGTAGGGCTTGAAGTCCTTTTCGCTGCCGGGGTAGGTCTGATGAGAGACCAGCTCGATCTCGGGGTGATTCTTCAGGTAGGTCTTGAACCCGTCCGCGAGAGTGGTGCCGAAGTCGTTGTCGCTGACGATGAGGGCGACTTTCTTTCCCTTCAGCAGCTGGGTGGCTGTGTAGGCCGCAACTTTGCCCTCAACGGTGCCGAGGAAGCCGTTCCGGAAGGTGTAGTCCCCGGCGGTGATGTCCGGGTGCAGGGCGTAGGCTGCCACGTAGGGGATCTCGTTGTCGTCGAAGAGGGGAGCCACAGCCCTTGAGGGCATGCTGTAGGAACCTCCGACGAAGGCAACGACCTCGTCCTGGTCGATGAGCTTGTGAGCGAGGGGAACAGCCTGTTTCGGGTCGGCGGCGTCGTCGTAGATTACCAGTTCGACCTTTTTACCGAGGAGACCCCCTTCGGCGTTCACCTTGTCCACGGCGATCAGGACAGACTGATGCACGCTGTAGCCGTCGGCCGCCGCGAAGCCAGTGAGGGGAGCGAGCATTCCGATCTTGATCGTGTCCTCCGCTGCACAAGCCGCTCCGGTAAAGAGAAGAAGCAGTACTGCCAGCACCGCAAATACGGAAATTCTTTTCATCTGTAGCACCTCCATTTGAAATATGCGGCCCTCCTGTGGGAGGCCGTAAAACCCGTAAGGCTGGAGCTGTTTACATCCCGAGGTAGGCCGCCTGAACCCGCTCGTCATCCTGAAGCTGGCGGGCCGGGCCCTCGAGGACGATCTCCCCCGTCTCGAGCACGTAGGCCCGGGTGGAGATCTCGAGGGAGAGAAGGGCGCTCTGCTCCACGAGGAGGATGGTCAGCCCCGTCTCGCGGTTCAGGCTTTTCAGGACGTCAAAGACCACCGAGACCAGCTTCGGCATAAGCCCCATGGAGACCTCGTCCACGAGGAGAAGCCGGGGTTCGGAGACGAGTGCTCGTGCGATGGCGAGCTGCTGCTGTTCGCCCCCCGAGAGGGTCATTCCCCACTGGCTGCTCCGCTCCGCGAGGATGGGGAAGAGGGTGTACATCTTCTCGAGCTGTTGACTGAAGTTTCCGGTTTTTTTGTAGCACCCCATGCGCAGATTTTCGTAGACCGTCAGATTGGGAAAGATCCGGGAACGCTCGGGGACCATGCGGATCCCCCGATCGGCCCGAAGATGAGGGGGAAGGGAGGAGATATCCTCTCCTCTGTAGAGCAGGGATTCGGACGTGGAGGCCTCAAGCCCCATAAGGGCCCGGAGGATGCTCGTCTTTCCGGCGCCGTTCGCACCGATGATGCTCACCAGTTCCCCTTCCGCCACGGAGATGTCCACTCCGTGGACCGCCACCACGTCTCCGTAGCGGACCGAAAGCCCCTTCGCCTCAAGCAACATTTTCTTTCTTCCTTCCCAGGTAGGCTTCGATGACCTCGGGATTGGCTGCTATCTCCTCGGGCAGCCCTTCAGCCAGCTTCTTTCCGTGGTCGAGGACGACGATCCGGTCCGAGAGGGCCATGGCCACCTTCATATTGTGCTCGATAAGCAGGATGGAGACGCCGAGATCCCGGATCTTCAGCACCAGCTCCTCGATCATTTTGATCTCCTCGGAGCGCAGCCCCGAGAAGGATTCGTCGAGGAGAAGAAGCTTCGGCTTCAAAGCCAGGGCCCGGGCGATTTCAAGGCGCCGCAGGTTGCCAAGAGGCAGGGTTCCCGCCATCCGGTCCGCTTGTTCCATGAGCCCCACGGTCTTGAGGATCTCATGGGCTTCATCATAGACGGCGGCTGTATTCCAGCGTTTCCAGACTCCGAAAAACCGGGGGTAGTGGGGATGCCCCAGGGCGACGCATACGTTGTCCGCCACGGAGAGCCCGGCGAAGGGGTGGACGATCTGAAAGGTCCGCCCCAGTCCGAGGGCCGCCATCTCGTGGGGCTTCTTTCCGTGGGTGGGTATGCCGCCAAAGAAAATCTCCCCCGAGGTGGGGGCGTAGACCCCCGAGATCATGTTGAAGCAGGTGGTCTTTCCCGCGCCGTTGGGGCCGAGAAGTCCGAGTATCTCGGCGTTTCCGAGGTCGAAGTTCACACTGTCCACGGCGGTCAGTCCGCCGAAGCGGATAGTCAAATCGCGGACGGAGAGAAGGTTTTCCATCTTATTTTCCTCCTTTTGGAGGGGGAATTTTTGCCCCTTTTCCGGGTTTGAGGCGGCGAATCCAGGCGCTGCTCCCTCCGAGAAGCCCCGATGGGCGGAAGCGGATCATGGCGAGGAGCACCGCGGCGTAGAGGAGCATCCGGTAGTCCACGAGGGGGCGGAAGATCTCCGGCAGCACCCCGAGGATGATCGCCCCGAGGAGGGGGCCGAAGAGGGTTCCAATGCCCCCCACGATCACGACGGAGAGCATGGAGACGGAGACCGGAAAGGAAAAGGATTCGGCGGAGATGAACCGCATGTAGTGGGCGTAGAGGGCGCCTCCCAGCCCGGCCATGAGTGTTCCGAGGACGAATGCCGTCAGCTTGGCCTTCACGGGGGAGACTCCCATGCTCGAGGCAGCCCGCTCGTTCTCCCGAACGGCGAAGCAGGAGAGTCCCGCCCAGGTGCGGGTGAAAAACCAGCAGATCGCCATGACGACCACGAGGAAGAAGACACAGAGGTAGAAGAACCCCTGGGCCTTGAGGGGAGTTCCGAAAAGATTCACCCGGGGGATCCCTCCGATTCCGAGGGCGCCGCCCAGGGCGGGAGTGTACTGGAAGACCGCCACGACGATGAAGTTGATGCCGATGGTGGTGATGGCGAGGAAGTCGTCCTTGACCCGAAGGCTCGGAAGCCCGCAGAGAAAGCCCACGGTCCCGACGATGAGCAGGACAATTGGCAGGGCGGTCCAGAAGGACAGTCCCGCCGCAGTGGTGAGCATGGCGCTGGCGTAGGCCCCGATACCGAGGAATGCAGCATGTCCGAGGGAGATCTGCCCCGCGTACCCGACGATGACGTTCAATCCGTAGGCGGCGATGGCTTGGATGAGGATCTGAGTGCCCACCTGTACGACGTAGGAATTCATGAGCTTACTTCCCCCCCTTTTTGCCGAGCAGTCCCGCAGGACGCCACATGAGGATGATGATCATGGCGATGAAGGCCAGGGCATCCCGTGGAAGAGGGATGTTCGCGAAGCCGATCAGCAGGGTCTCGGCAACGCCCAGAAGGAAGGAGGCGAGGACGGCTCCCGAGGCGGAGCCCATTCCCCCCACCACGATGAGGGCGAGGGTCTTGTAGGCTGGCACGGTCCCCATCATGGGGTAGACCTGGTTGTAGTAGATCCCCACGAGAATTCCGGCGATGGCGGCGATGGCCGAGCCGATCACAAAGGTGATGGCCACGGTCTTCTGGGTGTGGACTCCCAGGGAGGCGGCGATCTCCATGTCCTGGGAGACAGCCCGCATGGCCAGTCCGAGTTCGGTCTTCGTCATGATGAACCAGAGGAGAAGAAGGACGGCGAAGGTGACGCT
Organism: uncultured Synergistaceae bacterium; assembly: GCA_964483085.1. Classification (GTDB taxonomy): domain Bacteria; phylum Synergistota; class Synergistia; order Synergistales; family Aminobacteriaceae; genus JALHFZ01. Next base: position 16,219 of record CAYZZX010000036.1, read on the forward strand.
GAAGGTTGCCGTAATGGTGGAGGAGATGGTGAAGTCCCCGATGGTGAAGGCGGGGAAGGGGAGTTCGGCTGGAAAGGAGCGGACCTCCGGCCCCGCGATGAGGCGGCAGACCTCCTCAAGGCCGATCAAGAGGGCGATGCTGCTGATAAGGGAGACGTAGGGGGGAAATTTCAGCAGGGGGTAGTAGACGTACCGCTCAATGCAGACCCCCAGAATGGCGCAGAGGACCATGCTCCCCAGGGCGGCGAGAAGAAGGTTTCCCGTGAAATTATAAATAAAAAGGCCCGTGTAGGCCCCGACGGTGAATACCGAGGCATGGGCAACGTGGAGGATCTTCATGACGCCGTAGATCAGGGCGAGTCCAAGGGTGATGAGGGCGTAGATAGCCCCCGCCGCGAGTCCGTTGAAAAGCTGTTCGATCAGTATCTCCATAAATATCCGGTCCCCTTCCGGCGGAATGACGTGCTGTCTTCAGCATTTCAATTATAGAGGCAGATCGTAAAAAAATCATCAAAAAAAGATCGGAAGGTGCCCCTCATCTTCTCGGAGTGCGGTGTCTACTCGAGCCAGCGGACGATCTCCTCAAGGAAGGTCTGATGGAGAGACCGTGTGACCGTGCCGGGTTTTCCCTCCCCCACGGTAAGGTCGCCGATCTTGACTACCGGAATGATCTCCTTCACCGAGCCGGTGATGAAGGCCTCCGAGGCTGACGGTATCTCTGACATCAGAGGGCAGCGTTCCT
>CAYZZX010000037.1:0-16710 GCA_964483085.1 uncultured Synergistaceae bacterium
GAGGTCATGGGGTCCTGGAAGATCATGGAGATCTCCTTTCCCCGGATGCGGCGCATCTCCTCCTCCGACTTTTTCAGCAGGTCCTCCCCCCGGAAGAGGACCTCCCCTCCGGCGACCCTGCCGGGGGGGTCGATCAGGCCGAGAAGAGAGAAGCCCGTGACGGATTTTCCGCCCCCCGACTCCCCCACGATGCCCAGTATCTCCCCCTCCTTCAGGGTAAAGTCCACGCCGTCCACCGCTTTCACGGTGCCCCGGAAGAGCTCGAAACAGGTCTTGAGATTTTTCACTTCCAGCAGATATTCAGCCATGGCGACCTCCTACTTCAGCCGGGGATTGAATTCATCCCGGAGAAAATCTCCGAGAAGATTGATCCCGAAGACGAGCAGCATGATGAACATGCCCGGAAAGACGGAGGACCACCAGAGTCCGCTGAAGAGGACGTCGTAGCCGTTCTTGACCAGCAGCCCCAGGGAGGGCTTCGTGACGGGGACCCCCACGCCGAGGTAGCTCAGAGTGGCTTCCGTGAGGATGACCGTACCCACCTGGATCGTGGCGATGACGATCAGGGGGGTCAGAATGTTCGGCAGCACATGGCGGAAGATGACGGGAAAGGGAGAGAGGCCGATGAGCTTCGCCGCGTCGATATACTCCTTCTTTTTCTCCACGAGGACGGAGCTCCGCACCGTCCGGGCGTAGAGCACCCATCCCACGATGGTCAGGGCGAAGACGAGCTTGCCGAACCCCCGTCCGAAGGCGGCCATGATGAAGAGGGCCACCAGCATGGCCGGAAAGGAGAGCTGGACGTCCACGAGGCGCATCAGAAGGCTGTCCAGCCTTCCGCCGAAGTACCCCGCCACGAGGCCGAGGAAGGTCCCGATCACGCAGGAGAGCAGCACCACGATCAGGCCGATCCCCATGGAGATCCTGCTGCCGTAGACCATGGCGCTCAGCAGATCCCGCCCCTGCTCGTCCGTCCCCAGGGGAAAGGCCGCCTCTCCGCCGTCCATCCACATGGGGGGCTTGTAGGCGTCCATGAGGTCGAGGCTTCCGATGTCGTAGGGGTTCTGGGGGGTGAAGAAGGGGCCGATCAGCACCATGACCAGAAAGAAAATTACGATCACAAGCCCGATGATGGCGCCGGGATTTCGCAGAAAATTATGAAATAATTCGCTTCGGAAAAAAGTTCTGATTTTATTTTTCATCCCGTCACCTCAGGTCGATCCGGGGGTCTATGAGGGTATAGACAATATCCACCATAAAGTTGATGAAGACGAACATGGCCGCGACGATCATGAGATAGGCCACGATCACGGGCCGATCCGACGTGTTGATTGAGTCCACCAGCAGCTTGCCCATTCCCGGCCAGGCGAAGATGGTCTCCGTGACGGTGGCGAAGGCGATGAGGGTGCCGATCTGAATGCCGAAGACGGTCACCACCGGGACGAGGGCGTTCTTCAGGGCGTGCCGGAAGAGCAGATTTTTCCATGAGACCCCCTTGGCCCGGGCGAACTTGATGAAGTCCTGGCGCATGACCTCCATGATCTGGGCCCGGATGAGACGGATGAGCATCGCCAGAGTTCCCATGGCCAGAGTGACCGCCGGAAGGATGATGTGCCGGAAGCCGTCCCAGGTGAGAAAGGCGAAGGGGATTCCGAAGAGTGTGGCCGTCTCTCCTCGTCCCGAGGAGGGGAGAAGGCCTTTTTCCACGGCGAAGTAGAAGATGAAGAGAATTCCCAGCCAGAAGGAGGGAAGGGATATGCCCAGAAGGGACCCCCCCATGATTATCCGGCTCAGGGGGTTGTTCGGCCATGCTCCGGCGAAGACTCCGCAGGGAAGGGCTACGGTCAGGGAGATCAGGATGGAGAAGAAGACGAGCTCCAGGGTGGCGGGCATCCGCTCCACGATCAGGGTCAGGGCGGGGCGCTTGAAGATGTAGGAGATACCGAGGTCCCCCTGCAGAAGGTTACCGAGGAAGACTCTGTACTGCACCCACAGGGGCTGGTCGAGGCCGAGGGCGATTCGAGCCTCGGCGATCTGGGCGTCCGTCGCCGTGGGGGGCACGATCATGAGCACCGGATCCCCCGTGAAGCTCATGACGACGAAGACGATGAAGGAGACGGCGAAGAGGACGGCGATCATCTGAAAAATCCGCTTTATCAGGTATTTAAGCATTCAGATTCACCCTCGCGAGGGGGTTCTCAGCACTGGTTCGGCCGGACTTTTTCATCGAATTCCTTTGTGATTTGAAAGCGGAGCTCTTCGCTTGTCAGCACGTCAAGGGCCGTCATGGCCAGCCCCTTGGCGGCGAGGATCACTGCGTCATCCCCCCGGGGGCTGACCGCTGCCCTGCGGAAGGATTCGTGATGGGCCACCACTTCGCCGGGCTCGGCGATGGCGAGATATTCATGAATGGCCGGCACAACCAAAGAGACGTTTCCGATGTCGGAGGACCCCACCTGGGCGGTGTAGTCGGGGTAGTTCATGGTGACCCCGAGGGGCTCCATGTTCGCCTTGAAGGCCTCCCCAAGAGTCATGCTCGGATACCGCTCGGCGTAGATGGGCGCTCCGGTGAGCTTGTATTCCGCTCCCGTCAGCAACGCCGCCGATCTGGCGATGCGGTCGAGGTCGTCGAAAATTTTGAGAAGGGTCTTTTTCTTTCCCGCCCGAACGGTGAAAGAAGCACTGGTGTACTCGGGGATGACGTTGGATGCCGTGCCCCCTGCCGTGATGATCCCGTTGATCTTGCTCTCGTTTGTCCACGTCTGGCTGAGGGCGTCGATGCCGTGAAAGAGGGCTATCAGGGAGGAGAGGGCGTTGATGCCGTCCGACGGGCTCGACGAGTGGGCGGCCCGACCGAAGAACTCCGCCTCCACCTGCTGGGCGGCCAAACCGTGCCGGGCGATGAGGTTCTCGGAGGCCGGGTGGATCATGAGGGCGCAGGTAAAGCCGTCGAAGACCCCCGAGTCGGCCATGGGGATCTTACCCCCCGCAGTCTCCTCCGCCGGAGTGCCGAAGACGAAGACCTCGCCGGGGATGCCCCGGCTCTTCATGGTCTCTGAGAGGGCGATGGCCGCCCCCATGGCGCTTGCGGCGATGATGTTGTGCCCGCAGGCGTGCCCCACGCCGTCAAGGGCATCGTATTCGGAGAGAAAAGCGACCTTGACGCCGTTCGGACTGTTGGAAGGGGCGGCGGCCCGAAAGGCCGTCTCCATGCCGCAGAAGGGAAGCTCCACGGTAAATCCGTATTTTTCGAGGAGCTCCTTCTGCCATTGGGCGGCTTTGTGCTCCTGCCAGCCCAGTTCAGGATTGCCGTGGATATCGTGGCTGAGGGTGAGAAGCTCCTCCCGAAGTTTTTCTACTGTAGTCGCTATATCATCTTTTCTTGAGGGCATTTCTGAACTTCCTCCCGGGTGTTCGGATTTTTTGGGATATTGTGTTTCAGGCCGCGAATCTGTCCGGCAAGGTGAGGGCGGCGGCCCCGATAGTGGCGGCGTCGTTGCCCAGAAGGCTGAGGCGGAGGTCGAGGACCTTCCGGAAAGGGGGGGCCAGGTAGTCGTTCACCCGAGGGCGGAGGAGGTCAAGAAAACCCTCGCCGCGGCTCAGTCCTCCGCCGAGGATCACCGCCTGAGGGTCGAAGAGGTGTATTGTCGAGGCAATTCCCTTGGCGAGATGGTCGAGCCACCGGTTCCAGAGGGATGCGATCTCGGGGTCGGCCCGTTTCGACCAGAGGTACTTCAGGTCGGGCTGCAGTCCCATGGCCTCTGCCTGCCGTTCAAGGGCGTCCGCTCCGCTGATTCCCTCAAGATGGCCGAAGGAGCCGCATCCGCAGGGTTCAGCCGTTCCCACGACGAGATGCCCCGGCTCTCCCGCCATGCCGTGGTGCCCCCGGAGGATCCGGCCGTTCACCACGATTCCTCCGCCGATGCCCGTGCCGAGGGTGAAGAGGATGAAGTCCGTCATGCCCGCAGCCGCCCCCTGCCACCCCTCACCGAGGGCATGGCAATTGGCGTCGTTATCGATCTCCACCCGGGAGCCGATCTTTGCCGTGAGGATTTTTTTCACCGGGAGGCCGCTCCATCCGGGAAAGTTGGGCATCTGAAGGGCGACGTTGCGCCCCGAGTCAAGCATACCGGGAATGCCCACCCCCACGGGGCAGTCCTTCCCGGCACCGAGATTTTTGGCAAGGAGGGCGATTTTTCCGAGGACGGCGTCGGGCTCGCGGATGTCCGTCTGTTCGGAGATGCGGTCAAGTATGAGGCCGTCCTCCACGAGGGCCGCTGCGATCTTGTGCCCTCCGAGGTCCACTCCGATGGCCTTCATGGCGCTACTTTTCTTCGGCCCGTTTCAGAGCGGAATGCTTGTGGATCATCGGGCCCGTGAGGACATAGCCGATGCAGCCGAGGGCAAGAATAAGGGCGATCACTGCTGCGTAGGTCTCGCTGAGAACCCACAGTAGAAGGACGACGATGGCCGCGGGAGCGAAGTATTTAATTTTGTTCGATGGTTTGGGATAGCGGAGATTAGAGAGCTGGAGGATGAGCATAAGAAGAATAAAAAACTGGAAGAAGACGGAGACCGGGCCATTGACGAGAAGGTGGTCATCGGGAGTGAGGATCTGAGCAGCAAAGGCGACCAGGGCGATCCACGAGGAGTTGACGGTGATGGGGAGGCCGATGAAGCCCCCCTGCCCTCGAAGGGGGTCTATGATGCGGAATTTGGAGAGGCGCAGAGCCCCCGAAAAGACGATCAGGGTGGGCAGTGCCGTCCGCCAGAAGGGGCTTGGGCCGTGGAGAAGCATGGCGTAAAGGAGCACCGCCGGAGCCGCTCCGAAGGCGGTGAAGTCGACGAAGGTATCCAGTTCGGCCCCTAAATCTGTCGACCCCTTCAGCCACCGGGCGAGGTTGCCGTCCAGGCCGTCGAGAATGAGGGCGATCATGATGTACTGGGCGGAGCGGGCCAGCAGAGAAGGGATGTCCAGCCGCATGGCCTCAAGGGTGGAGAGTATGCTTGCGAGACCGAAGAAAAGGGCTGACAGAGTCACCGCAGAAGGGACGATCCTCCTCCAGTTGGCCAGAATGCGCGGGCGCGGGATGCTCCTTCGCTTCATTGCCCTCTCTTCTCCTCGGGTATAATCCGGGCGATGATGGTCTCGCCTGCAGTCACCTGGTCTCCCAGGGAGGCGACGATCTCGATGTCCCCCTTGGGGAAATACATGTCGAGGCGGGAGCCGAACTTCATCATGCCGAAGTCCTTGCCCCGCTCCACCACTTCCATCTTGTCGGGGCGCAGCCAGTAGACCACTCTGCGGCAGACGGGCCCCACGATCTGGCGGATGAGGCACGAGGTTCCCTCTCCCCGGACGAGGATGGCGTTGTGCTGGTTGAAGTCGGAGGATTTTTCGTCAAAGGTGAAGAAGCGTTTTCCCGGAAAATATCCCAGAAAGGTGGAGTAGCCGCCGATGGGAAAGCGGTTTACGTGGACGTCGAAGAGGCTTAAAAAGATACTGATCCGTACGGTATCCCTTTTCAGGTAGTCTTTTTCGTACATCTCAGTGATTTTCGCCAGCTTGCCGCTTGCGGCGGCCACGACGATCCCCGGCTCCCGGGGGGTCACCATATCGGGGTCCCGGAAGAAGAACAGCATATACCCTATCCCCGCGGTGGCGAGAAGACCGCCGCTCACAAGGGCAGCGAAGTTGGATATTCCCAGAAGGCGCAGCAGCAGATACAGAACCGCACCGGCCGCAACGGATCCGAGGAGAAAGGGTTTTACCTCAGGTCTGAATTTCATAAGAATCTCTCCTCACATTTTATGTCGTTGTCGAACTATTATACCCCACCCGTTGACTGAGGTCACCAGAAAATCTGCTGATCAGAAAGAAATAAGCCCTTCCGGAGGAGTTCCAGAGGGGCGTTTCTGAAAGACGGCCGTTTTCCGGCCTCACGGAAGGGAATCCTCGGTCTCTCCGGGGCGGATAATCTGCTTCATGATGTTCTCCAGAAGCTGCTTCTTGACCTGGTCCTCCGTGCTTGCTCCCGTATCCTTCCCCTCGCCGGTGGGGATCTCCACCGAGATCTTGATCTTCGTCTCGCCGTTGTTCGACTGGCCCGAGCGGGGGATTTTGGCCGGCATCTTGTTGCTTTTCACCTTCAGTTCCGTGAGGGCGGGGGATTCCCAGCTCCCCTTGAGATTGAAGGTGGTCTCCCGGAAGTCCCGTACGGACATTCCGCCAAGAAGCCCCGTGAGGAAGTTTGCCAGAAACTGTGGGTCCGTGAGGGGGTTGCCGTCGATGGAGATGATCCCCTGGAGGGCGCCGAGGAAGGCGTTGAGTGCCCGGATGTTGATATCCCCGAGGCATTTCAGATCGAGGGGGGCCTCATTCCATCCGAGGGAACCGCTGGCGGAGAAGTAGCGGTAGACGTCGTTTCCCGGAGGAGCGGAGATCCTGCTTCCCGGAAGAAGGAAGATGTTCCGTCCGTCCACGTTGAAGCTGGCCAGTACGGAGGTGAAGGGGATTTCACCGCTCGGTGAGACGGATGTGATGGCCTCGAACCCCTTTACGACCCCTTCCTGAGCCGAAAGCTGCCCGCTGCCGAAGACGAGCCCCACCATGCCCCCTGTGCCGCTTCCTCTCATGGTGAGGTTGGCCGTGCCGGTCACGGTCCCCTCACCGTCGAGCATCGGGGTCGTGACGCTCTCAAGGTTGAACCCCTTTACCTCGAGATTTCCTTCCCACCGCATGGTGGCGGGGTCCACCGTTCCGGAGAGGTCGGCCCCTCCTCCGTAGTAGACCGCCTTTCCTCCCGTGACGGTCATCAGGTTGTCCTTCCAGAGAAAGGGAATTCTCACGTCTGTGGCCTCGGTGCGGTAGAAGCCCACCTTTCCGGAGGAGATCGTCCCCTCCGCCGTGACACCCTCCTTCCCCAACCGGCCCTTCGCCTCAAAATCAGCCTCGCCCCGGAGTATCCCCGCCGCCTGGCTTGAATATCCTGCGGCAGTGGCGGCGATGTCGATTTTTTTGCTGGTTTTGATCGAGAAGGCCGCGCCGTCGTCCGTGGGCTCAAGCTCCCCCGCCAGGGCTAGGCTGCTCGAACCGAGAAGCCCCTCCAGAGAGAAGGCGAAGCGGTCCTGTCCCTTCGGTTTGAGGGTGACTTTCATATCCTCCAGAAGGATTCCGTGAAGAGTGACGAGAGGAGAAGTTCCCGAGAAAATAAGAGTCTGTTTTCCTCCCAGAGTTCCCGTAAGGGAGATCTCACCGTCCATGCTTCCGCCGAGGGGTGCGCCCGGAAAGAAGGTCGCGGCAAGGGTTCGGAGGTCCAGCTCCTTTCCGGAGGCTTTCATGTTCACCGAACCGCCCTTTTCCAGATTCACGGAACCGCTGGCGCTGAGAAGGGATTTTCCGAAGCGGGCGGAAAACTCCTCGATCTTTAGAGTCGGCAGGGTCCCTTCCGCCCTGAGGCGGAGATCTTCGAGGGTTGCTTCCTCAAGAGAGAGGGAGGGGGCGGCGAGGGCGAGGGAGATCTTCGGCGAGTCAGCTCTCCCCATAAGGGAGAACTCCCCCGAGATGGTTCCCTTTCCCTTCGCCAGCTCCGCTCCTCCGAGGCCTCCGAGAGCGGCAAGGGACAGACTCGATATTTTCCCCCGGAGATCAAGGGAGGGAGCGCCCGAGAGAGTCACCTCTCCTCCGAGGCTCACCTGGCCGCCGAAAAGAGAGGCCGATCCGTCGGAGAGGAGAAGCTTGTTTCCGGCGTACTTTCCGTTGAGGGCCACCTTCCGGAGGGGGAGAAGGGGCGAGAGGGGGGTATCCTTTCCCCTGAGCTGGAAGGACGCCGCGGGTTTCGCCAGGGGGCCGGAGAGGCTCCACTGAAGATCGAAGGTGCCTTTTCCATCGAGGCCGCTGCCTTTTGAAAGTAGGGATTCAAGAAAGGAGGCGGAAATATTCTTGCCCGTGCCGGTGAAATTGATCCCCGGCTCTTTGCTGTCGAGGGCGGAAACTTTTCCGCTGCCCGAGAGCTCCCCTCCTCCGGGGATCTTCACGCTGAGAGATGAAAAATCGAGGGTTTTTTCATTTCCTGCAAAGGCCACGGAGAGGCTCTCTCCCCGCGTGCCGAGGAGGGCGAATTTCGGTGCCTTGAGAAAGCCGATGAGCTGCAGTTCTCCTCCTTCGGAGAGGAGGATCTTGCCATCTGCCGTCCCCATCCCCTCGAGGGAGAGGCCGGGCCCGTAGACCGCTCCGGCTCTCTTCAGATCAAGAGCTTCGGAGCGCAGAAGAAAACGAAGTCCCTTGCCGTCCGGATCGCTCCCTCCGTCCACGGTCAGCGGAGAGCCCTGCCACCGGCTCGTGGCCTGAAGGACAAAACGCTCGCTCTCTTCGAGGTCGACAGTCCCCTTCACTTCCGTCACAGGTATGCTGGTCACGAGGATGTCGGAAGCGCTGAATCTCACCGGACCCGACAGCCTGTCCAGAGGGCCTGCCAGGGAAACGTTCAGAGTTGAAAGAGTGCCTTCCGCGGAGGAGAGCCAGGGAAAAAAGTCCGTCCATTCCTCAAAGCGAACATTTTTGAGGAAGAGATTCATCTCCGCCTGAGGGTTTTCGCCGAAGAAAAAGGAGAGGTTTCCCCTGACAGGAGAGGAAAAGACAGTGGCCTCCTGGGGGTCGAGGGTTAATTTTCCACCGTCGGCGGACCAGAAGAATGTTCCATCCGTTTCAAGGCCGCTGATGTTTCCCTCCGTGAGGGTTCCTTCCCCTGAGAGCAGCAGGCTTCCTCCCGGGCGGCTGAGAAATACAGTAGAAGAGAGTGTCCCCTCCACTCCGGAGGGGAGGGCGACGAGAGGCGCGATCTGCTGAAGGGAGAGTTTCTCAAGGTTTCCCTCGAGAGTGACCTCAGGGGAGAGAGAGCCCGAGAGGGTCAAAACGGCCTCTCCGGCCTTCAGATAGGCGTTGCTGACGGACAGGCCATCCTCCGCCACGAGGGAGCCGCCGATCTCAAGGGGGAGATTGAGCAGCTTCCCCCCTCCGGCGAAGGTGATGCTCCCCTCTCCGGGAGAAAGGCGGAAATTTTCAAGGAGGATATCCCCTCCCGGCGCCGATAGAAGGGCCGATGTGAGCACCACCACGGGGAAATGGTCGAGGGAGGCGTCTTCGTCCTCCGACGACGGAAAGTCCGTCTCCCGGAGAGCGGCAAAAAATGCCTCCCCGGGAAGAAAAACCTCCCGGAGGGTGACTCTGCTCGCCTCGGGATTGCCCCTGATGAGGGAAAGAAGGGAGAGGCGGACTGCAAGGCTTTTCGCCCTCGCGATCTCCTTTTCACCGTAGCAAATGCTGACATCCTCGGCCACATAGCCGGTGACCGGGTTGCCTGAAATCGGCCCGGCGTCGAAGCTCCATCCGGGAGTACCGGAGATCATATTCTGGAGCGTCTGCTTGTAGGTCGATACGGCGACGTCCTTTCCTGAAAGAAGAAAGAAGGAGAAGAACCCGATGACGACCAGGGGAAGGAGGATGACCAGGGAGAGTATTTTTTTCTTTTTTCCTGCCATCATGTGCTTTCGTCCCTTCGTGCCGCTGAGGCAGAATTGTTCTGTAAAGGAGTACGGACAAAAAGAGCGTACATTTCGTACTGAGCAATATCATAGCGAATTTTCCCGAAGAAACCAGAGTTGTATTACTGAACCTTGAAGAAGAAAAAATCAATTCTGTACAACCCATATATGGAGTGACCCTGTGTCAAAGGAAAGTGTGGATATGTGGGTAAGTATGTGTATAAGTCCGGAAAAAGGACCGTAAAGCCTCATTGTCTGAGCTTTTGTGGATAAGTTTGCCCTTTGTGGAAAGAAAAAAAGAGACGCTAGAGGAGGGCCGAGTTCAGGGAGAGGGCAGAAGGGCGACCTGAAGGTCCGAGACGAGGGGAATTTCACACCCCTTATAGCTGAGGACCACCTTCCCCGAAGCGCTTATCCGGTCCCCGGCCTTGAGGTGCCAGAGGGGCTCCGTCTCCGGGCTTCGATAGGCGCTCAGGGTCACCTTTCCCTGGCGCAGAAAGAGCCGCCGTCCCTTTTTCTCCACCTTTTCCACGGTCATCTTTACGGTCACGAAATTTCCAGCGAGGTAGGGGGCCTCGTTCCAGAGCTGGGCGGGAGTGAAGATTCTTTGTGCCGCCCTCCCCCACAGCCCCCTGTTTTTTGCCCGGGCCTCAGCCATGGCGGAAAAAACCCGGTCGGAGTATTTTCCGTTGGGGGGAATGACCAGAGGCAGAGCCAGCCCCTTCCGCACGAGCTCCTCGTTGACCATGATCTCCCCCTCAGGGGTTTTGACCCATATGAAAGCGAGAAGCCGGCCGTACCGATCGCGCCGCTCCTTGTCGAATTCGAGGCGTAGAGGGCCGAGGGCGAGAAGGCGGATATTTTCCTCCCGGGCCTCTTTGCCCAGCTCCTCCACCGGGCGGGAGGGGTGATGAAGCTCCGGTGTATCCATCAGAAGATACCGGATGGTCTCCTTCTCTCCCTGAATTTCCATAGAGATGGTATCGCCGTCGGAGACCGTCACGGGGGAATGGGGAGAAAGCAGCTCCGGGCTCTCCCGGAAAAAAAGGGTGAGCAGCAGAAGCAGCAGGCTTCCGAGGGAGATTGAGAGCTTCCCCTTCCGCAGTTTCACCTTGGGCAGCTTCATGAATTCCCCTCAGCGTTCAGAAAAAAGACTTTCCAGCGGAGGTCGGGGCAGCTCCAGGGGCTTCCGCCCGTGCCGAGATAGCGGAAGACCTCCTCCCGGCTGCCCTCTTCGGGCACGGGGAGAACGAGGTGGGTGACTCCCGCCTCCCGGAAAAGCTCGGGAAGGAAGGGAATGCCGGGCCCCTGGAGGATCACGCCCTTCTTCCCCGGAAAAAGAGGAAGAAGGGTCAGAATCGCCCGGGTGCGCAGGGCTTCCGCGGTGAGCCATATCCACTGGCTCGATGCCATGTGCTGGGAGCTTGTCCATTCGGGAAGAACGGCGAGGCCTCTCCGGCGGTCGTCAAAGATGGAAATATTCCAGTTCCAGTCGCTGAGGAAATCTGAAACCCACGGGTCCGGGGCGAGAAGGGAGACCCGGTCTTTTTCCGGAAGGGCAAGGAGGGCTTCAAGGGGTTGCCCCCCTTCCGGAGGGGGCAGAAGAGCCGAAAGGGCTGCGGAGGCGGCGGCGAACTCCTGCGGATAGGGGGAGACGGCCAACAGGGCGATCTCCCGGGCGGAGGCGGAGAGAAGCGTGCGGGTATGAGGCTCCCGGGGGGAATGGGACTCACGCCCCGAGGGGGGGACCGCCCCCACGCCCCACCGTCCGTCCTCAAGGAGGATGGCGCTTCCCTTCCAGCCGAGAAAAAGGGACGCCACTCCGCAGTCCTTTGCGCCAGCGACGGAGTCAAACATTTTTTCATACAGAGACATGGACAACCCTCCTTTGCTTCATTGTATAACGGTCCTTCCTGAAACAAAAGAGAGGCCCCCTCTGACGCCAAAGGGTATATAATGAAAACCCATGAAAATGGCTATCTCAAAGATACGAAAGGAGAAAACCGGTGGACCAAGCCGTTTCCCAACTTCTTTCCCGGCACGAAGATGCCCTCCGGCATTATGGAGAGCTCCTTGCCTCCTACAAAGGGCGCATTCGTCTCACAGGCCCGGCGGACCCTGAGATCCTCTGGAAAGAGCACATTCTCGACTGCCTCGCCTCAGTGCCCCTTCTTCCTCCGGAAGGAAAGATCATCGACGTCGGTTCCGGAGGAGGACTGCCGGGGCTGGTCTGGGCCCTCTGCAGGCCGGATCTCGAGGTCATATTGCTCGACAGCGTCCGGAAGAAATGCGGTGCCCTGGCCGCTCTGGCCGCAGATCTCGGCCTTGCCAACGTGGCCATCGCCTGGTCCCGGGTGGAGGATTACGCACGGGCAAACCGGGAAGTATTTGATCTTGCGGGGTGCCGTGCCCTCGCCTCTGCGGGTATTCTAGTGGAATATCTTTCTCCCCTGGTCAAAACGGGAGGGACCATCCTCGCCTTTAAAGGCCCTTCATGGCATGATGAGGCTGCCCCTCTTGAAGGGAAATGGGCCCGGCTGAGGCTCTCCGCCCCCCGACTCATCCCCTACGAAAGGGAAGAAAAAAAACTCTTCTTTGTACTCTGGACGAAAACTGCCCCATGCCCTGCCGATTTTCCCAGAAAAGCAGGCACGGCAGAAAAATTATTCTGGTGGAGGTGACGCGCTCATGATCACACTGACGATATCCAATCAAAAAGGCGGCGTGGGAAAAACGACAACCTGCGTCAATCTCGCGGCTGAGCTCGGAAGGCTCGGATACTCCGTGCTCGTTGTGGATATTGACCCTCAGGCTAACTGCACAAGCGGACTGGGAATTCCTCCCTCCGGCCTCGATGTGAGCCTCTACGATGTCCTCCTCGGAGGCGCCACCGCAGAAGAGGCCATCGTTCCCACCCGATGGGAGGGAGTCTCCCTCCTCCCCTCCACCATCGATCTTGCCGGAGCGGAGGTGGAGCTGGCCAGCGTGATCAGCAGGGAGACCCGGCTTCGCAGACGCCTCTCCAGTCTTTCCGGCTACGACGTCGCCGTCGTGGACTGCCCCCCCTCTCTCGGCATGCTCACCATCAATGCCCTCGCCGCCTCTGACCGCCTCATCATCCCCATTCAGTGCGAATACTACGCTCTTGAGGGAGTCGGCCAGCTCTCCCGCACAATCTCCCTCATTCGAGAGAACCTGAACCCGAATCTTGCCATGGACGGCGTCCTCCTCACAATGTTCGACTCCCGCACCCGCCTCGCCAACGAGGTGGCCAATGAAGTACGGCGACAGTTCGGCGACATTGTTTTCAAAACGGTCATTCCCCGGAACGTCAAACTCTCGGAGGCGCCCAGCCATGCGGAACCCATCAGCTACTACGAACCATCCTCCACAGGGGGCCAGGCATACAGAGAACTGGGAAAGGAGGTGTCGGAGCTGTGGCTAAAAATAGAGCCTTAGGAAAAGGACTCGGCGCTCTCTTCTCTTCTGCAACCGCCGACCCCGCTCCCTCCGCGCCAATTGAGGAACAGCCGCAGGGAGGAGCTGTCCTGCCTCTGGACAGTATCATCCCCAACCCCCTTCAGCCCCGGCGGACGATGGACGAGGCGGGGATCGAAGCCCTTGCCCGGTCCATCGGGACGCACGGAATCGTTCAGCCCCTCGTAGTCCGTCGCCGGGAGAACGACGAATACGAACTCGTGGCGGGAGAGCGGCGCTGGAGAGCGGCTCAGCTGGCGGGATTGAAAGAAGCTCCCGTCCGTATAGTTGAGGGAACGGACCTTGAGATGATGGAAATCTCGCTCATAGAGAACATCCAAAGGGAAGACCTCTCGCCTCTCGAAGTTGCGACTGCCCTCTCCGATCTCTTGAAGTCGTCCTCTCTCACGCAGGAGGAGGCTGCATCGCGGATCGGATGGAGCCGAACCGCTCTAACCAATAAACTTCGCCTTCTCCAGCTTCCTCCCGAAGTAAAAGACCTCCTCTCGTCGAACCTCCTCGCCGAAGGGCATGCCCGTCCACTGCTCGCCCTCGAATCTCCGGCGGTGATGATCTCACTCGCTCAACGGGCCGCAGAGAAGGGCCTGTCCGTCCGGCAGGTCGAGGAGGCGGTGAAGCTGGCAAACAGGCAGGCACCGGAAATAAAGACCACAAAGAGGTTTTCCTTCGAAATCCCCGAATCGGTTAAAAGAGCCGCCCGGGAGCTTGGCATTGGCGTCAAGGTGACCGGTACGAAGTCACGGATGAAGCTGTCCCTTGACGGACTCAACCAGTACCAGGTCAAATCAATTCTATCCACTATCGAACAGGAGGACGAAGTTATTTCCCGGGAAATAGTGGAAGATAAAAAATGAGAGGGATTGACGATCTCATTCTTTACGGAAAGGTCATATCCACGGCCTTCCTGATCGGAGGGTACACTTTCTTCGGCCTCCTCGCCGGTAAAAAACTCTCGTCACTGGGATACCCTGAATGGCTGGAGGGAGCTCTTCCTCTTATAATGGCAGCGGTCGGGCTATGGCAGGGGTGGCTTTTCCTACGGAATGTACTTCGAAGGAAATAAACGGCTCCCCTCCTCAGGGGAAAATATCATGACCGCGAAAGGAGCATATCATGGAAAACATCTTCGCCCCCTGGCGTATGGCATACATTTCGGCCTCAAAAGATCAGGAAGGGTGCATCTTCTGCGATTTTCCTCAGGAGGACCGGGATGAAGAACGACTCATCCTTCACCGGGGAAAGACCTGTTTCATCATCCTCAATGCCTTCCCCTACAATCCGGGGCATCTCATGGTCTCTCCCTACCGCCACACCGCAGATTACGAACATCTTACAGATGAAGAGATGCTCGAGCTTCATCGTCTCGGCGGACGGTGCGTCTCTGTACTCAAGAACGTCATGAGCCCTCAAGGATTCAATCTGGGGATCAACCTGGGAAAGGTTGCGGGAGCCGGCTTCGACGAGCATCTGCATCTCCATATTGTTCCCCGGTGGAACGGAGATACTAACTTCATGCCTGTCTTCAGCGATGTTCGGGTCATAGCCGAGGGGCTCGAGACCACGTACAAAAAGATACGTGAGGAGTGGCGAAGGGAATGACAGACGCCTTTCTCGAGCCGGCAAGAGAGGTATCAGTTGAACAAAAGATCCAGAAATCCCGCTTTATCGCCTCTGTCTCCCTCTGCACTTCGGAGGAACACGCTCGAGAACTACTGAAAGAGATACAAAACGAGCACAAGCAGGCCTCCCATAACTGCTGGGCTTACCGAATTGGGCCGGAACCATCAATCGAGTACTCTTCCGACGACGGTGAACCCTCGGGAACAGCTGGAAAACCGATCCTCGGAGCGATCCTCCGGGCGGACGTAACCAACACTCTGGTTGTAGTCACTCGCTATTTCGGCGGAATCAAGCTCGGCGTCCGCGGTCTCATTGATGCCTATGCGTCCTCATCCTCCGAAGCTCTAGAGGCTGCCGGAAGAGTAAGGAAAAGGCAGACGGTAGAATATCACTTCTCTGTTCCCTACGAACTGTCGAAATCCCTCGAACACCTCTTCACAGTCTGTGAAGTCGTCGTCTCCGATCAGTCTCTCAATTACGGAGAAAGAATAGACGTTGAATGCAGAGTACCTCTCGACTGCCAGGTCCTCTTTGAAGAGACCCTTGAGGAATGGGTGCAGACAGGGAGAGCCGTTCAACAGTGAAGCTCATTAAAAAGCCAGCAGTGAAAAGGCAGAGCTGAAAAGCCGGCAGCCGAAATTTCTTCAGCAAGTGCTCCTGACCCTGACATCGCACCTTCCCCTGCTTTATTATCTCCTCCAATAATAATATCCAAGTCATCATCATGGCGTCTAACGTGCGATTTTAGAACCGATTCTTTTTAAAATGTACTCCACCGGAAAGATATTATTTCTATCGAGTAGAGGTCATCATAAATAATAGTCTCGGTTCACAAGATATGTAGAAAAATTCTTTCATAATGATTTCAGCATCTTGAGAAACTTAAAAAAGACAAATACTTAAGAATCTATTTCCCCTATTGTGTTTTGCCATGTCAACCTCTATAGTATGCGTTGACATGGAGGTGTTGTTCCTGCGAAACCGGACCCATTCCTTAATACTCGCAGCACTTTTTGCAGGGCTTACTGCCCTTGGAGCTTTTCTGCGTATTCCATTTCCTCCGGTACCCTTCACTCTTCAGGTACTCCTGGTCCTTTTGTCGGGCCTTCTTCTGGGGAGGCGAGCAGGCATGGCTTCTCAGTGCGTCTATATCCTTCTAGGACTTACGGGACTGCCAATATTCGCGGGCGGGGGCGGAATAACCTATACACTTTCTCCTACTTTCGGCTATATACTGGCCTATCCGTTCGCAGCATGGACAGCAGGGAAACTCTCCAGAGGGAGCTATAATTCACTTTTAAAGCTAATTACAGCTTCCTTTGCTGGTCTTTTCATAATATACGCCTTCGGTATTTCAGGCCTCTATCTCAATCTGAATTTTATAGCCGAAAAAACCACTACAATCAAACAAGTATTTTACATCGGCATGATTCCTTTCCTGCTCCCGGATCTTCTCAAGGCGATGGCAGCAGCCTTTTTCGCTTATAAAATTCGTTCTCTAGGGCGAAACAGCAGACGCAAATGATCAATTTTCCGTAAATACCAAATTACGCTCCGTAAACCTTCTTTTTCTACCCACCTCAAAAAAGTCTATTCATATTGTCTTTACATCTAGGCCAAGCGACTTTTATTATTAAAAGAGGTCCTCATTCAAAACATACATAAATAAGAAACTTTATAAAAAAGTATGAACAACCCCAAAACCAAAAAGTAGAAAAAAATAACAGAAATATTGTCTGCATGAAAGAAAGAAACTAAATTACCTACCAACCTACCTGCCAACCTGCCAACCTACCAACCTACCAACCTACCTTTCTACCTACCTATCTACCAACCAACCAACTACTACATTCAATTTGCGGAAAAATTAAGTGTGAAAATTCAACGCCTGTTCACACAATCACGAAACTCACAGGATTCTTGTAGAATATGTAAATGATAAATGACCTCAGAAACTCAGTACTCCGGAAACCCAGAAACCCAGAAACTCATAAACCTGGGAACTTAAAAAGCCTAGAAATTTAGAAAGCCTAGAAACTTAGAACCTAA